>CAZTJZ010000013.1:0-30205 GCA_964614075.1 uncultured Phycisphaeraceae bacterium
CACGCGAAGAACGCCTTGGCGGGCAGGTACCCCGGCACGCCGTAGCTCGCCCAGTTGCTCTGCGCCCCCAGGAACCGGTTAATCCCGTCGAGCCTGGTGCCCTTCTTGACCTTCACGCCGCCCGCAAGCTCGATGTCCCGGTCCGCGACCCAGTCGTCCAGCAGCGGGATCCGGTCGCGCGACAGCCTCAAAATCTTCATCCCCTCGATGAAGATACGGCTGACCTGCCGTTCGAGCACCGTCCACCGCCGATCGAACAGGTCGCGCCACACGTCGTGGTTCTCGCGGGTGTACTTCCAGTACTGCTGGGTGATGTAGAACCGGTCGGCGTCGATCTCGCCCGCGGACAACTCCGGCGCTCGGTCCGCCGCCGCCTGGGCGTTGCGTGCTTCGTCGCTGTCGATGATGTTGTTGTACCGGATGTCCTGCCGCATGATCCACCTCCTGTGCCGGGCGTGGTCCGAGCTCTGCCCCAAAGTCTACACGCCCCGGGCCCGGATCCGGACAGGGCGATCCCCAACGCGCTCCCCGCGCGGGCGTCCAAACCCCCGGGGTCGCACCCTCGGCTCACTATGATGACCCGGAGCGTCCTCGCCATGGATTCCCAGGATCGGGATTTTTCGGACCCAGAACACCGCGGCTTCGCCGACGAACTGGCCCATCGCCATCAACCTGCCCGCGCCGTCCCGTCCTCCGCCGACGCCGATCTCTGGGCCGAGGACGTGCTGTGTCTGCTCTTCCCCCAGCGCGGCCGCTCCCCGAGCGACCCCCATCGCGGTGGGCACGCCTCGCGCCGGCTCGCCGATCTTGAGCACCGCCTGGCCGGGCTGCTCCGGGGTGTCCACGCCGACCCCGCCCACGCCCGGATCTTCTTCGAGCGGCTTCCCGACATCGACCGCCTGATCCAGCTCGACGCCCGCGCCACGTTCGAGGGTGATCCGGCGGCCCACAGCCTCGACGAGGTCATCCTCTGCTACCCGGGCTTCCTCGCCACCGCCTTCTATCGATTCGCCCACGCGTTGCACGCCCTCCGCATCCCGCTCCTCCCCAGAGTCCTCACCGAGGCCGCCCACCAACGCACGGGGATCGACATCCACCCCGGGGCGGAGATCGGCCCGTCGTTCTGCATCGACCACGGCACGGGCGTGGTCATAGGCGAGACCTCGTCGATCGGCGCCCACGTCAAGATCTACCAGGGCGTCACCCTCGGAGCCCTGAGCGTCTCCAAGGCCCTCGCGGCACGAAAGCGCCACCCCACGATCCAGGACCACGTGGTCATCTACGCGCAGGCCGCAATCCTCGGAGGCGAGACGGTGATCGGGCGTCACTCGGTCATCGGCGGGAACGTCTGGCTCACCCATTCCATCCCGCCGCATTCGGTCGTGATGCAGGCCTCCGAGCACACCATCACGCAACGCCACGGGAGCACGCCATGAACGCCTCCACGATCCTCGAGACCATCGGCCAGACGCCCCACGTCCGCCTCGCCCGCCTGTTCCCGAGCCACAGCGTCTGGATCAAGCTTGAGCGCCAGAACCCGGGGGGGAGCATCAAGGACCGCATCGCGCTCTCCATGATCGAGGACGCCGAGAAGAGGGGAACGATCGCTCCGGGGAGCGTGATCGTCGAGCCCACCAGCGGGAACACGGGGATCGGGCTGGCGATGGTCTGCGCGGTCAAGGGCTACAAGCTCATCCTGGTCATGCCCGACTCGATGTCGGTGGAGCGTCGTCGGCTGATCATGGCGTACGGCGCCACGCTGGAGCTCACGCCGCGGGAGCTGGGCATGAAAGGGTCGATCGCCAAGGCCCACGAGATCGCCGCCAAGACACCGGGGGCGTGGATCCCCCAGCAGTTCGAGAACCAGGCCAACGTCGAGGCCCACGTCCGCACGACCGCCCGGGAGATCCTCGCGGACTTCCCCGGGGGGCTCGACGCGATCATCACGGGCGTGGGCACGGGCGGGCACATCACCGCCTGCGGACGCGTCCTCAAGAAACACTGGCCCAAGCTCCAGGTCTTCGCCGTCGAGCCCGCGCTCTCGCCCGTGCTCAGCGGCGGGCAGCACACCCCGCACCCGATCCAGGGCATCGGCGCGGGATTCATCCCGGCGATCCTCGATCGCGCGGTCCTCGACGGCGTGGTCCAGGTCTCCAAGGACGATGCGTTCCGCTTCGCCCAGCGACTCCCGCGCGAGGAGGGGATCTTCGCGGGGATCTCCACGGGCGCGTCCCTCGCAGCGGTGTCGCAGAAGCTCGCCCAGCTCCCCCCCGGCGCCACCATCCTCACCTTCAACTACGACACGGGCGAGCGTTACCTCTCGATCGAGGGACTGTTCTAGATCCGAGTGATGGGGGTGGGTGTGGGCATGAAGGAAGTGAGCTCGCGAGTGCCGTCGTCGGGCGTTGGCCCTTCCCCGGCGGCGAAGGCGGCGCTCCTGGGGTGGGCGCTGAGGGCACGCACGCGGACCATGAAGAAGTGAGGGTCCTTGCGGTACTCGTTCGCGGCGCTGAGGATGAAGGAGCGCCCGCACTCGGGGCATCGTCCGGAGTCGCCCAGCCCCTCGATGGAGTACCCGCAGTGAATGCAGAAGGAGTCCTTGCGGGCGCTCACGCCGCGCTTGGCCGCGCCCAGAATGATGGTGATGACCACGCCGATGCCCAGGAGCCAGAGTTTGAGCATGTGCCCGACCAGGCTCAGGGCGGGCGACCGGGCGACGCCCAACGGGATCCCGATCACGGCGATCAGGGCGGGGACCAGGATCACCCAGCGCCATCCCACGGCCTGGAGCACGTCGAAGACGCCCGGGCGCCAGAACGGAAGCTCGCCGCGTTCGAACAGCACGAGGTACTCGGGCGAGAGAACGTCGTCGGGCTGTCGGGGCAGGTCGGCGGCGGAGACGTGGACCGCAGGCGGGATCAGCCCGCCGATCACCTCTCCGCGTCGCAGGGCCTCGGATTCTCGCCACGGCTCCATCACGCTTCTCCCGGGCGTGGGCTACGCTGGCGTCGGGGTTTCGCCATGCTCGTCGTGTCCACCACGTTCACCATCGAAGGGTACCGCATCCGCGAGTACAAGGGGCTCGTCCGCGGCCTGATCGTGCGCGCGCCGACGATCCGCCAGGGGATCATGGGCGGGCTCAAATCGATCATCGGCGGGCGGATCGGCGCGTACACCCAGATGTGCGAGCAGGCGCGCCAGCAGGCGTACGAGCTGCTCATCGACCACGCGCGAACGCTGGGCGCCAACGCCGTCGTGGGGTTCCACTACGACGCGTCCGACGTCGGGGGCGTAAAGGCGACGGAGGTCCTGTGCTACGGGACCGCGGTGGTGATCGAGCCCACGCAACGCCCCGAGCCGGGCGCGTCCGTCATGCGGTAGCGCTGTTATCGGGCGACGCTCGGGCACAGTCCGGGTGCGGGGCTCGGCATTCACCCTATTTCGGGGCGATTCGCCGGCGGTGACCCTGTCAACCCCTGTTCCCGGGAGTGGCCGCCCGGTAAAGTGATCGTGCACGCCCCGCCGGGGTCCGAACCGGTGACGGCGTGCTGTTCGAGGAGAGAGAGACATGACCCAGAACTCGGCGTTGTTGTGGTCCCGTGGCGCTCGCGCGCTGCGGGTTATAGCTCTTGGCGCGGCGATGCTGGCGCCCGGCGCGGCGATGGCGCAGTCGTCGTTCGATCTGGTCGGCACGGTCCGCGATTTCCGCATGCGCACCTCGCCCGGCGGGCACCCCGATTTCCAGTGGCAGATCACCGGGCACACCCCGGGGATGGTCGGGGCGACCCTTCCCCTGGACCATGTGCCGGTCTTTGTGGGCCCGGCGGGATACGGCGGGGTGACGAGCGCCGCGACCTTTGACCAGTGGTACCGCGACGTCCCGGGGGTTAACACCACGCTCTCCACGACCCTCACCATGAACAAGGCCGGGTCGGTCTGGCGATACCAGAACAACGACTTTTTCCCCATCGATAACCAGGGCTTCGGCAACGAAGGGCTCGGGCACAACTTCGCGTTCACCATGTACGTCCCCGCGGCGTTCCAGTACCAGGCCGGCGCCAACCAGGTCCTCACCTACGCCGGCGACGACGACCTCTGGCTCTACGTGAATGGGAAGCTCGTGGTCGACCTGGGCGGCGTGCACCCGGCGATGAGCCAGACCATCAACATGGACACGCTCGCCGGCGCGCTCGGGCTCGTGGACGGCGCGACCGTTCCCATGGACATCTTCTTCGCCGAGCGCCACACCCAGAACTCGACGATCCTGATCGAAACCTCGTTCGTCGTCGTGCCCACGCCGGGGGCTCTGGCGTTGGTCGGGATGGGCCTGCTGGCGGCACGGCGCCGTCGGCGGGGTTAGTCGAACACGATCAGCGGCTCGAGGCGCTCGAGGATCTTGGGCCCGATGCCGCGCACGCCGTCCAGATCCTTGAGCGCGCCGAACGGGCCGTGCCGGACGCGGTGATCGATGATGCGCTGCGCGAGTGCCGGGCCGATGCCCGGGAGCAGCTCCAACTCGGCGGCGGTAGCGGTGTTGATGTTCAGCTTGCCGGGCGCCGAGGGCTTGGGAGCCGGCTTGGGAGCCGGTTGGGATGCGGATGCCGGCTCGGGCGCGGGCGAACTCGCAGCGGGTGTGGCCTCGGGCTGAGAGGGCGCGGCGGTCGGGGTCGGCGACGCGGGTCCGGGCGGCATCCCGCGCGACAACGCCTCCCGCGGCTGGCGGAAGAAGAGCGCGAGGGCCAACCCGCCCACGGCGGCAGCGCCGAGTACGCCCACCGCCGCCCACTTCACGGCGCCGCCGAAACTCTGGCCCGCGGTCTCCATCGCGAGAACTGTACCCGAGGGGCTACTGGACCGTGAAGGGCGCGCGCCCGGCGCGGGTTTCCTGGCGAACCTGGGCGAGCCGCGACGCCGAGGCCTTGACCGCGCCGCCGGAAGTCACCAGCCCGCCCAGGGGCATCTCCGGCGCCATCCTCCCGCCCGAGAGCATCGACGCGGGCAGATCGGCCAGCTCGTGCCAGCACACCGACTGCACGTAGGGCTTGCCCGCGCACACGCCCAGCGCCCGCGCGAGCCATTCGCCCTGCTGCTCGTCCGTCCAGGGCTTGCGCCAGTATCCCGGCTCGTAGGGATCCTCGGGCGCGGCCCCGGCGCGCGGCAGGTACGGCGTGGGCGTGATCGCGCCGCTGGGCGCCCCGATCGCCGTGATCGCCAGCGGGCGGTCGAACTGCGCGTAGCGGTCCAACAGGTCCGAGAGGCTCAGCAGGTCGCGGGTGGCCAGCCCGGGCTCGGCGTGCCCCATCTGCAGGCGGAGCCCCAGCGCGTCGATGGGCAGGCCCGACTGCACCACCGCGTCGGCGTAGAGCATCGGTGGGAGCGAGCGGCGGTTCGTCGTGTGGTACTCGCCCCAGGGCTGCGCGATCTCCAGCTGGATCTTCGCCGTCGGATGCAGCTTGCGCACCAGCGCCACGCACACCCGCGTCAGGTCCATGATCTGCTCGAAGGAGATCTTGAAGTTCGTGTTCACGTGGAGCCCCGACGCGACGGTCCAGCGCTGCACGGTCCGGCGGTAGCGGGTGACCACGCTCTGGATGTGCTCGATCACCAGGTCGCGCAGCGTCTCGTAGTCGTTCTCCCAGATGAACAGCCACTCGGGGACGCTCTGGGGGCGGAAGTCCACGAGCGGGCCGGCGTGCACCGGGAGCTTCCCCACCCGCACCGCCCACTCGATCCACTTGTCCGTCTGCGCAAAGCTGTACTTGCCCTCCACGGGCTCCATGTCGATCCAGCGCATGGGCATCGTGACGAAGTCGCACGTCGCCTGCACCACCCGCGCCAGCCCGTCGCTGAACAGCTGCGGGCTCACCGCGCACCCCACCGGGCACGTCCCCGGGAGCACCACCCCCGCGCCGGCCTGCGGCACGACGCCCATCCCCGGGGGCACGCTCTCCTGCGTCTGCCGCGTGTAGTGCGCCGACGCGTCCGCGAAGGCCTTCCCGCTCGCGCGGTCCTTGAGCCCGCGCTCCGCCTGGATCAACGCCAGCCCCTCCCCCGCGTCCACCGCCAGAGACAGCGTCTCCCCCGCGAGCTTCGAGGCCAGCGAGCAGTACCCGTGACGCGGGGGCTCGCTCCCCTCGCCCGCGTGCTCCTCAGCACGCTGCGCGACCAGCGCCGCCGTGAACTGCTGACGCGCCCGCTCGAACTGGCGCACGACCCAGTGCCCCGCGGGAAGGTCGGTGAGCCCCCAGTCCTCGAGCTTGTTCAGGAACAGCATGCAGCGGTGGCGGGCCAGCTCCAGCGTGAGCAGGTAGGGCTCGCCCCGGGGCGGGAGCAGGCACGTGGGCATCGCGAGCAGCCCCAGCCCGCCCGGGCCGTCGATCACGCTGGTGAGCATCTGGACGCACAGCGCGGTGCTGGTCGTGGCGTTGTGCTCGCACGTCACCACGCCGTCCTTCAACGAGATCACGCTCTGCAGGGGCAGGTCGTTGGGCCCGTGGACGTAGGCGTGGCGCGGCGGGAAGTTCCGCTCGCCCACGCCGTCCGCCTCGAAGACCACAAACTGCAGCATCGTGCCCCGCCCGCCTCTGTTCCGTTCACGGGCCGATCGTTCCGGCCCCACCCAGATCGTCCGACCGAGTTCGCCCACCGAGTTCGCCCACCGAGTTCGCCCACCGAGTTCGCATTGTTGCCGCACGGAGCCACCCCCGCCACACCCGCGCGCCGAGCCGATCCTCGTCGCGGCCGCCGGGCATACGCTCCGCACGATGCCCGAAGCGCTCCTGCGGTCCACGCTCCAGCTCCCGGGTCGGCGCGAGGGGAAGGTCCGCGACGTCTACGAGCTCCCGGGCGAGCGCCTGCTCATCGTCGCGACCGACCGCATCTCGGCCTTCGACGTCGTCATGCCCACCCCCATCGCCGGCAAGGGCGCGCTCCTCACCGAGCTCTCGACCTTCTGGCTGAGGTTCATCCAGGCCCGGGGAATCTGCCGCACCCACCTGCTCTCGACCGACGCCAACGAGATCCCGGCCCAGGCGTTCCGGAACGGGACCACCACGCGTGAGCAGCTCGTCGGCCGCGTCACCCTCGCCCGAAAGGCCAGGGTCGTTCCCATCGAGTGCGTCGTCCGGGGATACCTCGAGGGCTCGGGATGGCGTGAGTACCAGGAGACCGGATCCATTTGCGGCGTGGCGCTGCCCAAGGGCCTGCGCCGCTGCGACCGCCTCCCCACGCCCATCTTCACCCCGGCCACCAAAGAAGAACAGGGCCGACACGACGAGAACATCACCTTCGAGAAGGCCTGCGGGATCGTCGGCGAGACGACGATGCGCACCCTCCGCGACCTGTCGCTCAAGATCTACACCGCCGCGGCGGAGCACGCGCTCGCCCGGGGTGTCATCATCGCCGACACCAAGTTCGAGTTCGGGTTCGAGTTCGGGTTCGAGAATGGTCCGCACGCGAGCAGCGCAGCCCCCATGCTCATCGACGAGGCACTCACGCCCGACAGCTCGCGGTTCTGGCCCGCCGAGGGATACGCCCCGGGGGCCCCGCAGCCCAGCTTCGACAAGCAATTCCTGCGCGAGTATCTCGAATCGCTCGTGAGCGCGGGGCGATGGAACAAGCAGGCTCCGGGGCCGGAGCTCCCCGCGCGGATCGTCGAGAGCACGCTGGCCAAGTACCGCGAAGCGCGGGATCGTCTCGTGCGCACCTGACTCCACGCGCGTTCGCACGGGCGGCACCGCAGCGCCTGCCCGGCACACTCCTCCGCGACGAAACGAGCCGCCTACTTCTGCTCGATGTTTGTTCCGGGCGCGCGATCCGCGGCCTTGCGGGCCATCTCGCGGTCGAATGACTCCTGATCGCCGGGCCTGGGGAAGAGCACGTCGAAGCTCTGGCCCCCGGACCGGGCCTGGCCCTCCAGCTCGACGCGGTAGCGGGCCTCGAGGGCGCGGTAGGCGTAGAGACGCAGCATCTCGGGCGCGTTGCGGTAGACCGTCGCCGCCTCGTCCAGCGAGAGCCCCTGCATGAACTGGAAGAACACGATCCCCGAGTGCGTCCCGAAGTCCGGGTCGAGGAAGCCCATGCGGTACAGCTCGCCCCCGGCCGGGGTGGTGCGGGCCTGCTCGCTCAGGAAGTAGCGGTGGGCCCGCTTCGCGAACTCGAAGAGCCCGCGGAACAGCTCGTCGTCGTCCCCCAGGAGCCCCGAGGCGTACGCGCCCATCAGCGTCCCCGTCACCTGCTCGACCGCCACGCTGGGCGAGGTGAACCGGTCGGCGACCTCGGCCATCGCAAACTCGTCCAGCGGGAGGTTCAACGTGCGGTCCGTGAACAGCGGGTTGTTGCTGTTCTTGTTGGGGTCACGGCGGAGCGTGTCGAACCACTTCTGCGCCTCGCCCCGCTCCCCGCGGGCGTAGAAGAACGCGATGGACTCGCGGAGGAAGTTCTTGTACCCCTCGGAGAGGCTCGTGTAGATGCGCTTGGACGTGTCCTCGAAGAACGACCGGTCGCGGATCTCCTGCAGGATGTCGCCGTAGGTCTGCACGAAGTGCGGGTTGGGCATGACGATGAGCGTGGCGGCGGGGTCGCCCTTCATCCCCGCGATGAAGTCGAAGTACACCTCCCCGTGGCGGAACAGCTCCTGCACCGAGTGCGCCACCTGGCGGTCGGTGTTCGTGAAGTCGTAGTCGGTCTTGTTCTCGAGGTTCCACCGCCGCAGGCTGTTCTCCACGCCCCGGGCCGCCCAGTACAGGCTGTGCGAGGCGGGGGTGCGCCAGTCGATGGGCCCGTACTTCTCCGTGTAGCGGATCATCCGCTCGGGCTCCATCTTGTACCCGTCGACGAGCAACCGCTTGCGCAGGTGCGCGATCAGCACGGGCCACGCCCCGGCAAACGCCGGGTCGTCGTAGATCGGGATGAGCGCCTTGGAGCGCCCGATCAACCCCTGCTCCAGGTACGCCGCCCGCCCGGAGCGGCGCACGTGGCGCAGGATCTCCCACCGCGTGAGCAGATGCTCGCCCAGCCCCAGATCCGGGATGTCCCGCGCGATCCGCTCGGCGAGCGCCGCCACGCCGGGCTGCTTCTCCTCGGCCTCCCGCAGCGTGCCCGGCGCGTCGGCGATCTCTCGCAGCCACGCCTTGTGCTTCTCGATCGCCGCGGACCGCCCCCGGTCCTTGGCGTCGCGGGGCGGTGGGGGGCCCAGCACGATCGTCCACTCCTGCGCGAGCCGGCGCTTGTAGTGCTGGTTCGCGTCGTCGGTGTATCCGCCGATCTTGTGCAGGAAGATCCACGACAGCTCCTTGTGGAGCACCATGTCATTGGGGTTGGCGGGGATGCCCTTCTCGCGCAGGAGATGGATCCCGGCGTTCACCCACCCCCAGCGCTCGTCGGGCGTCTGCGTCGCGACCGAGATGTTGTACGCCATGTTCCAGGCGTGGAACGCCCACACCCGCGGGAAGCGGGGCTGCAGGCGCGTGATCGCGTCGGAGAGCTGGATCGCCTCGTAGTACTTCCCCTCTTCCTTGAGGTTGTTGGCCCGGATCCACAGCCAGTTCACGAAGATCCCGCGGAACGCGCCCATCGCGATCCCCGCCGAGACTTCCCACGTCTGGCCCTCCTGGGCCGTGTCCGTGTACACCAGCTTGTGCCGCCCCGCCAGCGAGGACAGGCGCGTCGCGCTCGCGACGCTCCCCAGCATCGCGAGGAGCACGACGACGGCGGCGACGATCTGCACCCGGGTGTCGCGAGTCACGCCCAGCTCCTTCTAGTGCCCCGAGTACGTCGCGAGCTCACGGCGCGCGAGCACGAAGCTCCCGAACCCGAACAGGATCAGCGTCCAGATCACCAGGAGCGTCGTGCCCCACGCCACGTCGAGCCACGAGAGCAGGATCCCGTCGACCAGACGCCCCGTGGGGTTCAGCCCGCCGTAGGTCCGAAACGCCCACTCCACCGCCTCGGCGACGCGGGTGATGACGCGGGAGACCAGCAGCACGTTGCCCTGGTCGTCGGTGTCGCGGAAGGTCTCGAGCGACTGCTTGAGGTACTTCGCCCCCTCGCCCACCATGAACGTGCCCACGCTGACCAGACACGCCACCGGGAAGGAGAGGAACGTCGCCGACGCGACCCCCAGCATCGCCAGGAACGCGAGCTTCACCCACAGCACGAACATCACGCGGAAAAAGTTCGCCCGGTAGCTCCCCGCCGAGTACGAGATCTCCAGCCCGTCGGGCGGGAAGCTCATCGTCTGGCGGTTCACGTTGGTCTCGTTGATGCCCTCGGCGGCCATCGCGGGGGCGTCGCCGTTGAAGATCTGGATCTCCAGCACGCCCTCGTCGTCGATGACCCACGGGAGCAGCGTGAGGTGCGAGGCCTGGCCCAGGTGCGCCCGCCGAACCTCCGGGGGCCCGCCCCGGAACGCGAACGTGACCCGGTACAGGTCCTCGGGAGCGTTGTTCCCCGCGTCGATCTTGTACCGCAGCATCAGCGGCTCGTCGCGCCGACGCGCCTCGAGCAGCCCCTCGAAGCGGAACACCTCCGCCTGACCGGGCTCGATCGCCATGTGCTGCTCGCGCACGCTCTTGCGCAGGTCCGTCGTCAGCTTCTCCCAGATCCGCTCGCGCTCGGCCTCGGCCTGCGCGGGGGTCATCCTCTCAAAGTCCGACGCCGCGATCTGCAGCTCCGCGTTCACCCGCTCCTCGATGTTCTTCTTGAACTGCTCCTCATCCAGCAGCGGGTCGACGGGCTTGACGGTCTTCCGGGCGGCGAGGATCTGCTTCTCGATCGCGAACCGGTCCGCCGTCGCCCCCGAGCCCACCGCCGCGACAAACGCCTGGTCCTTGCGCTCGCCCACCGCGGGCTGGAGGCGGAGGTACTCGGTGAACAGGAAGATCCCCGCCCCGCAGACGCACAAGAGCACGGCTCCCAGAGACGCCACGCCCAGCCACTTGCCCAGCACGTACTGCCACGCGGGCACGGGCTTGGTCATCGTCTGCCAGATGATCCGGTCGCGCTGCTCGAACGCCACGCTCGCCGCCGAGAACACCACCGTGAGCATCGCGATGAGCCAGAACGCCCCGCCCGTGGCGTACTGAAGGAAGCTCTGGATGCGGTAGCGCAGCGGCTGATCGCTCTGCAAGAGGGTGGGGAGCGCCGCCAGGAAGAGGATCAGGAGCACGATGAACACCAGGGAGAGCTTCAGGCGCACGCCCTCGTCGAGCACGTTGCGCGCGATCGCGAAGACCGGGTGCGCGGGGGCGAGGGCGAGGCGCACGACACGCATCAGGGCCGTGAACGCCGCCGAGAGCGCCAGCACGCCCAGGATCACCGGCGCCACGCCGGACATTCCCGGGATCACGCGGACCACGAGCGCCGTGGCGACGCCCGCGAGGATCAGCGCCAGGTACGTCAGCGCGAGCCCGAGCCAGATGATGACCAGCGAGACGAGCACCCCCAGCCCCGCGCCGATCGCCACGCCCGTGGGATCGCTCCGACCCGACTGCACCTCCGCGAGGATCCGCTTGTACTGGTCCAGGGACTTGGCCGCCTCGGGCGCGACCTCGCCGGCCTCGGCGCTCGCGCTCTTCCCCGAGCCCGCTCCGGAGGGATCGTCCGGGTCGCCCGCGGGTGTGTCCGGCCGTGCTTGATCTTGATCCGGGCTCTGGCTTTGGGTGATGGTCTGGTCCGGGGCGTTGACCCGGACCACGTACGTGATGAACACCGCGAGCCCCACCAGCACCACCACCACCGACGCCGCGATCTTGAACGAACGCGACTGCTGCACGCGGTTGAGCCTGGCCAACGTCTCAAGGAGCTTCACGGCCTGGATTCCCGCTTCCCGTCCTCCAGCAACGACCCGATCACCGACTGGTCCACGTCGGTCTCACGCTTGGGCGGGGTCGGCGCCGAGGGCGGAGCGCTCGCCTGGGGCGCCGCGGGCTCGGGCGGGTACGCGTCGAGCAGCGCCTCGATCGCGGAGTGGTCCTCGCGCGGGGCCGCCGGAGCCGACGATGAGGACGACGCGAGCCCCGCCGCCGGGCTCGTGGCGGTCACGAGCTTGTCGA
The DNA here is from genome assembly GCA_964614075.1 of uncultured Phycisphaeraceae bacterium. Classification (GTDB taxonomy): domain Bacteria; phylum Planctomycetota; class Phycisphaerae; order Phycisphaerales; family UBA1924. The sequence goes on from CAZTJZ010000013.1 coordinate 12,054, forward strand.
TGAGCGCCGCGCCCTCGTCGTCCTTGGCCTTCAGGAACGCCGCCGTCTCCCCACCCGCGGTCGCGCCGCTCGTGGCGAGCTGCTCGGCCCGGGCCTTCTCGACGATGTCGAGGAACAGCTCCTCGAGCCTCTGGCGAGGCCTCGTGACGCGGAGGATCGACCTCCCGCTCTCACGCTCGCGCAGCACGCGGTCCACGGCCTCGATCGTGCTCTCGTCCAGCGGCTCGGTCTCGAGGCTCATCCTCGTCCGGCTCGTGAGCAGCTCCTCGCACGTCCCCTCCGCACGCTTCTGCCCGCCGTAGAGGATCACCATCCGGTCCACCACGTCCTCCACGTCGGAGAGCAGGTGCGAGCAGAGCAGGATCGTCTTCCCGCGCCGCCCCAGCTCCAGGATGAGGTCCTTGATCTGGCGCGTGCCCAGCGGGTCCAGCCCGGTCGTCGGCTCGTCCAGGATCAGAAAATCCGGATCGTTGATGAGCGCCTGGGCAATCCCGATGCGGCGCTGCATCCCCTTGCTGTACTCGCGCACGGGGCGGAACTGCGCTCCCGTCAGCCCGATCATGTCGAGCAGCTCGTCGATGCGGCGCCGACGGGTCGTGTGGTCGAGCTCGAAGAGCTTCCCGTAATAATCCAGGGTCTCGCGGGCGTTGAGGAACCCGTAGAGATAGCTCTCCTCGGGGAGATACCCGATGCGCTTCTTGATGGCGACGTCGCTGGGGGGCTTCCCCAAGACGCTCAGACGCCCGCTGGTGGGGCGGAGCAGCCCCAGGATCATCTTGATCGATGTGCTCTTGCCCGAGCCGTTGGGCCCCAGGAGCCCGAAGATCTCCCGCGGCATGATCTCCAGGGTGAGCGAGTCGACCGCGCGGGCGCGCGAGCGCATCCAGAAGTCCTTGAACACCTTGGTGACCCGCTGCATCGCCACCACGGGGTCGCGCCGACCCAACCCGCCCGACGTTCCTGTGCTGGCCCGAGTCATGCTGTGCTTCCGCGCCGCGAGGCCGCGGCCTCCCTGGTCCTGACCGTCCTGCCCCCCAACACGCGCCCGATCAACTCGGAGCCGTCGTCAGCGGGTTGGTCTTGAACTTCGCCTCGTCCATCATCTTCTGGCGCTTCTCCTCGGCCTCTTTCTGCTCGGCCTCGTTGCGACGCTTCTCGATCTCGCGGAGCACGTCCGGGTCGCGGTTGAGCAGCAGCTCCAGCGTGCTGGTCCCGGGCGGGAGCAGCATCACCTGGATCGTCGGCGACTCCAGCACCTTCGCGTACGCCTCGTGCCACTCGCGGTGGAGCATCACCAGCGGATTGCTCCGGAACTGCTCGAGCTTGGCGTTGAAGATCGCCATCTCGGCCCGACGCCGACCCACGATCTCCGAGCGGTACTGCTTGGCCTCGAAGATCATCCCCGCCGCCGCGCCGCTCGTCTTGTTCTCCACCCGCACGCCGTCCACCTCCACCGCCTGCCCCTCGAGCATCGCGTTGATGGTGTCCAGCACCCCCGAGGCCTTGTCGCCCTCCCCCGCGGACAACGCCCGCTCGTAGCGGTCGATGCTCGCCACCAGCAGCGACTCGATCTCCTCGCCCTTGGCCCCGACGCGACGCGTGGCGGCCTCGCCCGCCGCCTCGCTCAGTGTCCGGTTCGCCTGGGCCCGGGCCTCGGCGATCTTCTTGTTCGCGTTCGCCTCCGCCGTCAGGGCCTCCGCGAACGCCGTCTTGCAGTACAGGGGCGGCGTGGTCTGCTCGAACGCCACCGTGTCGATCACGATCCCGCTCTTGAGCGCGTCCAGCGTCTCCTGCGCCACGCCCCGCGCCGTCGCCGCCACGCCCCCCGCCCCCGACGCGCCGGGCTTGAGCAGCTCGTCGATGGTCATGCCCGCGACGGCGTGGACGGCCCCGCGCTGCAGCGCCATCCGCACCAGACGGTCCTCGTGGTCCGGGTGGATGTTCTGCGCGTACGCCGCCGTCCCCGAGCGACGCCACACCGCCGTCACCCGCGAGTGCACCAGAGACCCGTCGCCCGTCATCAGCGTCCCGAACTCGGTCGACGGCGCGATCGACGTCGAGCCCACGAGCTGGTCCACCGGTTTGTCCTTGGGCGTTCCCGCGGGCAGGTTGATCCAGTACGCGTCGTCGACGCGCGTCTGATTCGCGCCGGCGTTGACCTTCACCACCTCGCCCATCGGGAAGGGAAAGCTCGCGTGGAACCCCGGCTCGAGGCTCTGGGCGTCGATCCGCCCGAAGAGCAGCCGCACGCCCTTCTCGCCCTCCCGCACCGTCTCGAACCCGCTGAGAATGTACAACGCCGCGAGCACGAGCATCCCCAGCTGCAGGATCCGGAAGGTGATGCGGATCGCGTCCGAGAGCGACTGATTGGCGGGGTCCATGAGCCCGCCCTGTATGTCGCCCGCGTCCCCGCCCTGGCGCAGCGAGACCGACGCCCCGCGCCGCGCCGGGCTCTCGGGCGCCGCGCCGCCCCCGGGCTCATCGGGAAAATACCGGATCGTCATTGCCCGCCCTCCCGACGCCCACTCTCCAGAACACCCACCGGCTTGGCGCTGGTCGGGTCGGCGAGCCACTCCTCGGGCGATCGGCTCGCCGGGATCTGCCCGGCCTTGAGCCGGTCCATCACGTTCGGGAAGAACAGCCCCATCCCGGGCATCGTCGCGGGGAGCACCAGCGTCGTCGCCTTCGCCGAGAACTGCTCCATGAACTTCACCTGCCCCAGGAACACCGCGAGCTCGGGGTTCTGGTTCATCGCCGCCAGGAACTGCGTGGATTCAAGGTCGCCCAGCGCCCGGATCTGCTGCGCCCGGTTCTCGGCGAAGGCCCGGATGCGCTTCGCGTCGTTCTCGGCCCGGCTGCGGATCGCCGTCGCCTGGGCCTCGCCCCGGCTCTCGGTCTCTCGCGTCAGGAGCTCGCGCCGGGTTTTCATCGCCTCGAACACCGCCGTCGTCACGCTCTCGGGGAGCACCACCTTCGAGATCCCCACGCTCGCGGGCGTGATCCCGTAGTCGCCCAGGCTCAGCCCGGTCTTCTCGTCCTTGGCCGAGAGCCTCGCGAGCACCCGCCCCTCGAGCTCACCCATCTTCGACGCCCCGGCCTGCTCGCTGAACAGCTCGTTCATGCGGTACTCGGAGACCAGCCCCTGCGCCGCCCGCAGGTTGCTCTTGATCACGTTCTCCGCCGCCGTGTAGTGGTCCTCGGCCCGGGACCCGGCGTTGCTGAAGCGCTGGAAGAACTTCAGCGGATCCTCCACGCGCCAGAAGCAGTACCCCTCGATGGTGATCTGGCGGTTGTCCTTGGTCTGCTGCGTCTCCAGCTTGGCCGTGAGCACCCGCACCCGCGTGTCGTACTTGGTCACGCTCTGCACCGGGTAGGGCCACTTGAAGTGCAGCCCGGGCTCGTGCTTGACCGCCCCCTCCCCCGCCTTCCCGAACGTGGTGAGGACCCCCGCCTCGGTGAAGCGCACGCTGTACGTCATGGTGAAGCTCACCAGGATCACCAGAAACAGGAGCGTCAGGAACACCATCAAGAGCTTGCGCACGGTTGCCTCTCCGAACACGCGGCGGGGACTCCGCCGCGGAAACACCATCACTGCCCGTCGGTCTTCGGGCGGAACACGTCCAGCCCCGAGTCCTTCTCCTTGAGGTCCACGGTCATCCGAGAATCGGGCATCGTGTCGGTCGTGATATACACACGCGACTTCTTGATCCCCGCCGCCAGCGTCTCCAGGTACATGCTCCAGCGGAAGACCTGGGGCGAGGCCCGGAACGCCGCGAGCTGACCCGAGTACCGCGCCGCCTGCGCCCGCAGCGCCATCAGGCGCTCCCAGCGTTCGGCCTTGGCCCGCCCGATCACCACCGCCGTCTCCCCGCCGCTCCCGTCCAGGAGCATGTCGAGCTCGCCCTCGAGGCGCTTCTCCTCGGCGTTGGGGGCCGCGCCCTTCTGGGCCTCGCGGTGGGCCTGGAGCTTGTCCGCCGCCGCGATCACCTTCCGCGCGTGCTCCACCCCGCCCGCCACCGCCGTCAGCGACGAGATCTCCTGCTTGCGGGCCTCGTCGAGGCGGGCCTGGTATCGCTGGTCGGCCTCGGAGACCTTCTCGAAGTTCCCCGCCACGTCCGCCTGCTTGGGCGGGTGCACCCCGACCGCGCCGCACGACTGCACCCGCACGCCCGCGCCCCGCGCCTTGCCGTCGGGCCCGGGGTTCAATCCCGCGAACGCATGCTCCACGCGCTCCCGGATCTGCTCGCTCACCTCGGAACGTCCGGCGCCCAGCACGCGGTCCAGCGGCACGCCCTGCAGGAGCTGCATCACCTCGCGCGACGCCACCGCCTTCAGGATGTCGTCACGCTGCCCCGCCGGGCCCAGCGCATCGAACACCGCCACGTCGTCCACGATGTACTTGAGCGGGACCTCGATCGAGACCAGCGCCAGCTCGTTGAGCCCGTCGCTCCCCGGAGAGCTCCCGCCCCCCAGCCGCTCCGCGCGGACGAGGTGGAAGACCTCCTCGCCCACGTGGTCGTTGGTCCAGAGGATCGCGTCCTTGTTCGCGGGCGGGGCCGTGGCCAGCTGCAGCGTCCGCACGCCGGTCGACGTGTAGTCGGTGACCTCGACACGCCCCTTGCTGTCGCGCGAGAAGTACTCGGGGACGTACACCGTCTCGATGGGCCAGGGGAGCTTGACGTGCAGCCCGGGGCCGATGTTCGTCCGCACGGGCCTCCCGAAGCGGAGGATCATCCCGGTCTGGTGCGGCTGGAGCACCGCGAGGCTCGACAGCCCCCACATCGCGAGCACGCCCACGATGACCAAGGGCGCGAGGGAGCGGCTCAGGAGCTGGTAGAACCACCCCGAGGTGACGTTGAAGCCCAGCTGATAGTTGATGGCGTCGGAGATCGACTGCGCGATCCGGTCCGGCGCCGCCGCGAACCCCAGCAGCCGCGACTCGAACGCCGGGGCGGGCGTCTCCCCGGCCTTGCGCGGGCGGTAGATGTCCAGCACGAAGTTGAGCAGGATCTCCACGCCGATCACGCCCAGGAAGACGGGCACCGCGGCGTGCAGGTAGCGGGCGAAGGCGAAGTCCTCGACGCTCGCCAGGTCGGCGAAGTGGATCACCGCGAGGATGACGCCCAGGATCGCCGCCCCCACCGTGTGCGACGCCCCGCCGCGAAGCCCCACCCAGAACTTCTGCTTGGCCATCCCCGACGCGAAGCGCGCGAACACGAAGCCCAGAACGCCCGCCACGAGCCCCAGCCCCAGCCCCCAGCCCATGTGCAGCGAGGACTCGAGCTTGCCCAGGCGGACCGGGTCGTACCCGCTCTTCCAGCGCAGGATCGCCCCGGCGAGGAGCACCCCCGCCATGACCAGGCTCATCGCGGGCACGAAGAACTTGTACAGCCCCGACAAGCGCCGCGCCGCGACCTTGAACTCCTCGCCCTGCGACCGCTCGAAGACCGAGGGCGTCATCTCCGCGCCCGATCCCGACAGCCCGCCCCCCACCCCGCCCCCCACCCCGCCCGAGAGGGCCTCGTGCTCCATCGCCTCGACGCGCTCGCGCCGGTGCTGGTCGTAGACGATCGCCAGCGTGAGCCACGCGAGCGCCCCCACCCCCACGAAGATCGCCGCGGTCAGCGCGGCCTGGTCCCGGGACAGCACGCCGTAGATCACCAGCGCCACCCCGAGCGCGGCGTGGCCCAGGAGCCCGAGGATGGCCTGGAACGTCGAGTGCCTGTACGTCAGATAGTCCGCGCGCATGGTCGTCGAGTGTTCCTTGTTCCGCCGGCCAACCCGGGCGTCCCGCCCGCGGCATGGACCGGGATTGGCCAACCCGATGGCCCCGCCCTAAACAGGCGAAGCCTGAAAGTGGCCCGACCCCAGGCCAAACCCGACCGCCGGACCGGACCAACTGACCAGACCAGCTGGACAGGCCAAAGGCCAGACCACGGGCCAGACCCGGGGGGGGCGGGTATTGTGACGCATCCCCCCCAGGAAGTCGAGCCGTTGCGGGCTATTGACCCCGCAATCGCCACAGACCCTCGGCCGCCCTGCGCGGTCCCCCCGGAACGGACCGCGCAGAAAACGACCGTGCTCGCCGGACAGATCCTCGGGCGGAGCAGAACGCCCCGCCGCCCCGTCGCGACCCCGACGGGCCGCTGCTATACGAGCCCATTCGTGATGGAGTTCGACGCGGAAGGAAAAGCGGAAGGAAAAATGGACACCCCGCTCCACACGCGCCGTGGGGGTGGCCCGGCCCCTGGGATCTTGAGGGGGCCGTCGGGGTCGATCTGGTCGTCGCCGACGGCGGTCCTCGCGGACGGCAGTCCTCGCGGACGGCAGTTCTCGCCGACGGCGGTCCTACGCTGGTGTCTCCGCCATGCTGCACTTGTTTCCCGGGGGGCGTCCCCTGGCCGCCATCGCGAAGAACACCTTGGTCGAGTGTCTCCGCCAGCCGGTGACGCTCCTGGTGATCCTCTTGGGCGGGTTCGTGCAGGTGCTCAACACCTGGAACACCGGATTCTCGATGGGCCAGGAGACGACCGGGGAGGTCACGGGCGACAACAAGCTCCTGCTCGACCTGGGGATGGCGAGCGTTTTTCTCCTGGGGGTGGTGCTGGCGGCGTTCCTGGCCACGGCGGCGCTCTCGAAGGAGGTCGAGTCCAAGACCGTGCTCTCGGTGGTCTCCAAGCCCGTGCCGCGGTCCACGCTCATCCTGGGCAAGTACGCCGGGGTGTCGATGGCGCTGGTGGTCGCGGCGGTCGTGCTGGTACTGGCGCTGTTGCTCTCGGTGCGGCACGGGGTCATGAGCACCGCGGCGGACGAGGTGGACGGGCCGGTGGTGACCTTCGCGGGGCTCGCCGTGGCGATCTCCCTGGGTCTGGCGGCGTGGTGCAACTTCTACTACGGGTGGAGCTTCCCCCAGACCGCGTCGGTGCTCCTCCTGGTGACGCTCTCCATCGCGTTCGGGCTGGTGCTGGCGCTGAGCAAGGAATGGCACTGGCAGGCGCCCTCGACGGATTTCAAGCCCCAGGTCACGGTCGCGTGCGCCTGTCTGATTCTGGCGCTCTTGGTCTTGTCGTCGATCGCGGTGGCGGCCTCGACGCGCCTGGGCCAGGTGATGACGATCGTCGTCTGCCTGGGGGCGTTCGTGCTGGCCCTCCTGTGCAACTCGCTGGTGGGGCGGTACGCGTACCGCAACCAGATCGTGGGGGTCGTCGAGCGCGTGACGCCGGGCGACCCGGTGCATCCGGAGCTGAGCGAGGCGGGTCGGACGCTCACGGTGCGGCTGATGCAGCCCCCGCCGCGGGAGATCCGCCCGGGCGAGCCGTTCTATTTCAGCACGAGCCCGAGCGGGTTTCCGATGCTCCACGCGTCGTTCCGGGCGCCGGACGGGGACGTGAACGACCCGCACGTGACGCTGGACCCGGAGAAACCCGGGGCGCTCGTGGTGGTGTCGGCGGACGGGCAGGAGCTCAAGGTCAAGCGGACGGGGGGCGCGCTCTCCATGTGGCGTCAGCCCGAGGGCGAGGACTACGTATTCACGACCCCCACGAAGCTGAACGTGCTGGCGCTGGCGGTGTGGGGGGTGGTGCCGAACCTGCACCTGTTCTGGCTGCTGGACGCGGTGTCGCAGAGCCGCCACATCCCGCACGAGTATTTCGTGGTGATGGCGGGGTACACGGTCTGCCAGATCACGATGTTCCTGGGCGTCGCGGTGCTGCTGTTCCAGAAGCGGGACGTGGGGTAAGCGGCGGGCCTGCCGGTTGAGCGGGGCGGGGTCGTGCGGGCTACAGTTTTGCGGATTTCAGGAAGGAGCAGTCCAATGGCCGAAAAACAAACCAAGAACCTCGTCATCGGCGCGATCTGCGGCGTGGTGATCCTCGCGTCGATCGTGTGGCTCCTGTACACGAACAACATCATCGGCGGCACGCCCAAGGGCGATCCGACCAAGGCCCCGGTGTTGAGCGCGGAAGAGCAGAAGGCGCACGAGGAAACGAACAAAAAGGCTGCCAACAAGCCGCGGTCGGGCAGCTAAGCCGATCGGCGTCTCTATCGGCGTCGGGTTCGGGTCTGGCCTGGTCCGATATCTCGGTTCGAGCGCTATTTTCGATGACTCGCGTGGCGACGCTGTGTAGGTTGGGGCGCGCTTCGGCGAGTGCCGGAGCTGTCGGTCTGGGCAGATCTTTGGCTGGGGTTTGGGCGCCGCAGCGCGTCCTCATGCAAGAAGGGGTGGCGAGATGAGACACACGGCGCTGTGGGCGGGCGTGGTGATGGGTGTGGCGGCGCGGTCGTGGGCCGCCGGGGCCGAAGCTCGTGCCGAGCTTCAGGAGGTTCCGCGCCATCCGTCGCAGATACTGGTGCGGTTCGCGGCGGGGAAGGGTGATGGGGAGCTCGGGGCGCTGCGCGCGAAGGCGGGCGTGGTCGAGACGTTGGTGAAGTACCGGCTGGTGCCCGGGCTGGAGTGCGTGCGGGTCGAGGGCGGGGGGATGGACGCGGCGTTGGCGATTCTCCGGGCGGATCCGGCGGTGGTGTACGCGGAGGCGGACGTGGTGATGCGTGCGGACGTGCAGAACACGCCGTACGGCATCTCGATGGTGAGCGCGCCGGGGTGCTGGGCGGACGGGGGTGACACGGCGGTGGCGCGGGGCTCTGGCGCGGTGGTGGCGGTGTTGGACACGGGGGTGGACGAGACGCACCCGGACCTGCCGGCGCCGATTCTGTCGGCGAGCTTTATCGCGGGCGAGGCGGTCGACGACCTGCACGCGCACGGGACGCACTGCTCGGGCACGGTCTTGGCGCGGGACAACAGCGACGGGGTGGTGGGGGTGGCCCCGGCCGCGCAGCTCATGATCGGGAAGGTGCTGGCGAACTCGGGGTACAGCTCCGGGGGGAGCGTGCTCGCAGGGGTCGATTGGGCTGTGGCGAACGGGGCGGACGTGATCAGCATGTCGCTGGGGGGGAGCGGGTTCTCGCAGGCGTTCGCGGACGGGGTTCTCGCGGCGAACGCGGCGGGGGTGACGGTCGTCGCCGCCGCCGGGAACGACAGCAGCAGCGCCCCGCACTATCCGTCGTCGTACCCCGGGGTGATCTCGGTGGCGGCGGTCGACTCGGGGCAGGTTCGGGCGAGCTTCTCCAACTTTGGGCCCACGGTGTCGGTGTGCGCGCCCGGGGTGGGCGTGGAGTCCACGGTTCCGCAGATCACCATCGGCGCGACGTGGGGCTCGGTGTTCCACACGGCGGGGACGCTCACCGGCGGGGCGGGGCGGGACGTCACGGGCCAGGCGATCTACTGCGGGCAGGGGCTCGTGGCGGGGGATTTCCCCGCGGGTGTCAGCGGGAACATCGCGCACATCCGGCGCGGCGGGGACACCTTCGGGAACAAGGCGCAGCGGGCGATCGACGCGGGCGCGATCGGGGTCATCATCTCGAACAGCGCCGGGGGGGTGTTCAGCGGTTCGCTCGGCGGTCCGTTCGCGATCCCGGTGATCGCCATCAGCCAGACGGACGGGAACGCCCTCCAGGCGGCGAGCGGGGTGGTCACCTCGATCACGTTCGCCAAGACCGGGCACACCTACGCGTTCTTCAGCGGAACCTCGATGGCGTGCCCGCACGTCGCGGGCGCGGCGGCGCTGTTGTACTCGGCGTTCGGGTCCTCGATGACGCCCGCGCTGGTGCGGGAGGCGCTGGAGGCCACGGCGTTCGACCTCGGGGACCCCGGGCGTGATGACTTCTTCGGGCACGGGCGGATCGACGTGCAGGCGGCCCGGGCGTACGCCGCGGGGCAGGTTGCGTGCGTCGCCGACGTTGACGACGGGAACGGCACGGGGACACCCGACGGCGGGGTGACGATCGATGATCTCATCTACTACCTCGGGCTCTTCGAGGTGGGCGACGTGGAGGCGGACGTGGACGACGGGAGCGGGACGGGCGTCCACGACGGCGGGGTGACGATCGATGACCTGCTGTACTACCTGAGCCGATTCGAGGCGGGGTGCTGAGGGCGGATCCGCGGTCGGTCGTGCGTCCTTGACGCCCGCACGGATGGGCGTGGGCGGGGAGTGGCGTCGACTATTTTTTTTCGTCGAAGAGTCGGGCCTGGCTCTTGACGTCGCGGATGTGCCCGTCGAGGAGTTCGAGCTGTTTCTTGAGCTCCTCGACGCTCTTGAACTGGTAGTACTCGCTGGCGAAGCGGATGTAGGCGACCTCGTCGATGTCCTTGAGCTTCGCCATGACGCGTTCGCCGATGACGCGGCTGTCGACCTCGCGTTCGAACTCCTTGTGGAGTTCCTCCTCGACCTCGTCGACGAGGCGGGACTTGACTTCTTCGGGGATGGGGCGCTTGCCGCAGGCGGACTGGATCCCGCGGAGGATGTTGTCGCGGCTGAAGGCCTGGTGGGAGGCGTCGCGTTTGACGACCATGAGGCGTGCCGCCTGCTCGACGCGTTCGTAGGTGGTGAAGCGTCGCCCGCACGCGAGGCACTCTCGTCGGCGTCGGATGGAGCGTCCGGCGTCGCTGGCGCGGCTGTCGATGACCTTGTCGTGGTCCTGCTGGCAGGAGGGGCAGATCATCGCTCGGCGTCCGATCGACCTATCGCGCGAGACGCGTTCGCACGTTGTCGAGCACGTTCATGAAGTTGATATACGAGTCGTAGGGCGAGTCGTAGGGGTTGAAGTACTTGTGCACGTCGCCGTCGGCGAACCACTTCGTGCACATGTAGTAGAAGTGGTCGCTGGTGGTGAGCTTGCGCCAGTCGTTGAGGAGGTGCCCGGCGTGGGTTTTCTCCTGCTCGTCGCTCCCCGCCATCGCCTTCTTCAGGCGGTCCTTGATCGGGGCCTCGAGCTTGAAGACTTCTTCGAGGGCGTTGGCCTGCATGGCGTTGCCGCGCCAGGCGGTGAGGTCGCGCTCCATGTCGGCCCAGGAGATGAAGTTGTGCACGTCGTACTCGCCCACGGGGGGGAACTCCTGCAGGGCCATGGACGGGCTGATGAAGTGGTTGTGCCCGGCGTTGACGTCGAAGATCTTCTCGGGCATGGAGGCGAGGAAGTCGAAGATGCCGGTGTCGGCCCACTGGTGCTCGCCGAAGGTCTCGTAGTCCATGAAGAGGTTGCAGAGGTACCCGTTGCCGTTGATCTGGTTGACCCACTTAGCGAACTTCTCGGCGGTCAAGGGCCACTCGGCCCACCCGCGGTTGCTGAAGCGGAAGGCGATGTCGTCGGAGAGGCGGTAGTTCTTGAGGAGCAGGCCGAAGGGGCGGGCGTCGCGCCCGACGGGGCGACCCGGGGGCTGGTAGACGAAGGTGGGGGAGCGATAGCCCAGGTGGAAGTCGGTGCCCTCGCAGATGCACCCGTGGTAGCGCGGGTTGCCCTTCTCGTCCTTGAGTCCGGCGAGGAAGTGGGCGAGGTCGTTGTTGTAGATGAGCTCGGTGTTGCGGAAGACCCGGGGCGTCTGGCCGAAGAGCTCCTGGATCTTGCGCTGGTGCATGTCGACCTGGTCGAGGAACTCCTGCTTGCTGTAGAGATAGGAGAGGGAGTGGAAGTAGGTCTCGCCCAGGAACTCGCAGCAGCCTGTGGCGGAAAGATCCTTGAAGAGCTGGATGACGTCGGGGGCCCACTGCTGGAGCTGGTCGAGGACCGTGCCGGTGATCGCGTAGGAGACGCGGAAGTTGCCCTTGTGCCGCTTTACCAGGTCGAGGATGAGTCGGGTGGTGGGGCGGTAGCACTTGTCGGCGACCTTGCGGCAGATCTCCGCGTTCTTGGCGTCCTCGAAATAGAAGGGGTCGGAGTCAAAGACGCTGTAGCGGCGGAGGCGGTGGGGCTGGTGGACCTGGAAGTAGAAGACGACGGATGCCATAGGGGACAGGGTACGGGTGATCCCGGACGTTGGGGGGGGTGTTGTGGGGGCGTGGCGGGGGTTTGCGTGCGGTTCGGGGCGTGGGAGCGCGAAAAAGGCGCTCAGATGGGGTGAGAAAGCGCAAAAGGCGCAGCGGATTGAACGCCGACGATGTATGCTGTGCGTGCCCGGCCCGCGGAAACGGGCGACGCCGGGTGTGCGACGGTTCCAGACTTCCGAGGCCCATGGACGGGCCCGATGGATCAGTGCACGTGGCGAAAAAGAAGGGCAGCATGAGGCACAACGCCCCCTCGGTTTTTTCCCAGGCCAAGGAAGCCGCCAAGGAAAACCTGGTCCGTCCGGAGGCGGGGTCGAACCGTCCTTCGGGCGGGGAGCCGGCGAGCAAGAAAAAGACGGCCCCGGCGCGGAAGAGCGCGGCGGGGTCGAACGGGCACGCCCGGGCCGACGCGGTGGTGAAGACGTTCGTGCTCGACACGAACGTGCTGCTGCACAACCCCAACGCGCTGTTTGTGTTCAAGGAGCACAACGTCGTGGTGCCCTTCGCGGTGATCGAAGAGCTGGACAAGATGAAGCGGCTGGAGAACGACCTCGGACGCAACGCGCGCGAGTGCATCCGCCACATGGACCGTCTGCGCGCCATCGGCCCCTTGGGCGAAGGCGTGCGCTGGGACGAGCTGGGCCCGATGGCGGGCGCCGCGGCGTCGACGGGGGCCCACGGACGCACCGGGTTCATCCGCGTGGACGTCACCGACTACGAACGCCCCAGCGCCATCGGCGAGGGGCTCCCCGACAACCGCATCATCGCGGTCGCGTACCACCTGCACCGCCAGGGCACGCGCGTGGTGTTCGTCACCAAGGACCTCTCGGCCCGGATCAAGAGCGACTCGCTGGGGATCAAGACCGAAGACTTCACGAACCAGAAGGTCGACGCGGACCGGCTGTACACCGGGTTTATCAATGTCGAGGCGGAGGGGGCCCTGATCGACGAGCTGTACCACGACCGCCTCCTCGAGGTGGAACGGCTCGCGCCGCTGCTCGTCGCGCAGGACGAGATGGGCAACGAGTATCAGCGCGAGCTCGAGCCCAACCAGTTCGTCGTGTTCAAGGACCAGGACGACGAGAACCACACGGGATTGGGTCGGCGTCTGGCGGACACCGACCACGTCATTCCCGTCACCGGGCCGCGCAAGCCCGTGTTCGGGATCATGGCCCGGAACGTCCAGCAGACGATGGCGCTGGATCTGCTGCTGGACGACGAGATCCGGCTGGTGACATTCCTGGGGAGCGCGGGGACGGGCAAGACGCTGCTGGCCATCGCCGCGGGGATGAGCAAGGTTTTCAGCGAGGGGCGGTACGACAAGCTGCTCGTGGCGCGCCCGATCATGCCCATGGGGCGTGACATCGGGTACCTTCCGGGGGACAAGGACGAGAAGCTGACGGCGTGGATGCAGCCGATCTTTGACAACCTCGGGTACCTTCTGAGCACGCGCGGGGCGCAGGGGCAGGCGGCGGAGAGCCACTCGGCGGAGCAGCGGGTGCAGAAGCTGATGGCCGACGGGAAGCTCGTGCTCGAGCCCCTGACGTACATCAGGGGGCGGAGCATCCCGCACCAGTTCATGATCGTCGACGAGGCTCAGAACCTCACGCCGCACGAGGTCAAGACCATCGCGAGCCGGGTGGGCGAGGGGACGAAGCTGGTCTTGACGGGGGACATCGGGCAGATCGACAACCCGTACCTGGACTCGTCGAGCAACGGGCTGGCCTATGCCGTGGAGAAAATGAAGGGCGTGGGGCTGTTCGGGCACGTGACGCTGACCAAGAGCGAGCGGAGCGAGCTGGCGAGCATCGCGGCGACGCGGCTGTAGCGGGCCGAGAACGCTGTGAATCTGGGCGGTTTCTGACGCGATACGCCCCGGCCAGGACGGCCGAGCGGTCGCGGGGCCTTGCGCGCGCGTGGCGTTGTGGTACACTGTCGCCTTTCCAGGGGCACCCGAGAAGGAGAGGTTCATGCGTCGAAACACAGGGCGTGCGGCGGGCTTGCGGGCGACGGCTCTGCGAGTGGGGGTTGTGGGCGTGGTGCTGGGCGTGGTGCTGGGCGGGGCGGCGTATGTGGCGGCGGGTCCGCTGACGCCTCCCCCGGGCCCGATCGTGAGCACGGGGAAGACGCTGACGGAGGTGGAGCCACGGATCGCGATCAGCGCGACGAACACGCCGGGGGACGCGGACTCGCTGTTCAAGATCACGCAGCCCGGGAGTTATTACCTGACGGGGAACATCACGGGCGTGGCGGGGAAGCACGGGATCGAGCTCGCGGCGAGCGGGGTGACGCTGGATCTGAACGGGTTTGAGCTGGCGGGCACGCCGGGCATGGGCGACTTCGATGGCGTGAGCGCCACGGGGCTGAGCCTGATGAACATCTGCGTGCTGAACGGGGCCGTTCGCGCGTGGGGTGGGCACGGCATCGAGCTCAGCAGCCCCTTGGTGGCGCTGGGTCGGGTGGAGCGGGTCAGCGCGACCGCGAACACCGGCAGCGGGATCCGCGCGGGAATGGGGTTCAGTGTTTCGGAATGCACGGCATCGGTCAACGTGGTGAATGGGATCTCCGCCTCCAGCCAGGGAGTGATCAGGAACTGCGTCTCCAACGACAACAACGCGTCCGGGATTTCTGCGGGGAACGAGTGCGTCGTTACGGGCTGCACGGCTATTTCCAATGCCTCCCGGGGCATCACGACCACCTCCGGCGGTGTGGTCATCGTGGACTGCAAGGCATCGTTCAACACGGGCGACGGGATCTTCCTGACCGCGCAGAGCCGAGTCACGAACTGCTGGGCGGCGGATAACGTCGGGAACGGGATCAACGTGGGCTTTCAGTGCGTTGTGGAGGGGTGCTCGACCGTGCGCAACGGGCTCGACGGGATCCGGGGCTCCTCTACGTGCGTGATCCGCCGTAACACGTGCACCCAGGACGGCTTGTCGGTCGATGGCGCGGGCGTGCATGTTACGGGCACGGACAACCATCTCGAGGGCAACCACTGCACCACCGCCGACCGCGGGATCGACGCCGACGTGGCGGGCAACATCATCATCAAGAACACGTGCACCGGCAACACCACGAACTGGGACGTCGTGGCGGGCAACGTGTGTCTCGTTGTCAACGCGGCGACCGCGCCGGCGATCCTGGGCAACGCGGGGGGCAGCGCGCCGGGCTCGACTGACCCCAACGCGAACTTCACGTACTGACCCCGGGCCGCACGCGAGAACACCGCACAGGAGATCAGCATGAACCGAACCGCAACCACCCGCGTCACGATCACGGCCCTCACCCTCGTCGTCGCCGCTGCTCTCTTGAACGCCGGCCCGCTGACGCCTCCCCCGGGCCCGATCGTGAGCACGGGGAAGACGCTGACGGAGGTGGAGCCACGGATCGCGATCAGCGCGACGAACACGCCGGGGGACGCGGACTCGCTGTTCAAGATCACGCAGCCCGGGAGCTATTACCTGACGGGAAAAATCACGGGCGTGTTGGGCAAGCACGGGATCGAGATCGCGGCGAGCGGGGTGACGCTGGATCTGAACGGGTTTGAGCTGGCGGGTGTTGCCGGTTCGCTCGACGGGATTGCGGTCCCCGCGGTTGCTCGCGCCCTCACGGTCCGCAACGGGCTGGTTTCGGATTGGGGCGGGAACGGGGTCGGCAGTTCTTTTTCGCTGGTGCTGGGCGAGGTCGAGGGCGTTCGGGTGCAGCGATGCCTGGGGAACGGGATCGCCATCAACGATCAGGGCGTCGTGCGAAACTGCACGGTGACCGAGAACGCCACCGGGATCAATGTGGGCAGCCGGACGCTGATCACCGGGTGCGTCGTCACCTTCAGCACGAGCAACGGCATCGTCATGACGAACTCGTCGACGGTGATCGGCTGCGTGGTGGGCAACAACACGGGACGCGGGATCATCGCCAGCGGCGGCGGCGGCGCCGTGCTCGACTCCACGATCTTCGCGAGCGGTTCGGACGGGATCTCGGCGGGCCCGCGCACGACGATCTCGCGGTGTACGGTCACGGTCAATACGCTGAACGGCATCGTGCTGGGCAACGAGTGCGTCGCCCTGAACAACACCTGCGGCCTCAATGGAAGCGGGGGATTCGGGGCCGGGATCCAGATCGCGGGCATCAACAACAAGGTCGAGGGCAACCATTGCAGTGGCGCCGACCGCGGGATCGACGTCAACGGGTCCGGGAACTTCATCATCAAGAACACCTGCTCGGGCAACTCGATCAACTGGGAGATCGCGGTGGGCAACTCGGTGGCGCCGATCATGATTGCCGCGACGAACGCCGCCGTCATCTCCGGGAACTCGTATGGCGGGAACCTCGGCTCGACCGACCCCAACGCGAACTTCACGTACTGACGATCTCGGCGTGGTGGACGGGGGGTTTCAGAATCGTGGCCGGGGGATCGGGAGATGCCGCTTGGAGTGCAGCACTTCGAGGCGCTGGGCATCAAAGGGAAAGTGCAAAGGGGAGTACGGATGAAGGGCACGTCGCATCGTTTCGCGTTGTTCGGGGTTCCCGCGGTACTGCTGGCCGGGGCTTGGTTGTACGCCGGCCCGCTGACGCCTCCCCCAGGCCCGATCGCGAGCACGGGGAAGACGCTGACGGAGGTGGAGCCTCGCATCGCGATCAGCGCGACGAACACGCCGGGGGACGCGGACAGCGTGTTCAGGATCGCGCAGTCGGGAAGCTACTACCTGACGGGGAATATCACGGGGGTGGTGGGTCGGCACGGGATCGAGATCGCCACGAGCAACGTGACCATCGACCTCATGGGGCACACCCTCGTGGGCGTCCTGGGCTCGCTCGACGGGATCACCAACGTCTCGGCGGTCGTCAACGGCGTGAGGATTGAGAACGGGCACGTCACGGGCTGGGGCGGCGATGGGCTGCAGCTGTCCTTGGGCACGAACCATCACGTGCGCAACGTGACCGTTCGCTCGTGCCTCGGGTCGGGGATTGTGGTCGACGAGCTGGGCCTGGTCGAGTCGTGCATGGCGGCGAACAACGTCATCGATGGGATCTTGGTGTCCGGCGCCAACGGCGCGACGCGAGCGTGCGTCGCCTACGCGAACGGGGATCGGGGTATTTATCTCGTCAACTCCGGCACGGTGCACGCGTGCGGCGCGAACAACAACCTCACCGGAATCCAGGCCGGGCCGGGGAGCAGCGTCACCGACTGCTCGGCACGCGACAACACCGACGACGGGATCTCCGTGTCCTCCTCCTGCGTGGTGAACAACTGCAGCGCCTACAGCAACGACAACGACGGCATCGTCGCGAACTCGACCTCCGTGATCATCTCCAACTGCACCGCGTCGTTCAACCTCGGCGACGGGATCGAGGTGCCGGGCAACTGCAGCGTCCGCGACAACATCTGCGACGGGAACGGCGTGGGCGCGGGGACGGGCATGGGCATCAAGGTGACGGGGACGGACTGCCGCGTCGAGGGCAACACCATCTCGCGCAACGACATCGGGCTGGACGTGCAGCTCGCGATGAACTTCATCGTGCGCAACGCCGCCGCCAGCAACACCACGAACTACCAGATCATCGCCAACAACAAGGTCGGGACCATCGTGAACGCGCCCAGCTCGGCCGCGATCGCCGGGAGCGTGGGGGGCGCGGGCGTGGGGAGCACCGACCCCTGGGCGAACTTCTCGTACTGAGCGGCAGAACCCCGGCCGCCTCACCACCGCTTCTCATGACGACGCACCAAGAGAGTGAAATATGACGACCAAGAACGGCGGACCGCTGGCGGTGCTCGGGATCACGGCTCTCTCGGCCGCGGCTCTCGCGCAGACGAGCATCTCCCCCAATGACCGCTTCGCCTGGAGCGAGAACTGCGGGTTTCTGAACTTCCGCGACGCGGGCACGCCCGCGGGGGCGCAGGGCGTTCACGTCCACGCCGACTTCCTTTCCGGGTTCGTCTGGGGCGAGAACATCGGGTGGATCAACGTGGGCAACGGGTCGGGGCCCTACGCCAACACCACCGGGCTCGACTTTGGCGTCAACCGCAACAGCGCCAACGGCTTTCTCTCGGGCTTTGCCTGGAGCGAGAACGCCGGGTGGATCAACTTCAGCGGCGGGAACCTCGCCAGCCCGCGCAACCCCGCGCGCCTCGACGCCGCCGCCAATCGCTTCCGCGGCTACGCGTGGGGGGAGAACATCGGGTGGATCAACCTCGACGACGCGACGCACTTTGTCGGGCTGCTCTGCCCCGCCGACGTGGACGACGGCTCGGGCACGGGCACGCCCGACGGC
>CAZTJZ010000013.1:30215-36975 GCA_964614075.1 uncultured Phycisphaeraceae bacterium
CGGATCTCCCTGGTCTTTCGCCAGCGAGGGCTCAACGCGGGCGCCGCGTTCGCCGACGATGCCCGCCTGGTTCGTCTGGCGCCCTGCTGCATCGCCGATCGAGACGACGGCACGGGCACGGGCACGCCCGACGGCGGGGTCACGATCGACGACCTGCTGTACTACCTCGCGCTCTTCGAGGCCGGCGATGTCGCCGCCGACGTGGACGACGGCTCGGGCACGGGCACGCCCGACGGCGGGGTCACGATCGACGACCTGCTCTACTACCTGACGCGTTTCGAAGCCGGCTGTTAGGGTCGCATCAGTAGTGGGGTGCGCGTCCCGAGGCGTGTGATTTGTCTTGGGCGCCGTGGTGTCGAGTGGTATCCTCCTCCGAACGGGTGGCAAGGAGGGTTCCATGGTCCTGCATCGATCGGCCGGTGTTATTCTTGTTGCCTGCGCTCCGGCGCTCGCCCAGCTCTCGGTGAGCACGGTCTCTCCCGGGCTCAACGCCAACAACGTCGCGCGGAACGCCGCGGTGTCGGTGACGTTTGACCGGGCCCTGGACCCCGCGACGCTGACCCCGGCGAACTTCTCGCTGTTCGGGAAGCTGTCCGGCCCGATCTCCGGCCCGCTCACGCTCTCCAACGCGAATCGGACGGTGACGCTGACGCCCGCGCGGTCCTTCGCCGCGGGAGAGGTCGCCGTGCTCACCCTCTCGCACAACCTCCGGGCCGCGGACGGGACGTTCCTGCGCTCGGCGGGGTACGAGGCGATGTTCACCACCGCGTCCGAGGCGGCCCACAAGGTCTTCCGCAAGCGCGCGGAGTTCTCCAACCGCACGAACAACGGCACCGGCCCGCAGACTCGGATCTACGGCGGGCTGGCGTGCGACCTCAACCGCGACGGATGGTGCGACCTCACGACGATCAACGAGGTCTCGTCGGACCTGCGGGTGTTCCTCAACCGGGCCGACGGGAGCGGGCTCATGCAGCCCATGCTCCAGCCCTTCACCCCGATCCCCCTGGAGTCTAGCCCCAACGAGGTGGGGGACTTCAACCGGGATGGTTTTCTCGACGTGGTCGTGTCCAGCTCGCAGACGCACGAGATCGCGGTGGCGATGGGTCACGGCGACGGGACGTTCCAGACGCCCACGGTGATCACCGTCGGGTTCTACGCGCGCGGATTCGGGATCGTGGACTATGACGGGGACGGGGATCAGGACATCACGGTGGCGTGCCTCAACTCCGACGCCGTGTACAAGCTCACCAACAACGCGGGGACGTTTGCGGCCCCCGTGGCGATGAGCGTCGCGGGCGGGC
The DNA here is from genome assembly GCA_964614075.1 of uncultured Phycisphaeraceae bacterium. Lineage (GTDB taxonomy): Bacteria > Planctomycetota > Phycisphaerae > Phycisphaerales > UBA1924. Next base: position 31,517 of record CAZTJZ010000013.1, read on the forward strand.
CGTACGGAATGACCGCCGCGGACATGGACCGCGACGGGATCCTCGATCTCGTCGTGGGGTGCCGGGATGACCAGGCCTGCAAGATCCTCCGCGGCAACGGCAACGGCACGTTCACGCAGGTCTCGTCGCAGGGGCTGGGCGGCGCGAACTGGGTCGTGATGTGCGGCGACCTCAACGGCGATGGGCACATGGACGTCTCGACGGCGAACTCGTTCTCGGCCAACGGGTCCATCCTCATGGGCAACGGGAACGCCACGCTCCAGCCCGCCACGGTGTACGCCGTCGGCGGGCACAGCGTCTCCACCGACCTCGCCGATCTCGACGGCGACGGGGATCTCGACTGGGTGCTCTCGTCGTTCGGCGCGGGGCTCTGGTACGTCTACCTCAACAACGGGAGCGGGGTGTTCTCGCCCCTGCAGCAGGTCGTCGCGCCGGCGAATCCGTCGTGCGCCGTGCCGATGGACTTTGACAACGATTTCGACATCGATCTGGTGCTCACCGACGAGATCGCCGACGTGTGCGTCTTCCTCGCCAACGTCTGCCCCGCCGACTACGACGACGGGAGCGGAACGGGCACGCCCGACAACGGGGTCACCATCGACGACCTGCTCTACTACCTGGGGCTGTTCGAGGCGGGCGACGCCGACGCGGACCTCGACGACGGGAGCAGCACGGGCACGCCCGACGGCGGGGTCACCATCGATGACCTCATCTACTACCTCACCCGATTCGAGGGTGGCTGCTGAGCCACATCATGGCACGGGCGTGACGCTTTCGTGGATCAGCTTGCCCAAGTTCACAGGGTAGTTTTCATTTTCGTCACTGTTTGATGAACTTGATACGTCGTTGTGCGGTGGGCGCCCGACGCGCGGAGTACACTCGATCCTCGTGGCCGACGCGTGAGGACGGTGGTCGTGTGTGTCGGGCGAGTACTTCCGGAGGTGGATCATGACGGCGTGCCGCGTTCTTCCCACAGTGTCTGGGTGGTGTCTGGCGTGCGTGGTCGGGTTGCTTGCGCTGCTCGCACCGCCCGCGCGGGCGCAGTGCGACCCGCAGTGGGCCCCGGGCGCGGGGCTGCCGGGGATTAACGGGACCGTGGTCACCATGATCAGCTGGGATCCGGACGGCCCGGGCCCGGCCAACGCACTGATCGTCGTGGGCGGGCAGTTCACCATCGCGGGCAACGCGCTCGCGACCAACATCGCCGCGTGGGACGGCACGCGGTGGAACGCGTTGGGCACGGGCGTCAACAGCGTCGTCCGGTCGCTCGCGGTGCTTCCCGACAACACGCTCGCGGTGGGCGGGCAGTTCACGCTCGCGGGCGGGGTGCCCGTGTCGTACCTCGCCCGGTACAACGGGGTGTGGTCCGCCTTCGGGACGGGCGCCAACAACACGGTCTGGGCGCTCAAGACGCTCTCCAACGGCGATCTCCTGGCCGGCGGCGCGTTCGGCACGATGAACGGCGCCCCGGCGGCTGGGCTGGCGCGGTGGAACGGCACGGCGTGGTCCGCGTTCGGGACGGGCACCAACAACGTCGTCTACTCGATCACGCAGGCCAACAACGGCGACATCGTGATCGGCGGCGCGTTCACGACGGCCAACGGCGTGGCGGCCAACCGGATCGCCCGCTGGGACGGCTCGAACTTCCAGCCTTACCTCGCCGGCATGAACTCGACGGTCGTCTGTCTCACCGTCGCGCCCAACGGGAACATCGTCGCGGGCGGTGATTTCACCACCGCGGGCGGGATCTCCGCCGTCGGCGTGGCGCGGTGGAACGGCACGGCGTGGGTCGCCTTCAGCACCGGCGCCAACTCGACCGTCCAGTCGCTCCAGTATCTTTCCAACGGCGACCTCATCGCCGGGGGGAACTTCACCGTGATCGGCGGGCAGTCGGCGGTCGGCGTGGCGCGGTGGAACGGCACGGTCTGGAGCGCCGTGTCCACCGGCACCAACTCCCCGGTGTACAGCGTTCTCGCCACAGGGGGCACTCAGTTCTACATCGCCGGTGATTTCACGCGGGCCGGGCTCGTGGACGCGCAGCGGATCGCCCGGTGGACCGGCGCCGTCTTCACGTTCGTCGGAACGGGCTTCAACGGCGTGGTCAACGCGGTCGCCCAGACCAGCGACGGGTACGTCGCCGGGGGGGCCTTCACGACCGCGGGCGTCCCCGCCAATCGCGTCGTGCGTTGGAACGGGACCTCCTTCTCCGCCCTGGGCACCGGGCTGGACGGGATCGTCCGCGCCGTCGCCGTGCTCCCCAACGGGGACATCGTTGTCGGCGGTGATTTCACGACCGCGGGCGGGCTCATCGGCGCCAACCGCATCGCGCGGTGGGACGGGGTCCAGTGGAATCTCCTCGGGACGGGCTTCAACAGCTCCGTTTATGCGCTCACCGTCGCGCCCAACGGCGACCTCGTCGCCGGCGGGGGCTTCTCGACCGCGGGCGGGATCGCCGCCTCGGGCGTGGCCCGGTGGAACGGTTCGTCGTGGTCGGCGTACGGCTCGGGGACGAACAGCTTTGTCTTCGCCCTGGCGCATCTTCCCAACGGGAACCTTGTCGCGGGCGGACGCTTCACGGTCGCGGGCGGGGCCAACGCCTCGGGCATCGCGATCTGGAATGGATCGTCCTGGTCGGGGCTGGGCACCGGCACGAACAACGACGTCTACGCCCTGGGCATTCTTCCCAACGGGCACATCGCGGTGGGCGGCGCGTTCACGATCGTCGGCGGGCAGGCCATCAACCGCATCGCCCGCTGGAACGGGTCGGCGTGGAGCGCGTTCGAGCCCGCGGGGATGAACAATCTCGTCGCGGGGATCCGGGTGCTCACCGGGGGGGATTTCGTCGCGTGCGGCTCGTTCACCACGGCCGGGGGCGCCACCGTCAACGCCGCCGCACGGTTCAGCGAGGACAGCGGGATCTGGGTTCCCCTGAGTGTCGGGCTCGACGCGCAGGCGAACGCGGTCACGCTCGCGGGCAACGGGGACCTCGTGTTCGGGGGCAGCTTCCTGGTCGCCGGGGGTGTGCAGGCCTCGCCTTATGTGGCGACGTGGACCTGCGTCTGCCCGGCGGACCTGGACAACGACGGAATCTTCTCGAACGGGGGCGTGCGCGACGGCGGGATCACCGTCGACGACCTCATCTACTTCCTCGCCGGGTTCGAGGAGGGCAGCATCATGGTCGACCTCGACGATGACGGCTTCGAGCCCGGCACACCCGACGGCGGGGTCACCATCGACGACCTCATCTACTTCCTCACACGCTTCGCCGCGGGGTGCTGACGTCCCCGGCCTGGCGGGGCCCGCGCCCCCGGACTACCATCCGTCATGACCGCCGCCTTCTACGCCACGACGCGAACGTCCACGCGATTCACCTTCCTCACGGGCGGATGACGGGCGGCGGCCCTGCGGGCGGCGGCCGCGAGAACCAAGCCACCACACGCCCGGCCCGCAAGGCCGGGTTTTTCGTTTCCGCACCGTCCGCGTTTCGACGCGGTTCACCCTGACCCGCACAATCCCAGCGAGACCCCGCGATGGCCAAGAAACCCGTGTGCCTGGTGTGCCAGAAGGAGATGGAGGTCGGGTTCATCACCGACCTGGGCGACGCCGATCTGTCCGCGAACATCCCGCGCTGGTGCCCCGGGACGCCCAAACCCGCAACGTGGACGGGGAGCGAGGTCAAGTCGGAGCAGTTCGCCCGCGGGCACAAGGTCGTCGCGTACCGCTGCCCGGAGTGCGAGGCTCTGCGCCTCTACGCCCCGTCCACGCCTCCGACGCCTTAGCCACCTCACGCCCCGACGTCTTCTGCCTGATCGTCACACTCCAACGACCCCGATCTTCAGTTGTTCCGTATGTGGCCCTTTGCCTCTTAGTCCTTTGGCCCTTTGGACTCCCTCCCCATGCTCACCATCACACTCCCCGACGGCAAGACCAAGACCTTCGACAAGCCCGTGACCGGGCTGGAGATCGCCGCGTCGATCGGCGCCGGGCTCGCCAAGGCCGCCCTCGCGATCAAGGTGGACCTGGGCCAGGGCTTCGAGACGCGGGACTTGTCGGCGGTGATCGACCGCGACGCCAAGGTCGCGCTCATCACCAGCGCCAAGCCCGGCCAGCCCACGAGCCCCGAGGCCCTCGCGCTCATGCGTCACTCCGCCGCCCACGTCATGGCCGAGGCCATCCAGGACGTCATCGGGAAGGACGTGCTCCTGGCCTATGGCCCGGCGACGGACACCGGGTTCTTCTACGACATGTTCGTGCCGGAGGGGAAGAAGATCTCGAGCGATCACTTCGAGAAGATCAACGCGCGCATGGCGGAGATCATCAAGGAGGACCGGCGGTTCACGCGCGTGAGCATGAGTTCCGCCGAGGCGATGCCCAGGCTCCAGCGTGAGGGGAACAAGTACAAGGTCGACAACGCGCAGCGGGCCGTGCAGGCGGGAGGGGGCGCCCCGCTCTCCTTCTACGCCACCGGCGAGCCCGGCAGGAACTGGGAAGACCTCTGCCGCGGGCCGCACGTGCCCTCCACCGGACGCATCGGCGCCGCCCGGGTCATGTCCCTCGCGTCCTCCTACTGGCACGGGGACGAGAACTCCGACCGGCTCACTCGGGTCTACGGCACGGCGTTCGCGACCCAGGGCGAGCTCGACGCCTACCTCAACCAGCTCGATGAGGCCAAGAAGCGCGATCACCGCGTCATCGGGAAGGCCCAGCGTTTGTTCCACATCGACGAGGACGTGGGCCAGGGGCTGATCCTCTGGACGCCCAACGGGTCGGTGATCCGCAAGGAGCTGCAGGCGTTCATCGCCGACGAGCTCCGCAAGCAGGGCTACACCGAGGTCTTCACGCCGCACATCGGGCGATTAGAGCTGTACAAGACCAGCGGGCATTTTCCCTATTACAAGGACTCGCAGTTCGCGCCGATCCTGGAGCGCAACGCGCTGGAGGAGCTCTCCAAGAGCGGGTGCACCTGCGCGGAGATGATCCACCGCGTCGAGGGCGTGAGCCAGCGCCTGGCCGACGGGATCAACGAGCGCACCAAGGCGAGCACGATCACCCAGGACCGGGTCCTGCCCGACGAGCAGCTCGTCGAGGGGTTCATGCTCAAGCCCATGAACTGCCCGCACCACGCCAAGATCTTCGCGAGCGCGCCCCACAGCTACCGCGACATGCCCGTGCGCCTCGCGGAGTTCGGCACGGTCTACCGCTGGGAGCAATCGGGCGAGCTCAACGGCCTGACCCGCGTCCGCGGGTTCACCCAGGACGACGCGCACCTGTTCTGCACCGAGGACCAGATCCCCGGCGAGATCCAGGGCTGCCTCTCGCTCGTCAAGACCATCTTCGCCACGCTGGGCATGAAGGAGTATCGCGTGCGCGTCGGGCTGCGCGACCCCGACAGCACCAAGTACACCGGGACCAAGGAGAGCTGGGACAAGGCCGAGGCCGCGTGTTTGGAGGCCGCCCAG
>CAZTJZ010000014.1:0-36666 GCA_964614075.1 uncultured Phycisphaeraceae bacterium
AACTGCATGCCCTCGACGAGCTCAACCTCGGTGTTGAGGCTCTTGCCCTCCTCCACGGTGATGACGCCGTCCTTGCCGACCTTGTCCATCGCCTGGGCGATGATCTTTCCGATCTCCTCGTCCTGGTTGGCGCTGCAGGTCCCGACCTGGGCGATCTCCTTCGAGGAGTCCACCTTCTTGGACATGCGCTTGAGCTCGTCGATGATGGCGTTGACGGCCTGGTCGATGCCGCGCTTCACCTGGTTGGGGTTGGCGCCGGCGGTGATGACCTTGAGCCCCTCGGCGTAGATGGCCTCGGCGTAGATCGTCGCGGTCGTCGTGCCGTCGCCGGCGTCCTTGCTCGCCTTGCTCGCCACTTCCTTGACCATCTGGGCGCCCAGGTTCTCGTACTGGTCCTCGAGCTCGATCTCCTTGGCCACCGTCACGCCGTCCTTGGTGACCGTGGGGGAGCCGAAGGACTTCTCCAGGACCACCACGCGCCCCGAGGGGCCGAGGGTGACTTTGACGGCGTGGGCGAGCTTCTGCACGCCTCGGAGGATGCGCTCGCGCGCGTCGGTGTTGTACGCAATTGCTTTCGCGGCCATGATGATTCCTTTCTGCTTCGGTGCTCTTCTGGTCTTTGCCGTACAGGCTCGGGGCCTGTGGGTTTGCTTCTTCTTCTTCTTCTTCTTCTTCTTCTTCCTGCTCTCGTGGCACAGGCGTCCCACCTGTGCCCGCTCCCGATGCCGACTCCCGTGATCGCCTCCTAGTGCCTGGGCGTGATGGGCTCCTTGCGCCCGATCGCGATGCGGACATAGACGACCCGCTCCGCGTCGATCAGGTACACGCTCTGCCCGTCGGTGACCTTCACGAGGTGGTCCGGCTCGTCGGGGATGAGCATCGCCTTGTGCACCGTCAGCAGCCCCGCGTGCTCGGGGGTCTGGCTGAAGGCGAAGACGGCGTCACGCTCGCCGTTCAGCTCACGGAGCGCGGTTCGGAGCTGGTCGGGCGTCATCAGTCAATCACCGCGAGGATGTCGTCCTCGGACATCATGAGGAAGTCCTGCCCGTCGAGCTTGATCTCGGTGCCGGCGTAGGAGCTGAAGATCACCTTGTCCCCGGCCTTGACGGAGAGCGGGATGCGCTCGCCCGTGTCGGTGTTGAGGGCCCCGGTGCCCACCGCCTGGATCACGCCGGTCTTGGGCTTGTCCTTGCTGGTCTCGGGGAGGAAGATCCCGCTCTCGGTCTTGTTCTGGGCCTCGTCGCGCTTGACGAGGATTTTGTCGTGCAACGGGCGGACGCTCGACTTGCTGCTCTTGGACATCACGGTGCTCCCACAAACTGCTCGATCCAACTTGCCGGTCGCGGGCGACCCTCGCCCGAGACCCTCTTCGATCAGACCTTCTCCAGACTACGCCGTCCCGGGCCAGCGCCCGCGGTAGAAGCGGGTCAGGACCCGGCGGAGAACTTCCAGCATCATGTTCAGGTCGCTCGTGTCGTGCGGGCGGTCCACCACCGCGAACGCGCCCAGACGCAGCGCCGCCGAGATTTCCCGGCAGTCGTCCCGGTGCGTCCGCGCCCGCTTCACGACGATGGTCGGCGGGGGCTCGGCCAGGCGGGCCAACAGCTCGAGCAGGCGCGCCCCGCCCTCGCTCGCCGCCGCCTGAGGCTCCTCGTGCTCGCTGTCGAGCGGGAGCCCGAGGTCGACCACCGCGATGTGGATGGGCATTCGCCTCAGAAACTCCGACGCCTCCCGGCCCGTCCCCGCGCGCACCGACGACACCCCCATGGGCTCCAGGAGGAGCGGGAGGCGGTCGATCCACGACTCAGGCTGCCAACCGGCGTACGACAGGAGCAGGTTCAGACGACCCCCGGGCTGTCCGGGCGTGCCGCCTCCCCCGGGCTCTCCGGAGCCCGGTCCGGTGTCGGCGTGGTTGGCGCGCGGCATCATCACGCCCGTCACAGGGCAAGCCGCATGCCGGTTTGGGACGCGTCGGAACCCCGCGCCGGCCAAAGCGGCGGGGCTTCCCGTGGGGCGAGAGCGGGTGCTTGAGGCGACAATCCGGGCTCTGCGTGCCAAATCGGCAGAGTTGCCGAACGGGGATACCGCGACGGATGGATGCCCCACGAGGACCCCGGGCACTTGGCAAGCGCACGGATTGTCAGTACTCTGTTGGGGATGTTTGGACTCCCCAACGTGACCGACAAGCTCGACGGCGCCAACCGCAGTTTCTCGACGGGGGCGTGGATCGCCGCGGCGATCCTGATCCCGGCGGTGGTGATCCTGCAGCAGTACCTCATCCGGGCGAGCACGCCGCGGGTGGAGCGGGCCCCGGTGAAGCTCGTGCAGAACGAGACGGCGGAGTTCGGCGGGTTGGAGGAGCTGGTGATCGGCTCGAAGTACCTTCTCAAGTCGCTGAACTCGGGGTGGCTGCTCCACGGCGCGGGCGGGCGCACCGTGGACGAGAGCGAGCTCGACGAGGATTTCAAGACGTACCGCGAGGAGATGGTCCGGGATCTTGAGCGCGTGGCCGTGTCCAGGACCGACCGCGTGCGGTTCGCGATCGTGATGGGCGAGGTGATGGGAAAGGACGAGGCGCTGCGGCGGCTGGAGATCGTGCGGACGGAGGCTACGCCCGGGGGCGAACTGGCCCGCGACATCGAGTTTCTGACAGAGGGCTACACGAAGGGGACGGGGGCGCTCTCGCGCGAGGTTCGCGAGTGGCTCATCGACCGTCACGGGTGGTTCGCGCGCGTGGCCTTTTCGTATGGCATGCCGGACACGGCCCAGGAACGCCAGCGTCACGTGGGGGGGATCGAGGCCCCCATCCTGGTCATGTACGCGTCCAGCATCGTCGGGTTCGTGACGATGGGCATCGGGTTCTTCTGCGCTGTGCGGTTCGTGCAGGGGATGCGCGCGGGCGAGTTCACGGATCTCTTCGACGCGCCCGCGATCGGCGGGACGGTGTATCTCGAATCGTTCGTGCTGTTCCTCGTGGGATTCGCGCTGCTCGACGTGGTGGCGATCTTCTTTGCCGTGTCGGAGGGGGCGGCGGCGTGGGCGCTGCACGTGACCCAACAGGTGCTGCTGTGGGGGCTGGGGCTGTGCGTGCTCTGGCCGCTGGCCCGCGGCGTGCCGTGGTCTCACTTCAAGCTCGACCTGGGGCTGCACACGGGCGAGGGGTGGTGGGAGGAGCTGAAGTGGGGGCTCTTTGGGTATCTGGCGGCGTACCCGCTCTCGTGGGGCGTGGCGTGGCTCGTGGGGCTGATCGAAGACCTGGCCCGCGAGAACGACGCCGGGGCGTTCGAGGGGTACCCGCTGTTCGAGTCCCCCGTGGGGGCGACGTGGTGGATCGCGGTGCTGGGCTGGCTGTCGGCGGTGGTGTGGGCGCCGCTGATCGAGGAGCTGCTGATGCGCGGGGCCCTGTACCGGACGCTGCGGGGTCGGTACGGGACCTGGGTGTGCGTGGGGATCACGGCGATGATCTTCGGCGTGATCCACCCGTACTCGCCCTCGGGGCTGGCGAGCGTGGCGGTGGCGGGCGTGGTGTACGCCGTGCTGCGCGAGGCACGCGGGTCGCTGGTGGCGCCGATCTTCGCGCACTTCCTCCACAACGGGACGATCACGGCGTTCTCGATGGCCGGGCTTGTCGCGCTGGAGTAGGGCCTATCTTCCGTCATGAGGTTCGTGTTCCTGGGGACGGGGACGTCGGCGGGTGTGCCGGCGATCGGGTGCGCGTGCGAGGTGTGCCGATCGACGGATCCGCGTGATTCGCGCCTGCGCACCAGCGCCGCGATCCACCTGGAGGACGAGAAGGGCTCGGCGCGGACGATCCTGCTCGACACGAGCCCGGACCTGCGCCAGCAGGCGCTGCGGTTCGGGCTCACGCGCTGCGACGCGATCCTCTACACGCACAACCACGTTGATCACACCTTCGGGCTCGACGAGGTGCGTCGGTTCAACGTCGTGCAGCAGTCGGCGATCGACGTCTATGCCGAAGACCACACGCTCGAACATCTCCGGCGCGTCTACCGCCATATCTTCGAGCGGCAGAACAACGTCAACGACACGTTCGTGGCGACGCTGATCGAGCGGAGGATCGCGGGATTGACCCCCTTCGATCTGTTCGGCCTCAGGGTCACGCCCATCCGCCTCCTCCACGGGCGCCTGCCGATCCTGGGCTACCGGTTCGACGCGCCGCCCGGCGTGGAGGACACGGTGTTCCCGCTGGCGTACTGCACGGACGTGTCGGGCGTGCCCCCCGAGTCGTGGGCGCTGCTGCGCGGGCTGCGGACGCTCGTGCTCGACGCGCTGCGCCACCGCCACCACCCCACGCACCTGACGCTCGAGCAGGCGGTGGGGATCGGAGAGCGTGTCGGGGCGGGGGCGACGTACTTCGTGCACATGGCCCACGACCTGGGGCACGCCCAGACGCAGGAGACCCTGCCCCACGGCATGTCCCTCGCGTACGACGGGCTCACGCTGGGCGAGGGCTAGGCGTCAGCACTCGGCCCGTCAGCACCCGGCCTGGTAGTGGTCGAGAAAGAAGATGAGGTCGTCGATCGTCACGCCCTGGTCCTGGGTCCCGGTGCCCGAGCCGTCGTCGACGTCGGCCTGCGCGTCGCCCTCGCCGAAGAGCGCGAGGTAGTAGACCAGGTCGTCGATGGTCACGCCGAGATCGGGAAAGCCGAGCCCCGAGCCGTTGTCGTAGTCGGCGATGCACACCGGCACGTAGACGATGTGCAGCTCGACGCGGGCGAGGTAGGTGGTGGTGGGCGTGCCCTCGGGGAGCACGCTGTACACGAACTGCGGGCGGGCGAACCCTGTGCCATTGATCGCCCAGCGCGAATAGGGCGGCGGGACAATCGTTTGCGCGGTCTGCCAGCCGTCGCCCGAGATGTCCATCACGTACCCGGCGTCGCCCGCGTCCCAGTCCCACAGCCCGGCGCGATCGCTCTGGCCCTCCTGCTGGGCGCGGACACGGAGCGTCAGCATGCGGATCTGCGCGGGCTCGATCCGCGTTGCGCTGAAGTCGGCCACGACCAGGCCTCCCGAGATCGGTTGGCCCGCGTCAAAGTTGATGGGGACGACGGTCTCGCGGAGGATCTCGGCGGGGGCCGTCGCGGAGAGAGCAAGGCACACGAGAGCGAGGACCAGATGGGGACGCGCGGGCAGCATCTTCGATCTCCTGTGCTGGTGCGAGTAACCGTGCACGAGAAGGCAGGGGGCGACGAAAGACTACTCGTGTATCCGCAATATCTCGGGCGGCAGATTCAGATTTCCGAGACTGCGAACGAAGAGCGAACAAACAGGTCGGGCGCGTGAGGTTGAGGGGTTCGGCGCCTATCGTTGGCCCCTATGGCGAAGACCCGCGAGATCAAGAAGCGCATCAAGGCGGTGGGCAACATCCGGCGCATCACCAAGACGATGCAGATGATCGCGACGAGCAAGTTTGCGCGGGCGCAGCAGAACGCCGTCGCGGGCAAGCCGTACACCGAGACGATCTTCGAGCTGGTGAGCGAGCTGTCGCGGAGCATCGAGGGCGCGTCGCACCCGCTCCTGGGCTCGGACGGGAAGAACGAGGGCAAGGAACTCACGCTCATCATGACCTCGGACCGCGGGCTGTGCGGGCCGTACAACGGCTCGATCCTCCGCGCGGCGATGGCGCTGTTCCGGGCGCAGCCCGCGCTCAAGGCCGGGTTGGTCGAGGTGATCGGGAAGAAGGGCGTGGGGTTCTTCCGCTACGCGGGCGTGGAGGTGAGCAAGCACCACGCGCAGTTCGGCGACAAGCCCAGCTACGAGCTCGTCCAGGCTCTGGCGCAGGAGTACATCAACAGGTTCATCGCGGGGGAGATCTCCACGGTTCGCGTGGTCTCGATGCGGTTCATCTCGGCGGGGCGGCAGACGCCCACGGTGATGCAGCTGCTCCCGTTCAAGGCGGGCGAGACGCCCGGGGGCGACAAGCCCAAGGACGCGGGGACCGCGGGCGTCGAGTCGATCTACGAGTTCAGCCCCGATGCGCAGTCGTTGCTGGGGGACCTGCTCCCGGCGGCGGTGAAGGCGGTGCTCTTCCAGGCGTTCAACGACGCGATCGTGAGCGAGCACATCGCGCGGATGGTGGCGATGAAGGCCGCGACGGACAACGCCGGGAAGATGGGCAAGCGATTGACCCAGGTGTACAACCGCGCCCGCCAGGCGCAGATCACGACGGAACTCACCGAGATCATCTCCGGCGCCGCGGCGTTGGAGTAGTGAGCACGAATTGCCAGCAGGAGTCGCGGAGGGGCCGCCTTCTACCGGTACCCGCGGGGAGGCGGGATCGTGCTGTCGTCCTGCCCCGGCGTCGAGCACCCCACCCGCCCGCAGCCCGCGCACGCGGTCCAGCTGCCCGTCGCGGAGAGGCTCCCCAGCATGCCCTCGAAGTAGAACTTGCCGCGCGGGCGCGGCGTCGGGGCGAGCTCGTTCATCGTGCGGGAGTCGTAAACGCGCCCGTTCAGGATCGTGTGCGTGATCGAGTCGGTGTGGCGGATGTCCTGCGAGGGGTCCTTCTCGAGCACGAGGATGTCCGCGAGCTTGCCCGCCTCGATCGAGCCCAGGTCCTTGTCCATGCCCAGGTACTTGGCGCCGTCGAGCGTGGCGATCTCGAGCGCCTGCATCGGGGTGAACCCGCCCTGGGCGATGGACCAGAGCTCCCAGTGGGCGCCGAGGCCCGCCAGCTCGCCGTGTGCGCCCAGCTGCACGGTCGCGCCCGCGTCCTTGACGACCTTGCAGATCGCGGCGCTGCGCTGCGTGTTGTACTCGTCCTCGGGGGCGATGGGGCGGCGGCGTGAGCGCGGGTCGAGGATCGACCTCGGGACGAACGACAGGAGCTTCTCGTGCTCCCACACGTTCATGTGCCCGTACCAGTAGTACTCCGCGTCCACCCCGCCGTAGCCCACGATGAGCGTGGGCGTGTAGCCCGTCGAGCTCGCGCGCCAGAGCTGGGAGACGTCGGCGTAGACGCGCTCCACGGGGAGCTGGTGCTCGATGCCGGTGTGCCCGTCGGCGACCATCGTCATGTTGTGCATGAACAGCGCCCCGCCCTCCGGGACCACCATCATGCCCAGGCGCCGGGCCGCCTCCAGCACCTGCTGACGCTGCTCGCGCCTCGGCTGGTTGTAGCTCTTGACCGAGAAGGCGCCCACGGCCTGCATGCGCCGGAGGTGGAAGAGCGCGTCGTCGAGGCTGTTGATCTCGGCCTTGTACGACCCCGCGGCGCCGTACAGGATCGTCCCCGTCGAGAACGTCCGGGGCTGCACCACCAGCCCGGCCTTCTGCAGCTCGCTCGCGGCGAAGATCTCCTCGGTGTCGTTGGACGGGTCGTGGATCGTCGTGATCCCGAACGCGAGGTTCGCGAGCTGGCCCCAGTTCTGGCGCGGCGTGATCCCCGACTGGCCCTGCCCGCCGTGCGCGTGGACGTCGATCATCCCGGGCATGATTGTCTTCCCGCGGCAGTCGAGCACGAACGCGCCCGGGGGCGGGGAGAGACGCGACGACTCGCCCACCTCCTTGATGCGGTTGCCCTCGATGATCACCGTTGCGTTCTCGATCACGCGCCCGGCGTTCATCGTGAGGACCTTCCCGCCCACGAGCGCGACCGTCCCGCGGGGAACGTCGGTCGGGTGCGTGAAGCCGATGGTGCGGCGCGAGGCGGCGGGGACGGGCTCGTCCCTCGTGGCGTCCTTTGTGGCGTTGTTGGTGGAGTCTTTGGTCGTCTCGGTCGTCGCGCTCGGGGGCGCGGTCGGGGGCGCTTTGGGGTTGGTGAACTTCTCGAACGCGTCGCCGAGCGCGAGCGTGTACAGATCGGCCCCCAGGGACCAGTGGATCGACCGCGAATCGCCCGAGAAGCGGATGTTGACGCCCGCGTCGGCGCCGGCCTTCACGACGGGCACGCCGGTGGACTTGGGCGCGATCTCGATCTCGCGCCCGCTCGAGGAGAACGGCGTGAGCAGGACGTTGTAGCGCTCGACCCACGCGAGCCAGTTCCCGTCGGGCGAGACACGCATCTCGGTGGCGAAGGCGCTCTTGAAGTGCGTGCGCTCTTCCGTGCCGTCGAGGGTCACGCTGATGAGCTTGGTGTTGTCGTTGTCCTTGTCGGGGTCGCTGGCGACGAGGTACACTCGGTCGCTGGCGGCGCCGAAGTGGGGGTTCGTGCCGCGCTTGGCGAGGCGCTTGCCCTCGCCGCCCGAGGCGGGCACGGCGTAGACGCCCGGCTCGCGCCCGCCGAGGTTCGAGAGCAGGTACCCGCCCGAGATCTTCCCGTAGAGGATCTTCGCGCCGTCGGGTGAGAAGACGGGATCGACATAGTGCCCCGGGGTGGTGGTGACGATCCGCCCCTCGCCGCCGTTGGCGCCGACGACCCGCACGCGCCCGAGCTCCTGGTCGTCCCAGGAGACGTAGGCGATCGACGAGCCGTCGCGCGACCAGCTCGGGAAGAACTCGAAGTGATCGTGGCCGCTCGTGAGCCTGCGGGGCTCGCCGTCGGGCAGGTCGCGGACGTAGAGATGCCCGAGGGCCTGGAAGACGACCTTGTCGCCGCGGGGCGAGACCTCGACGCAGCGCAGCATCTTGACGTTGAAGGACGGCGGGGCGACCTCGACCGGGACGCGGATGGCGTTCATGACCCGGCGTGTTCCGCTCACGTGGAACGGGATCTCCGTGCGTGCGCCGCTGCTCACGTCGACGCGCCAGATCTTCCCCGACGCCCAGAGGACGATCTCCTTGTCGTCCTTGGTCCAGGCGAACCGCGGGTAGAGCCCGTGGATCGACCAGGTCTCCTGCATGTCGCGCTCGAGCGTGTCGGTGATCTGGCGCACGCCGCCGGTCGCGACGTCCTGCACGAAGAGGCAGGTCTTGAAGCGGTTTCGGCGGACGAACGCGAGCTTGGTGCCGTCGCGGGACGGGGTGGGCCGGACCGCCCCGCCCGGCCCGGTGATCCACGGGACGGTCTCGCCCGTGGTGCGGTCGAGCCGCGAGACGATGAAGATCTGCCCGTTGCTGTCCTTGTTGTACTCCCAGGTCCCGCCGGGCGTGCTGTCCCAGGTGTAGTAGAGATAGCGTCCGTCGGGGGAGAAGGCGGGCTCGTTGACGTCCTTCTGGTCGGTGGGCTTGGAGGTCATCGCCACGCCGTCGGTCGCGCCGCCGAGCACGCCCGAGTGGTGATAGAGCCAGATCTCGCCCGCGCCCAGGGAGCGCCGTGAGGTGAAGTGCTTTCGGGCGGCGATGAAGTTCCCGTCGGGGGTCCAGGCGGGCTGGTTGAGGAGGCGGAAGGACTCCTTGGTGATCTGGCGGGGCTCGGACCCGTCGCGGCGGACGACCCAGATGTTGTCCCCGCCGCCGCGGTCGCTGGTGAAGGCGAGGCGGGCGCCGTCGGGGCTGAAGACCGGCTGCATGTCCCACGCCATGCCGCTGGTGATGGGCGTGGCCTCCCCGCCGGTGATGGGGAGCGTGTAGAGATCGCCGAGCAGGTCGAAGGCGATGGTCGTGCCGTCGGGCGAGAGGTCCAGCGACATCCACGTTCCCTCGCGCGTGTCGATGGCGGCGTCCTTGTGCTCTCCCGGGGGGTTGTTCACGTCCCAGGTGCTCGCGGCGCCGGGTTCTTCGGCGGTGTCTTTCGCGGGCTCGCTCGCGAGGACACCGGAGCTGGCGTGCATGGCGCCGCACAACGCCGCGACGGCAAGGTACCTGGCTGAGTTCATTGCTGAGTTCATGGCGTCTCCCAGAGAAGGGTCACGGGCAACGGTAGCCGGGGGCTGTCGGTGAGTGTCTCGCGGGGTTCAGGGGAATGAAAACGCCCCGGGGCCCGGAGCGAATCGACTCGCTGGGGGCGCCGGGGCGTGGACGAACCTTGCGGGGCGATTACTTGCCCGGGGCTGCCGCGGGCTTGTCGCTCTTGCGGGTGTAGGTGATCACCATGTTCTTGAACTCCTTCCCGTCCGGGCCGGGCATGTAGAACTCGGCCTTCATGGTGTTGGCATCGACCATGGTGGTGACCTCGCGCATGGTGCACTTCTTGCCCGGGTTGAACATGTCGTCGGTCTGGCCGGCCATGCTGATGACCTTCCCCGCGGCATCGCACTGCCCGGTCATGAGCATGACGCCCGTGCCCATGTTGTCCCACCAGGACTGCTCGTACTGCTTGGCCATGTTGTTGTACCCGGCGATCCCCTCGCCCTCGAAGGGCATGGTCATCCCGGGGCCCATCTCGAACTCACCCTTGAACTTCGTGCGGAAGTACTTTCCGCCCATCTCTTCGGTGATGACCGCCGTGCCCTTGCCGGTCGAAGGGGGCTGGCCGGGCATGAAGAACTCGGTCTTGGCGTCCCAGGTCCCGACGTGGGCCTTGAGGTGCTTGTGGTGCTCGCCGGGCTGCAGCGACTTCATCCACTCGTCCATCATCGGATCGTGCCCGCCCGCGTCCTTGGCGGGCATGTCGGGCTTGGCCGGGGCCGCGGGTTTGTGGTCGGTGGGCTGCTGCTCATGGGCGATGGCCCAGCCGCCCGCCACGCACGCCAGAACCGCCGCCACGACAAACTTCGAACGATGTGCCATGCGAAAACTCCTTGAAATCCCCGTGTGATGACTTTGGGTGAACTCCGCGAGCCTCCGAGATCACTCGGCGCGTGCGGAGCCCGTGATGCTACCCGCGCGGCGCGCCGAGTCTCGGCATTGCGTACAAAGACCGTACAAAAGTACGGATTGCCCTGATCGGGTGATTGCCCGTTCGCGCCGCGCATGCGGCAAGAACGCGGCCCGGGTTTGGTCAGTCGTTGAGCACGAACGTGACCTTCATGTTCACGCGGTAGCGGGTGATCTTCCCGTCCTTCACATCAACCTTGAAGTCCTGCGCCCAAGCTCCCGTGATGTTCTTGAGGGTCTTGTCCGCGCGGGCGATGCCCTGCTCCATCGCGTCCTCGAAGCTCTTGCTCGACGCGGCGGACAACTCCACGACCTTGGCGACGCTGCTGCCTTTGCTCTTGGCCATGCTCCGGCTCCTCATGGTGTGCGTGACGGGCTTGGGGAGCATATCCGGACGGCGTGCAGCGGGCGTGGTCCCCGGGCGCGGAGAAAGCGCGGGCGGAAAGAGTCGAACTTTCAACCTTCTGATCCGTAGTCAGATGCTCTATCCAATTGAGCTACGCCCGCGTGGGCTTGAGGGGCGTATTCCGCCCCTGGCGGGCCGAGGAAGGCCCGAGACCCACAGCGTACGGGGCGTGGGCGGGGCGGGCAAGTCGGGCTTGATTTTTGGCGTGTGGCGGCAACGATTCCCTCCCGGTCCGGAGTTTGCCTCCGGCGCGGGCGTGGAGCGGATCATCCGGCGTTCGGATGCGTCGCCGCGACACGAGAAACCGTTCGAAGGATCAGCATGGCTCACTCTCTCTCGGCACAGAAGCGCGTCCGTCAGAACGAGAACCGCCGGGCCCTCAACCGCTGGCGGCTCAAGGGCATGCGCGAGGCCATCAAGGAGTTCAACGAGCAGATGCTGCACGGGGACTCGAAGAAGGTGCAGGAGGCGCTCGCCAAGGCGTCGAAGGTGATCGATCGCACGGCGAGCAAGGGCACGATCCACAAGAACCAGGCCGCGCGACGCAAGAGCCGGCTCACCGCCAAGCTCAAGCAGAAGCTCGCGGCGAAGTAGAACGGGCAGAACCGAATCCGACGGGTCGGCGAAGAGCCGGCCCGTTTTCTGTTTTGGCGTGCAGAGCGCCGGCGTGGGCTCGCGCTTCAGGGTCGTGGACTCCGTCCGTCCACGCGGCTTCCGCTGACGAAGCCGTCACGCCGCGCGCCCGTGACCTGGGGCAGCGTGATGGCCACGCCGTCGGTCGAGAGGGCGCCCAGGACGGCGAAGGCCGCGGGCTCGCGCTGCTCGCCGGGAAGGCCCACCTCCGCGGAGAGCTTCGTCGCGGGTCGACGGGCGCGGATCTCGGCGACGAGCGTGGCGTTCCGCGCGCCGCCCCCGGCGAGGATGAGCGGGCCCGGCGCGCGGGCGCCGATCGTCTCGGCGATCGCCGCACAAAGGGTGCGGAGCAGATCCTGCGGCGAGAGGTCATTCCAGCGTCGAAGCACGCCCGCGAGCTCGTCGCCTGTGCCGAGCGATCGGGCGCTCAGGGACTGACGCGAGAGCTCGCCCACGAGCGCGTCGTGGACAGCGGGGCGGACGCTCCCGCGCCGGGCCTCTTGCCCCAGATCGTCGTAGTCTCGTCCGAGCGTCGCCCGGGCCGCGGCGTCGAGGAGCTGATTGCACGCGCAGACATCGAAGCCCGTGATCCGGGCGCGGTGGGCCGGGCTTAGAAAATCAGGAGGCGATTCGGGGAGTCGCGTGACGTTGCAGAAGCCGCCCAGGTTGACGACGGTGCAGGGCGTGGCGTGGCGGTAGAGGACGGCGTCGGCGATGGGCGTGATGGGCGCCCCCTGGCCCGCGTGCGCCAGATCCAGGGCGCGGAGGTCGCTGACGACCTCGACGCCCAGCTCCGCCGCGAGCACCGGGGCGTTCAGGAGCTGCCAGCTCAGGGGCGGGGCGTGGTAGACCGTCTGCCCGTGGGCGCACACGAGGTCGCAGGTTTCGCCGTCGAGCAGCCCGCGGACGAGGCACGCATGGAGCAGGGCGAACTCTCGGGAGAGCTCGGCGATCTCGCGGGCGGTCATGGCGTGCCCCTCGGCCAGGCGCCGCAACGGGGCCGCGAGCGTTCCGAGCGGCGTCGAGCGTCCGCGGACGAACCGTGCCCGGATCTCGCGGGCCTGCCCCTGGATCTCGACGAGGGCCGCGTCGAGCGCATCCAGACTCGTCCCGCTCATGCACCCGACGACCCGGCGAGTGGTGGACAGGCGTGCGGTGTTCATGGCGGCACGCTCCCGAATGAGTCGGCGATGGCCCGCCAGAACCCCTGGCTGTGTTCGAGCCCGCCCTCGCGGGAGCGCTCGCGCCACAGCGAGGCGTTCTCGTTCGCGAGGGCGAGGCAGCGCTCCCGCATCGCGGCCCGTTCGCGCGGGGACATGCCGCCCGGGAGTCGCCTCTTGAACGCCCGCTCCGCGGCGAACGCGGCGGTGGCGAGCGTGTGGGAGAGCTCTTGCGCGAGGAGCGGATGGGGCGCCTTGGGCGTGCGCCGGGCGAGGGCCTCGACGCGGCGCCAGGCTTCCTCCCAGGCCCGCGGATCGCCGACCTCGGGGCGAGCGTCCAGGGGCGTGTGCATGTCGAGAAATAGCGCGGACTGGTTGCGCAGGCGTGTGCCGATGGGCGGAGCGTTCGCCGGGCGGGCAAGCTCGCCGCAGGTTTCGCGGAGGGCGAGGTCGCAGTCGCCCAGCTCGTCGAGCCAGGGCGCGAGCTCGTCCGAGTCGTCGCCCAACGCGTGGCGCGAGACGCCCCGCGCGTCGGGCTCGGCGCCGGGGTTCCAGGCGAGCGCGGCGCCCTCGGCGAGGGCGTGGAGCGTCAAGGGCCACTGCTGGTGGTGCCCCGTGTCGCCCCAGTCGCAGAGGAGGAATCCACTCGCGTCGTGCGTCGCGCCCGCACTCGCGGCGGCGCGGATGTTGGCGCGACGCTCGCTCGTGCGTCCGGTGATGCTCCGCCAGGAGCTGGTCCCCGGGCAGACCCACGCCTCGCGTCCACCCGATCGGAGCGTGCCGCACCAGCGGTCGAAGGGTGAGTCGTCCTCATACCCCCAGGCGAGGGCGATGAGACGCTCGGGGATGTCGGGCACGATTTCCGGATGGGAGAGGACGATGTCGCCCCAGAACATCGCCCGCCCGCCCAGCTCGCGGACGCTCCGCTCGATCTCGCGCACGAAATCCATGTAGACCGCGGCGCGCCCGCGTCGCGCCACGGCCTCGCGGCTTCGCCCGAACGAGATGTCGTACGTCTCGTCGCACCCGATGTTGACCAGGCCCGATGAGAAGCAGGGCAGGAGCTCTTGGAGCAGCCCGCGAACGAAATCCAGGCTCTTGGGGTCGGTCGGGCAGAGCGAGAACGGGCCTTTTCGCGGCCAGTGCAGGAACATCCACTCGCCGGTGGTTTCCGCGAGGGGCGCGTACTCGGGGAGACGCAGCCAGCTCGAAAGATGCCCGAAGCAGTTCTGATTGGCCGCGAGCTCGATGCCCAGGGAGAGGCAGTAGCGATCCAGTTCTTTGACCTCGGCGTGGGTGATGGGCGACCAGCCCCGCCAGACACGCTCGTGGTCGGTGTACGCGAAGGTGTGCTCGGTGTAGAGCTGGAGGTGGTTCATCTTGAGGAGCGCGAGCCGGTCGACGAGATCGCGCAGGTGGGCCATCGTGGGCACTCGGTCGCGGGAGACGTCGAGCATGAACCCACGCCGGGCGATCACGGGCTCGTCCTCGATCTCGACGCCCGGGAGGTGGGTTACATACTGGCGTGCGAGCTGGACGAGCGTCGCGAGGGCGAAACGCAGGCCGGCGTCGGAGCCCGCGGCGACGTGGACAGCGTCGGCGCGGACGCGCAGGCGATAGGCCTGGGGCGCAAGAGTCTTATCGAGACCGGCGCGCAGCGCTCCGCCCCACGCGGCAGCGCTGAGCCCGTCGCTCCCGCGGACGACACGCCGCGCGGTCTGCGCGTCCAGTTCGAGGCGTTCGCCCGCGTATGTCACGCGCCGGGGCTGGGGGAGGAGCACGGGCTCGTCGTTCATGACCCCGCCTCCGGTTTCGTCCCGCGTGTCCTTGCCCGACCCGAGGGCAGGGCGGCGGTCAGCGTCGCCGCGAGAGCGCCCAGCACGAGCCGCCAGGGCGAGGCCAGCTTGAGCTCGCGGACCGACTGGTGCACCGGGAAGTACTGCCACATCCACGCCCAGACTTTCGGCTGCAGCATGAGGACAACCAGGAACCCCACGCCCAGCGCGGCGATCACGCTGCGGGTGGTGCCGCGACGCGTGAAGAGCGCGGTCAGGAAGACGCCCAGGAGCCCGGCGTAGGCAAACCCCATCACGCCCAGCACGAAGGGCAGGATCTCCTCGCGCTGCTCCTGCTGCCACCAGGCGCAGGCCAGCGCAAAGCCCGCGAGCACGACGCCCCACCCCGCCGTTGCCAGACGCCCGACGCGCACGTACTCGCGCTCCTCGCGTCCCGGTCGGCGTGGGCGGTAGACATCGCCCACGAACGTGCTCGCCATGCTGTTGAGCGAGGCGTTGATCCCCGCCGGGCCCGCGGCGAGCACGCCCGCGATCATCAGCCCCGCCGCCCCTGCGGGCATCTCGCCCAGGATGTACCGCAGGAACACCTGCTTCCCGTCGGACGACACGCCCGCGTGCGACGAGTCGTACGCCCACAAGAGCAGCCCCAGCAGCGCGAACAGCATCACCGCCGGGATGCCCACAACGACGCCGAGAATCACCGACCGACTCCCCTTGGCGGCGTCCTTGCAGGTGAGCAGGCGCTGCACGAGGTCCTGGTCCATGCCGTACGACGCGAGGGCCAGCAGCATCCAGCCCGTGCAGGCGGTGAGCAGGGTGTACTCCGCCGCGGGATCAAACCCCAGATTGGGCGTGGAGAAATCCAGCCCGAGGCGCACGACGGTGAGCTTGGAGGACCCGTCCGCCCCGCCGTGCGAGAGCGCCGTCATCAACCCCGCGAGGTCCATCGGGATCGACCGATAGAGGAGCACCGCCGCGACCGTCGCCGCCCCGAGATAGACCGCGACCTGCATGACGTCGGTCCAGATGACGCTGGCGATCCCCCCGGCGAGCGTGTACACCACGCCGAAGATCATGAACGCGACGATGGCGAGGCTCAGGTGCGTCGGGTCGGTGTCGCCGAAGACCGCCATGGAGATGGGGATCGCCCCGACGTAGACGCGGGAGCCGCTCGCGAAGACCCGCCCGATCATGTATGCCCAGCTCGTGGCGAGCTTGGCGGCGGGGCCGAAGCGAGTCTCCAGGAGCTGGTAGGGCGTCGTGACGCCCAGGCGGTAGTACCTCGGGATGAAGACCCGGGCGAGGACGAGCGCG
The DNA here is from genome assembly GCA_964614075.1 of uncultured Phycisphaeraceae bacterium. Classification (GTDB taxonomy): domain Bacteria; phylum Planctomycetota; class Phycisphaerae; order Phycisphaerales; family UBA1924. Next base: position 15,966 of record CAZTJZ010000014.1, read on the forward strand.
GCCAGGATCCCGCCGATGTTGGTCGAGAGATACGTGAGGTCGCCGTTGTACGCGCCCTCGGGAACCCCCACGAAGGTTGCCGCGGACTGCGCGGTGGCGAGCACGGAGAACGCCACGGCCCAGACGGGCATGTGATGCCCGCCCAGGAAGTACTCGCCGGTGTTCTTCTTGGCGCGAAGAGCGAAGTACACGCCGCTGGACGCGAGGAGCGCGAGGTACGCCCCGAGCACGACCCAGTCCGTGGCGCGAAGTCCGGTGCCGGCGAGCGTGAGCAGTGGGGGTCCCTCCCAGGCGACGGTATCACGCCGCGCCCGCCGGGCGTGGCGGTGCTGTCAGGTCGAGAAACCGGCATCGGCGTCTTCCGATCTATGGTTGCTCGGTCCTGATCGTGGTTCGCAGTCCGTGGGAGAAGCTCATTGAACCAGACCTCGCCGCCCCCTATCGATCCCATGCTGTCCGATCCGGTCCTGATCGTGCCCGCCCGCTGGCCCAAGATCGTGGGGATCATGAGCATCTGCCTGGGGAGCCTGGGGCTCCTCTGCAACGGATGCGGGGGGATCTATCTCGCGTTCGTGATGCCCAAGTTCATGAAGATGGCGGAGGAGAAGCTGGGCCCGCCCCCGGCGGAGATGCTCCCGTCGCTCACCATGAAGCTGCTCATGATCCCCGGCGTGTTCATGGCGCTCTTGCTGCTCTTCGCAGGGATCACCTGCGTGGGTCGAAAGCCCGTCACGAGAACCATGCACCTCGCGCACGCCGTGATCTCGATCCTGCTCGGGACCTTCGCTATGTATCTTCAGATCCGCCAGCAGATGGACCTCATGCAGTGGGCGAAGGAGAACCCGGGAGACAAATGGGCGGCGAACGTGAGCCCGATCGGGGCGTTGATCGGGATGGCCATCGGATTTTTCTTTACCTACGCCTGGCCGCTCTTCTGTCTTCTGTGGTTCTCGCCCAAGAAGCGCCTGGACGATCTCATGCCGATCGAGGCGGTGTGAGCTCGCGGCCCTCGGGAGCCCAGGCATCACCTCCGTCGCGGGGGCTCGGGCGGCTCGTCTTGATTCTCCGGCTCGTCCTCCGATCGCCCGTGCGGGAGGCGCGTTCCCAAGCGCTCCAGGAGCGTTCGCGGGGCGCCGATGTCCGCGATGATCACCTCGCCGAGGTGACGCTGTGCGCTCAGGCTCAGCATCCCGGGCTTGAGCCCCAGAAACGTCACCGTCGCGTCCGCCTCTACCGCGGCGCCGAGCACCTCGCCCGTGTCGCTCTCCAAGCCCGAGGGGATGTCCACCGCGAGCACCGTGGAGCCCATGGCGCGCAGCGCCCGGATCGCCTCGACGGCGTTTCTCGCCCGCCCCGCGAGCGCTCTCGCGAGCCCCGTGCCGAAGAGCGCGTCGATGACCAGATCGAATCCGTCGCGAGGCCTCGCGCGTGAGGCGTCGTGCGCCAGGAGCGCCAGCGTCTCCCCCGGGCTCGCCCCCAGCTCGTGCATCGGAATTCCGAACTTCCGCGCGACTTCCGCGTTGATGGCGGCGTCGCCCTTCAGGGTCTTCTCGGGCTCCAGGAGCGTGATCACCACGTCCAGACCCGCGTTGAAGAGATGACGCGCAATCGCCAGGCCGTCCCCGCCGTTGTTCCCGGGGCCGCACACCACCAGCACGCGCGGCTCGGCGATGTCCTCCATCATGTCCAACGCCACGTCCGCAACATGGCGGGCCGCGTTCTCCATGAGCAGGATCGAGGGCATCGAGAACTCCGCCGAGGCCAGGCGGTCGATCTCGCGGGCCGCCTCGCGGGAGACGAGATAGATCTCGGAGGGACTCTCGCGTCGGGGGCTCTTGCGGGGTTTCCTGCGGGGTCCGGGGGGCATGTGCGGGAAAGAGTAGGGGAATCTCCGCCCCGGCTCCGAGCCGATAGTTCCGGTCGATCCTTCGCGAGGGGGAGCCTACTGAATTCTCCGGGACGGATCGGGCCTCGGGAGCGCAGCAGTGGGCAGGTATGCCAGGACAGTTGGGATCGGGCTGGCCCTGAGCCTCGCGGCGCACGCGGGGCTCGGCTTGGCCGTGGGACGACTGGGCCAGGAAAAGGCCAGCGACCGCTCGAACCCCGAGGCCGAGTCGCTGTTGGTCGAGCTCCCGCCAGCTCCACCCCCGCCGCCGCCTCCTTTTCCGCCACAGCCCGAGGCCGAGACGCCCGTGATGCCGCCCGAGCCTCCTCGCGTGAGGCTGGGACTTGAGGAGGCGCCCGAGAGCGATTCGAAGGCGTGGCTGGGCACGCTCAAGCCCGGCGTCAACGAGACGAGCAACAAGACCGAGGTGGATCAGGCCGCGCTGAGCCCTGAGCCCGGGAATCGGGGAGAAGCGGGCGCTATCGGAAACCCCACGCCGGCGCCCGAGGCCCAGCAGCCCCGCGAGGCCCCGGCGCGTGACGGCACTGGCGCCGCGGGGGAATCGAAAGCCCATGCCGAAGCTCCGCAGACGCCCCAGCCCGCGATGACCGAGGGCGGGAGGCCGCCCCGTGAATCCGGCGATCTCGCGCCGCTCCCGCCGGCGCCGCCGGGCCCCAGCCCGGGCCCGGGGAGCGATCCCAAGACGCAAGAGCGCCGCGAAGAACTCGCGCCCGCGGAGAAGGGCTCGGCTCCCGTCCGCACCACCGTGCCCGGTGGCGGGGGGGTCGGGCTGCGCCCGGGCGAGAAGTCGCCCGCCGAGTCGGAGGCCGCGACGACCAAGCCCGTCGAGATCCGCACCAACGGGCAGAGCCATGTCCTCGCGGCACGCGGGCTGGAGGTCCGCACCCGAAGCCCATCGTTCAGCCACACAACCCGCTTCTCGCTCCCCGGCGTGCGCCCGCTCGTCCGCGTCGCCTTCGGTCGCGACGGCAAGGTCAAGGAGGCCGCGTTCCTCCCCGGGAAAAAGACCGGCCGCGACGACATCGACCAGCCGCTGCTCGACGCCATCTATCAATGGACCGCCAGCGGAAAGCCGCTGAAAGAACTCTCCGAGCACGACCCCAAGGCCCGGGTCGAGCTGACGTTCTCGATTATCCTCCGCTGAGTCCCCAGCACGGGTGAGCTTGTCATGCCGCGTCGCGCACAACCCTGCGTCCCGATCTGTGGCGCCCTCGCGCTCCTGACGCCCATCGCTCTCGCCCAGGAACGGCTGGGCCAGCCCCGACCCTTCGGCCAGGACAGACCTCCCCTGCGCGTCATGGACGCGGGCGTGAACGACGTCTCGGCGTTGGCGGCGAGCACGCGCCTCATCCCCGCCGACCTGCGCGCGCCGATGGACTTTGACCGGGTGTTTCAGATCACCGGGCCGGGCGGTCGCCTCGAGACACGCCCCGCCGATCTCAACTCGCAGAACGGAAGCGGGGTCTTCGCCCGAGTCAGCGGCGGGTTGTCGTACGTCTTCCCGCAATCCACGTACATCCACACGCGTCTGGGCGATCTCCCGACTCTGCCGCCCGGCGGTCACTATCAACTCGGGCTCCCCGGGCAGGAACACCTCGGACGCCCGGGCGGTTCCGTGGGCCCGATGAGCCGCGCCGTTTCGGCCCAGGCCGCGACCCCGGTCCTCGCCACGCCCATGCTCACCACGACACGCCAGGACGAGCCGCCGATCCCGAGCCAGACGCAGGCGCCACTGTTGGAGCGAACCGCCCCCAAGAGCCTCTGGACGGACGAGGCGTACCGGCGGACGCGCGTGAACGCCCTGCTCGACCAGGCGTACGGGCGCCGGTAGAACAAGTCGTTCAGTTCAGGAGCGCTTGGTCGGCCCGCCGTCGCCCGCGATCGACTCGCGCATCGACGTGTCGGCCTGCATGTTCTTGAGGCGGTAATAGTCCATCACACCCAGACGCCCGGATCGGAACGCGTCGGCGATCGCCTGCGGGACCTCGGCCTCGGCGAGCACGAGCTTGGCCTTGTTCTCCTCGATCTTGGCCCGGTTCTCCTGCTCCACCGCCATCGCCATCGCGCGGCGCTGCTCGGCCTCGGCCTGGGCCATCTGCTTCTGGGCGTTGGCCTGGTCGAGGTTCAGCTTCGCCCCGATGTTGTCCCCCACGTCGATGTCGGCGATGTCGATCGAGAGGATCTCGAACGCCGTCCCCGCGTCCAGGCCCGACTCCATCACCTTCTTGCTGATCTGGTCGGGGTTCTCGAGCACGTGCTTGTGGTCGTCGGCGGAGCCGATGGTCGAGACGATGCCCTGGCCCACGCGGGCGATCACCGTCTCCTCGGTGGCGCAGACGACCAGGCGGGCGATGTTGGTTAGCACAGTCACGCGGGCCGTGCACTTGAGCTGAATCCCGTTCTTCGCGACCGCGTCGATCGTCGCCCGCGGGCCGTTCACCGCCGGGCAGTCGATGACCTTGGGGTTCACCGACGTCTGCACCGCGTCGAGGATGTCTCGGCCGGCCAGATCGATCGCTGTCGCGATGTTCCAGGGGAGCTCGATGCGGGCGGCGCGGGCGGCGATGATCGCCCGAACGGTGTTGGTCACGCGACCCCCCGCGAGGTAGTGCTGCTCCAGGGCGCTGGTGGGGATCTCCAGCCCCGCCTTCACCGCCGCGATCCGGTTCAGGATGATCGTCCGCATGTCCACCTTGCGGAGCTTCATCCCGATCATCTCGAAGATCCCCACCGTCGCGTTGGACGTGAGGGCCTGGACGTACAGGTTGATGAACTGCAGCAGGAAGATGAACCCGATCAGCACAAACAACGCGAGGACGGCCAGGACGACGTACCACACCGTCGAGAGCCCCGTCCCGCCCGTGGTCCCTCCCTGGGCCAGCGCCGAGGGGGCCAGCGCCAGAAGGGCCAGAGCGGCGGTGAGCACGGCAGGAGCAGAGCGGGCCCGGGTGGTCATGATGCGTCCTCGCAAGAGTGTGTGAGCGCGCAGTATAGAGGCGCGGCCTCCGCGGTGCAGAGCGATTGTCGTGTTGCAGGAACCCCCCGTCCGGTGCGGAACGCCGCGAGCGAAAAACGGGGCGATCGGGCCGCTCACGCCTGCGGGCGGACGCGCAGCTGGTTCGGCTCCGCCGCGGCAACCTTGACCTTGGACCCGGGCTTGGCGAAGCTCGTCTCGCTCACGGCGTCGTACCGCTTCCCGCCGACCTCCACGACCCCGATCGGACGCAGCTCTACGACCACCACCCCCGTCTGCCCGACGAGCGCTAAACGCTGCTGGCGTTCGGCCTCCTCGGCCCGGCGCTGACGCTGCACGTCCTCTTCGGTCGGCGCCCCGATGATCTTGCGCCCCAGGGGCGTGCTGGGCCAGATCCGCAACCCGAAGTACACCCCCGCCGGCGCCAGCACGAGCAGCGCGAGCGCCCCCGAGAGCCCCCAGCCCTCGTCGTGCCTCCACAGGCACACCACGCCCGCCACGGCCATCGCCGCCGAAGCGAAGGCCAGGAGCCCGTGGCTGGGCACGAAGATCTCCAGCAGCCCGACGACGACCGCCCCCGCCAGCAACCCCAATCCCCACAGCAAGAGCGCATCCATCCTTAGCCGTTCCTCCCGGTGTCGTTCTTCTCTTCGCGTGATCCGCCCGGCGGATGCACCGCCTCGACCGCGATGCGGAAGGTCGTCACCGACGTGACCCGCACGGGCGTGCCCGGATCGATGAACCCCACCGACGCGACCGCGTCCACAATCTGCTCGCCCACCTGGACCCGCCCCGAGGGACGCATGGGCGTCAGCGCCTGCCCGATCTGCCCGGGCTTCACGGTGGCCACAGTGTCGTCCTCGATCGCCGTCAGCATGGTGTCCTCGTCGTCGCCCGAGGTGTTCTTCAGGACGAGCTTGCCCAGGACGGGGATCGACCCGAAGTGCTTGGCGATGAAGTACATCGCCACGCCCGCGGTGGTGAGCGACAGCAGCACCGTGGTCATGCCCGTGAGCAGCTGCGTCTGCTCCCGCCCCGACGACGGGAACAGTCCGCTCGACGACGTGAACGTCCCCACCAGCCCCGCGAAGAGGAGAATCACGCCCAGGATCCCCGCCACGCCAAAGCCCGGGATGAAGAACACCTCGAGCGCGATGAGCACGATGCCCAGGAGGATCGCCGCGATCTCCCACCAGTTCGCCATCCCGATGAGCAGGGGCGGAGCGACGAGGAGCAGGAACGCGCCCGCGGCGACCGTGCCCGGCACGATCGTCCCGGGGTGGGTGATCTCGATGAACAGCGCCACGAGGAAGATGACCAGGAGCACGCCGCGAACCACGAGATTGGTGAGGATGAGCACGAACCGCTCGGACCAGCTCCGGTCCAGACGCCGGAGCTGCGTGGCGCCGAAGAAGTTCCTCAGGTCCTCGTCGCTGCGGATCGGGACGATGGACTTCTGCCCGTTCTCGACCTTGGTCGGGTTGGACGCGAAGTTGTAGTGGACGAGGTCCTCGCTCTTGAGTACCGCCGTCGAGCTCCCGTCGAGCACCTTGTCGACCAGGGCCCAGCGTCCCGCGTCGCTCGGCGAGATCGTCGGCCGGCGCGAGGTCGCGATGGACAGGCGAGCATTGACCTCCTGGACGACCCCGGCGAGCTTTCGCGATCCCGACGGGACGCCCGGGGTGGACGAGCCGGCCAAGGGGCCGCCGCTCCCGGTGCCGGGGGCGGTGGCCAGGCGGGTGGGCCCGTCCGCGCTCTGCCCGGGGAAGAGCATCTCGAACTCACGCCGATCGATGCACATCTCCACGCCCGTGGTGGTGTCCCGCACGCGCCACAGCTCCACGTCGTTGGCGACGATCGCCTGCGCGAGGTACTCGTCGCGTCGGTACGGGTGCGAGTCGGCGAAGAACTCGTTGTGGCGACGCGTCGAGTCCAGGACCTCCGAGATCAGCGGCGGGAGGATCTTCTTGAGCAGCTGGGGGTCGCTCACCGACTGCGCGCCCATCAGGGGCATCACCGAGATCGGCTGCGCGTCCCCGAGCGTCGCCGGGCTGGTCACCACGATCTCCCGGCAGGCCAGCGCGATCACCGCCCCGCCCGAATAGGCGCTTGGATTCACCCACGCCACCGTGTTCGTGACCGTCGAGCTCTTGATCCGGTTGCAGATCTCCAGCACCGCGGGCACCGACCCGCCCGGGGTGTCGATCTCGAACACGATCGCGTCCGCCCCCGCGCGCTCCGCGAGCTCGATCCGGCGCGTCACGCTCCGGGCCATCACCGAGTTCCCGTGGATGTCCTGGTCGATCGCCCCGCGGATCGTGATCACCACGACCTTCTCGGCCCGTCGCCATTCGGGGACCACGCTCGCCGAGGGCCCGTCCGCCGCGAGGGAACGCATCGCCGTCACGAGCAGCAAGATCACGGCCAGAAGCCGCTGTGCGCCCACGGTCAGTCCTTTGAACGGTCGCGCCATCTTCGAGGATCATACGAAGGCGAACGGCCCGGCGAAGAGCAGGCGGCCCCGGGGGCTATCGCCCGGGAGTCTCCTGCTCCACGCTCCACGACATCCCCCCGCCCCGGCAGTCGATGTGCACCGCAAAAAACCCCGGACGGGCCGACGCGTCCGCACGCTTGATGAGGGGCCAGATGATCTGCCGGTCCGACTCGGGCAAGGGCAGGGCGTCCGCCTCCGCCGGTGTGTACCAGTCCAGCCGACCCTCCTTCATGTCGTGCGGCTCCACCCACACGCTCCCCAGCACCCGGTACACGAACATCAGCCAGTGCCCCCTGCCCTCGAACTCGCACTCGCTCACCAGCCCGATCAGATGCAGGCGATCGATCGGGATGTCCAGCCCGGCCTCCTCCAGAATCTCTCGGCGGGCGCACTGCGCGGGCGACTCGCCCGTGGCGATGTCCAGCTTCCCGCCGATGGGGCTGCACAGCCCCAGGTTGGGCGCCTTGGATCGCTTCAGGAGCAGGATCCGCCCGCGGTCGTCGCGGAGGTCGCAGAGGCAGGCGATGCGGTAGGGCTTGGCGGGCGAGGAACCGGCGACGACGTGCGGGTCGGGCATGGGCGAGGGTATCTCGCTCCGGCGTGGTTCAGTTTTTTTCGTTAGTTCTTATGCTCGTGTGGACTTGTCGCGCGTTCTGTGGCATGCTATTTCCAGGGGAGTCTCCGAGGAGCCACCCATGCGCCCACACCTCACGATCGCGGTTCTGTTCGTGCTCGCCCTGCCCACGCTCGCGCTGGGCCAGGTGACGTACGTCTCGCAGAGCCGCACTATCAGGGCCTTCGCGCCGGGGCTGGGTCCGCCCGCCCCGGATGAAACCCGCTCCGCGCCGGACTTCGCGGTCTTTGACCAATCGGTCTCTTCGACCAGCGCGGACACCACCGCGGCGGCGACGCAGCGCTCCATGCTCCAGCCCTCAGAGATCAGCGGCACCTTCCTGGCCTCGGCGACGAGCCGCAACGGGTTCAACGCCATCGCGTCCAGCTTGCTCGACGTGAGCTTCACCCTTGGGGCGGCCACGCCGTACACGCTCACCGGGCCCTACGACGGCATCGTCACCGTGATCCTCTCGGGCGGCGCGGGCACGATCGCCCGGACGCCCCCCGGGTCGATCGTGGGCAACCTCAACTCGTCGGGTGTGCTGGGCGCGGGGACGTACCGACTGCAGGTGCAGTGCTTCCCGGACAACTCGGGCCCCTTCGCGCATGCGGGGACCGCAACGATCAGTCTCGTCGTGCCCGCGCCCGGCGTTCTGCTCGCGCTGCTCCCGATGGGGCTTGTCCGGCGACGGAGGGGCGCTACCGCCCCGTCTTCTTCAACTCCGCCAGCGTCTGCTTGAGCTGCTTCTGCAGCACGCTCACCCGCAGGAGCGACCGCACCCGGGTCAGGAGCTCCAGCCGGTTCACCGGCTTGGTGAGAAAATCGTCCGCCCCGCACTCCACCGCGCGCTCCACGTCCGCCACCTCGTTGAGCGCCGTCACCATCACGATGGGGATTTCCTTCGTCGCCGCGTCGCTCTTGAGCTTCTTGCACGCCTGGAACCCGCTCATCCGCGGCATCATCACGTCGAGCAGGATCAAGTCCGGACGCTTCTCGCCTACCGACGCGATCGCCGCGAGCCCGTCCCCCGCGGTCCGAAGCTCGCACTTGAGCTCCTCGAGGTAGGCCAGGAGCAGCTCCAGATTCTGCTCGTTGTCGTCCACAAGAAGGATCGTGCTTCCGCCCAGATCGCCCTCCGGGCCGCCGGATTCGCCGGCCCGTGGTTCACCGATTCGAGTTTCGTTCGGCATCATTTCCACACCTTTTCCACACGCCCGGGTGGATTCCTAACGGGTTCGATCCGTAAAACTATACGTCACAACACACCAAGGGCGAAGGGAAGCGCCTCTTGCGTCGGGCGTGGTGGTACGCCCATTGCGTGCCCTGGGCGTGGTGAGGTGAGTTTCAGGAGCCGATCGTGGCGAGTGAGCGAAAGAGCAAGCCAGCCTGGGAGGACCGGTTCCATCGGCCCGCCCTTGGCGATCTGCTCGCCGAGCTGCCACGCCCCGCGGCGCAGCTCGCCTCTTGCGCCCGGGCGGCCCTTGTCGCGGAGGGCGCCCGCGAAGCCCTCGCGTGGCACGGGATTCCCTGGCGCTGGTCGCTGCGGTACGACCACGCGTCTGACCCGGCCCGCCCCATCGCGTTTCTTGTGCCCGATCCACGCAGACTCACTCTCGTCGTCACCGTGCCCGCCGGGATCATCCTCGACTCCGCGCTCCTCCGCAAGAGCTCGCGGTTCGTGCGAGACGGCGTGCTCAATGCCCCGGAGGTCGATGCCGTACGCTGGTGCACCTGGGAGGTCGCGAGCCGATCGGCGTGCGAGGAGATCGCCGCCCTCGCCCACGCGACGCTCCCCTCCGGTCACCCGGCCGGTTCCCAGCCCGTCCTCCGGCGCTAGTCGATGCCCCACGACAACCCCACGCTCTCGGCCAGGCTCCTCGATTCGCTCCTCCACGTCAGCGGCGGGCTCCCCGAGCCCCTCCCCGCCGACCCCATGCCTCTCTTCTCGCGCTGGTTCGACGAGGCGGCGAAGGCCCGCCGCGAGCCCAACCCCAACGCGTTCGTGCTCGCGACCGTCGGGGCGACGGGGGCGCCCTCGGCCCGGGTGGTCCTGTGCAAGTCGATCGACATTCTCGACGGCTCGCTCACCTTCTTCACGAACTACACGAGCCGCAAGGCCTCGGAGTTCTCGGCGAACCCGCGCGTGGCGGGGGTGTTCCACTGGGATTTCGCGGAACGTCAGGCCCGCGTCGAGGGCGAGGTCTCGCGCCTGAGCGACGAAGAAAGCGACGCGTACTTCGCAACGCGCCACCCGCTCTCGCGCCTGGGCGCGTGGGCGAGCGAGCAGAGCCGACCGCTCCCGTCGCGGGCGATCCTCGTGGACCGCGTGCTCGAGGTGATGAAGCGGTTCGGGGTTTCGGCGCGTGAGGTGCTCGCGGGCTCGGTGACCGCCGCCATCCCGCGCCCGCCGCACTGGGGCGGGCTGCGTCTGGCGCTCCACAGCGTCGAGCTCTGGCAGGGTGTCAGCGCCCGCCTGCACGACCGCGCCCGCTGGACGCGGGCGCAGGGTGCCTGGTCGGTGCAGCGCCTCTACCCCTGACGCTCCGCCGCGGGCTTCTTGTTCAGGAACGGACGCTCGCAGCACCACCAGAACACGCTCCCCACGCCCAGAAGAAACACGACCTGAATAGCGCACCCGAGGAGAGACTCCGGGCGTGCGAAGAACCTCGAGACGCCGATGGCGGCGTTGAGGTTGAACTGATGCACAAGGTAGAGACTGAAGGTGATGGCGCCCAGGGCCCGTAGGGGCCGGCCCCACGCCGACGCCGCAAAGGAGCCGTCCGCGCGGCGCAGCGCGACGAGCGTGAGCGCGAAGGCCCCCGCGACGAGCAGCTCGCCCGCCACGCTGCGGAACTCATCGCCGTTCGCGTCGGGCTCGGGAAACCCGCCCTGCGTCCAGAAGATTGCGCCCGCGCCGAGCGTGACGAGCAGCACGCCGACGTCGATCGCCATCCGCGCCCGTCGTGAGCCCACGCCGCACAACCGGTAGTGCACGAGGCACCCCATCGCGAACGGCGCCCAGTACTCCAGGAACACGCCGAAGACCTTCGTGGGGAACACCACGTTCCACGCGAGCCCCCCCGCGAGCAGGGCGACGACCAGCCACCGCGAGAGCACCAGGCTCACGCTCCCCGCCGCGACCAGGCCCGCCATCACGAGATAGAACTGCTCCTCGTACCCCAGGGACCAGAAGGCACCGACGAAGAGCGTCGGGTTGCGTGCCGGGTACGCCGCGGGTTCGGGCACGAGGCTGATCCACTGGGTTAGCGTGAGGTTCTGCAGCCACTCCGCGGCGCTGCGTGTGAGCTGATTCTCCCCGCCGCGCCACGCCTTGAGCCCGCGCGTCGCCGCCCAGAACGCCAGGGCCGCCAGGTAGGGCGGGAAGATCCGGCGCGCCCGGCGCCACAGAAACGTTCTCACGCCCAGGTTGGCCGCTCGGCACGACTCCGCCGCAGCCGAGATGCAGTACCCGCTGATCACGAAGAAGACCATGACGGCGGGCCCGCCGATGTAGACGTGCGCGACGTGGTGCACGACCACCGCCAACGCCGCCAGCCCTCGCCACGCGTCGAGCATCACGTAGCGGGTGGGGAACAACCCGCCCGCGTCGGGCGAGGAATATCGGCCCGGGGGTTGATCGGCACGGGTCACGGAGGGAACCATTGTCGTCCGGAACGGTCGAAACCGTGCAACCACCTGTCGGAGCACGCGAATCGTCCGCCGAACGATGGCCGAACCGGCCCGCCCCCTTAGAATGACCTGTCGCGGCGGGCCCCATGGCCACACGCTGCCCGCCCGCCACCCTTCGAGGAATCCGCCTTGGCCCTGTTCAACTTCAGCAAGAAACCCGCGACTCCCGCCGCCGCCGAAGACGCGCCGATCCAGTACTCACCCGAGAAGGCCAAGCGGTTCTTCGAGCACGCCAAGACCGTCCACGAGGCCACGAACTTCGAGTACGCCGTCCAGTCCTGGCTCAGCGGGCTCCGCCAGGACCCGGGGAGCATGGAGGGCCTCACCGGGTTCTTCGCGAGCATCTCGAAGTTCCTGGGCGAGACCGAGGGCAAACGCGGGGTGAGCAAGGAAGTGATCAAGGGCGTCAGCGGGAAGTCCGAGCTCGACAAGTACCTTCTCTCGCTCCTGGAATGGGGGCAGAAGCCCAACGACGCCGCCCTCGCCATTCGCGCCTTCGAGAACGCCTCACGCCTGGGGCTCAAGGACCCCACGGTGTGGATCGGCGAGCGTGCGATGGGCTGGGCGCAGCGCGACAAGCCGCGCAAGGAGCACTTCGTCAAGCTCGCCGACGGGTTCGAGAAGGTCGGCGCCTTCGATCGCGCCGTGGTCGCGGCGGAGAGCGCGAGCAAGCTCGACCCCGCCGACGGGGACCTGGGTGCCCGCGTCCGCCAGCTCGCCGCCTCCGCCACGATGAAGCGCGGCGGGTTCGACGACGCCGGCCAGGAGGGCGGCTTCCGCTCCAACATCCGCGACCAGTCCAAGCAGCGTCACCTCGAAGAGGCCGACCGCATCGTCAAGACCGAGAGCACGGTCGAGCGTCTCCTTGCCGCGGCGGAGCAGGACCTTCAGTCTCGTCCCGCCGACCTGCCCACAATCGAGCGCCTGGGCAAGCTCCTCCTGGAACGCGGTCGCCCCGAGGACGAGGAACGCGCCCACGCCCTTTATCTCCGGGCCCACAAGGACTCCAATCAGTTCAGGTTCCGGGAGTTGGCGGGAGACCTGCGCCTCCGCCAGGCGCGCCGCCGGTTCACCGCCGCCAAGGCCGCGCTCGACGCCGGCGACATGAGCAAGGCCGGCGAGGTCGAGGATTCCCTCCGCGACCTGCTGAAGCTCGAGATCGAGGAATGGCAGCTCCGCGTGGCGGCGTACCCGACCGATCTCGTCAAGAAGTTCGAGCTCGGGAAGCGCCTCTACGCCAACGACCAGTTCGAGGACTCCATCCCCATGTTCCAGGAGGCCCAGGGCGAGCCTCGCTACCGCGCCGCCTCGCTCACCTTCCTCGCCCAGGCGTTCCTCAAGCTCGACTGGCTCACGGAATCCATCGAGACGTTCCGGCGTGCGCTGGAGCTCCCCGACCTGCTCCCCGAGCAGCAGATGGACATCCAGTACGGGCTGCTCGTGGCGCTCCAGGCCAAGGGCGAGGGCGAGCGCGACCTCCCCGCCGCCGAGGAGGCGGAGAAACTCGCCAGCGCCATCGCCATCAAGCAGCTCACCTTCAAGGACATCCGCGCACGGCGTGAGAGCCTCAAGAAGCTGGTCCAGTCCATCCGCGGAGCGTCGGCGTGAGCGTCGTGGGGATCATCCCCGCGCGCCTCGCTTCCTCCCGCTTCCCCGCCAAGGTCCTCGCCGACAAGACCGGCCAGCCCCTCATCCGCCACGTCCACGACGCCGCGAGAACCGCGCGATCGCTCTCGCGCCTCGTCGTCGCGACCGACGACGACGCTATCGCCCGCGTGGTGAAGGCGTTCGGCGGCGAGTGCGTGATGACCAGCCCCGAGCACCCCAACGGGACCAGCCGCCTCGCCGAGGCCGCCCGCCTGCTCGACCTCCCCGCCGACGCGACCGTCGTGAACATCCAGGGCGACGAGCCCGAGATGCCCGGGTCGGTGATCGACGCCGCGGTCGCGGCGCTCCACGCGTCTGGCGCCGAGGTCGCCACGATCGCCTCGCCCTTTAGCCCGGGCGAGGACCCGGCGAATCCCAACATCGTGAAGGTGGTGCTGAGGCGCGACTCGACCGCGCTCTACTTCTCCCGCTGCCCCATCCCGCACCCGCGCGACGGACGCCACGCCGCCGCACCCCTCCGCCACGTCGGGCTCTACGCCTACACCGCGGCGTTCCTCGCGCGCTACGTCACGCTCCCGCCCACGCCGCTCGAGACCACCGAGTCGCTGGAGCAGCTCCGCGTGCTCGAGCACGGCTTCCGGATCGCCGTCGCCGTGCGAGAGGTCTCCGCCGAGGGCATCGACACGCCCGAGCAGTACGAGCGGTTCGTCGAACGCTACCGGCGCGCCCATCCCGCCGCCCGATGAGCCGGGCGGGCGGGCACTTGTCTCGCGCACCGCACGACTACCCTTCGCGCACGCCCGATGCCCACGTCCAGCCCTCACTCTCCCGCGGCTCCCTACGCCGGGTTCTCCGCGCCCTCCGGTGCCGCCTCGCGGATGCTCGGGCTCGATTCCTTCCGCGGGCTTGCGGTGCTCCTGATGCTGCTGCTCACCGCGTCGGAAGACCCCGCCTTCCCCTCGTGGTTCCTCCACGACCCCACCCCCGGTTCTGACCCCGACGCCCCGGCGCGCTTCGCCCTCGCCGACATCGTCTTTCCGTGGTTCCTCTTCGCCGCCGGGGCCGCCTTCCCGCTCTCGATGGCCCAGGGGCGCGGCAAGGACCGTCCCGCCATCGCCTTCTTTTTTCACATGCTTCGGCGTGCAATCCTTCTCGCGGGGTTGGGGGTCGTCCTGCACTGCGCCACCGCCGGATACAAGTCGCCCCTGGGCCTCGACGTCTTCCGCCACCCCGGGTTCCTCGGCCTGGTCGCGTGCGCGTCGGTCGCGGCGGGGTTCCTCGCGATGTTCCCGTGGTGGATGCGCGTCGCGAGCGTCGTGGCGATCCTCGTCCTCAAGAGCTACGCCCTCGCTTCGCCCGGCAGTGCGCCCGGAGATGAACCCGGCGATGAACCCGGCATCACGCTCCACGCCGCCCTCATCGCGCGCCACGGCTTCCCCGCCGTGCTGCTCCTCCAGGGGCTCGCGGCGAGCGCGATCCATCTTCTCGCCGGGTTCGCGATGGACGCCCTGCGTCACGCGCCCTGGAACGAGAACAAACGCGCGACGGTCGTGCTGACCGGCGGGGCGCTCTTCGCCCTCGCGGGGCTGACGATGCACGCGTTGGGCTGGCGGATGGACCACAGCGTCATCAGCCCGGCGCTCATCCTCTTTTCCTCCGGCTCCGGCGCGATCGTCCTGGCGGCGATGACCTGGCTCACCGACTCCACCCAGCTCACCGGGTTCACGCCCCTGCGGGTCCTGGGGCTCAACCCGGTCGCGATGTACGCGGTCTCTCAGTTCGCCTGGCGCGCGGTCTTCACGACCTGGCTCATCGTCACCCCGGGCCCCGAGCCCAAGCCCTTCTTCACGGGCGTCCGCGAGTGGCTCATCCACGCGACCGGGCCCACGCTGGGGCCCTGGCTCCTCGCCCTCGCGTACATCTCGGCGTACTGGCTCTTCGCCCGCTTCCTCTGGCGCCGGGGCGTGTTCCTCAGGGTCTAGCGCGCCGGTCCCCAGCGCCCGCTCCGCCGCGACAGCGCGGGCTACGGTTCGAGTATGGACGGCGTCCACGCCCAGATCGAATCCAAGCTCGTCGCGCCCCCGCGCCGCGAGGGGCACGAGCCCGCCCACGCCACGCTCACCCTCGCCGGGCGGTCGTTCGCCAGCCGCCTTTTCGTCGGCACGGGCAAGTACACCTCCCCCGAGCTGATGGCCCGGGCTCTGGACGCGAGCGGGTGCGAGGTCGTCACCGTCGCCGTGCGCCGCGAACGCCTCTACAACGAGCGGGGGCAGAGCCTGCTCGACGCCATCGACCTCTCGCGGTACACGGTCCTCCCCAACACCGCCGGGTGCTTCACGCCCGAGGACGCCGTCCGCGTCGCGCGCCTCGGTCGCGACCTCCTCGAACAGCTCGGCAACCCCGGCGCCGACTGGGTCAAGCTCGAGGTCCTGGGCGACAAGAAGACGCTCCTCCCCGACCCCTCCGGCACGATCGAGGCCACGCGCGAGCTGGTGAAGGACGGCTTCAAGGTCTTGGCGTACTCGAGCGATGACCCCATCGCCGCCCTGCGCGTCAAGCAGGCCGGAGCCGCGTCGGTCATGCCCGCCGGCAGCCCCATCGGGAGCGGGCAGGGCGTGCTCAACCCCAACAACATCCGCCTCTGCCTCGAGCTCCTCCGCCAGGACGACCCCGCGTACCCCGTCATCGTCGACGCGGGCGTCGGCGCCGCCAGCGATGTTTCCGTCGCCTTCGAGCTCGGGGCCGACGGCGTGCTGCTCAACACCGCCATCGCGCACGCCAGCGACCCCGTGCTCATGGCCCACGCGATGCGTCACGCCGCCCTCGCCGGTCGCCACAGCTTCCTCGCCGGACGCATCCCCCGAAAGCTCTACGCCTCGGCCAGCAGCCCGTGGGTCGGCTCCATCGCGCCGATCCCGGGTGAGTGATCCCGCCCAGCCTGACTCGCCGCACATCGATCGGAGCCCGTGGTCATGCAGTCCAAAGCCGCCACCGTCGAGGCCTACCTGAAAGAGCTCCCCGAGGATCGCCGCGCCGCCATCGCCGCCGTGCGCGGCGTCATCCTCAAGAACATGGACCAAGGGTTCGAGGAGGGCATGAGCTACGGCATGATCGGGTACTGCGTCCCGCACTCGATCTTCCCGCCCGGGTATCACTGCAACCCGGCCCAGCCGCTCCCCTTCGCCGGGCTCGCCTCGCAGAAGCAGTACATGTCCCTCTACATGATGTCGGCGTACGGCGACACGGGTGAGGACGCCTGGCTCCGCGAGCAGTTCAAGAAGGCCGGGAAAAAGCTCGACATGGGCAAGTGCTGCATCCGCTTCAAAAAGCTCGACGACCTCCCGCTCGACGTGATCGCCCAGGCCTTCCGGCGCGTCACGCTCAAGGACTACGTCGCCCGCTACGAACGCGCCCTCGAGGCGATGGGCAAGGGCAAGAGCTCCAAGGAAGCCCGGCGCAAGAAGCCGACCCCGGCCCGACCGGCGAAGAAGGCCGGCGCGGGACGCGCGACGCCCCCCGCCGCCAAGCCCGTCCGCAAGGCCGCCCGCAAGACCACAACGCGCTGACGCGCCGGCCCCTCGTCCCTATGCTTGCGTCCTTTTTCCCGGAGGCATGCGATGGCCCTGTGGGGCGGGAGATTCGAGGGCGGGCCCGACGCGCTGTTCAAGCAGCTCAACGATTCCCTGCGCTTCGATCACCGCCTCGCCCTCGAGGACGTCCACGCCTCGATCGCCTGGGCCAAGGCCATCGCCTCGGCCGGGGTGCTCACTCCCGAGGAACGCGATCAGCTCATCAAGGCCCTCGTGGACATCGCGCAGGATCTCACCAACGCCCCGCCGCCGGCGCACGTCTGGGCCTCGATGACCGACGAGGACGTGCACAGCTGGGTCGAGCGCAAGCTCGTGGGCAAGCTCGGGGCCCTGGGCAAGAAGCTCCACACGGGGCGCAGCCGCAACGACCAGGTCGCCACCGACCTCCGCCTCTGGACGCGCCACCACGTCCACCAGCGCGAGCTGGAGATCCTGGCCGCCCAGCGCTCGCTCGTCGCCCTCGCCGAGCGTGAGATCGACACGGTGATCCCCGGGTTCACCCACCTCCAGCGCGCCCAGCCGGTGCTGCTCGCGCACTGGGCGCTGGCCTACGTGGAGATGCTCTCGCGCGACGCCTCGCGCTTCGCCGACGCGCGACGACGCATGAGCGTCTGCCCGCTGGGCTCGGGCGCTCTGGCGGGCACGGCGTACGCCATCGACCGCGCGGCGCTCGCCAAGGACCTCCAGTTCGACGCGCCCTCCCGCAACAGCCTCGACGCCGTGAGCGACCGCGACTTTGTCGTCGAGTCCCTCGGCGCGTGCGCCCTCACCGCGACGCACCTCTCTCGCCTCGGGGAGGACATCATCCTCTACGCCAGCCAGGAGTTCGCCTTCTTCGAGCTGGACGACAGCGTCGCGAGCGGGAGCTCGCTCATGCCCCAGAAGAAAAACCCGGACGGGGCGGAGCTGCTCCGCGCCAAGTCCGGGCGGATCCTGGGCTCGCTCGTGGCGATGCTCGTGGTGCTCAAGGGGCTGCCCCTCGCGTACAACAAGGACCTCCAGGAAGACAAAGAGCCGCTGTTCGACGCGATGGACCAGCTCTCGCTCGCCCTGCGTGTCGTGCCACGGATGCTCGACACGTTGAAGGTCCGGCGCGACCTCGCCCGCCGCGCCGCCCTGGGAGGGCACAGCAACGCCACCGACCTCGCGGACTATCTCGTCGCCCGGGGCGTCCCGTTCCGCGAGGCCCACGAGCAGGTCGGCAAAGTCGTCCGCCACGCTCTCCTCGAGGGCAAGCCCATCGACGAGCTCCACCTCGCCGAGATCCAGGCCCACGCCCCCGCCGCCGACGCCGGGGTCTTCGAGCAGATCACCCTCGAGGCCGGGCTCGCCCGGCGCGAGGTCCTCGGCGGGACCGGGCCGCGATCCGTCCGCGAGGCCGTCGCATCGGCCAAGGCCCGCCTCGCCGCGGCGACGTGAGCGAGCCGCGCCGGCGATCGCGCGCCGGCCAGCCAGTCTTCCATTGACCTCGAAGGGAAAAAAGCGGGCGAAGGGACTTGAACCCTCGACTTCTACCTTGGCAAGGTAGCGCTCTACCACTGAGCTACGCCCGCGCACTGCGTCAGCATCGGCCCGACGCGGCAGGAAAGTTAGCCTCCCCGCCCCCAAGGGTCAACCTGGGGTCATCCCCCGCCCCGGGCCCGCGCCACGCCGTCGAGCACCGCCTGCGTCGTGTACGTGTCGAGCTTGATGGGCTCATCCAGCCCCGGGCCCGTGATCGAGAGCAGCGGGATCCCGACCCAGCCCAGCTCCCGCAGGCGGGCCTGCCCGGGCTTGTTCTCGCCCGTGAGGTCCACACGCATCGCCACAGCCTTTCCGGACGTGAACAGCTCCACGATCTCCGGGCGATGCAGCACGCTGTTCTCCAGCGCCTTGCAGTTGATGCACCACTCCGCGGTAAAGTCCATCACGACGACCTTCCCGCCCGCGTGAGCCTCGGCGAAACGTTCGGGCGTGTACCCCACCCAGCGGATCGGACCGCGATCGGTGAGCCTCACGCCCATCCACCCCCCGGCGACCACCAGTCCCGCCGCCACCACGCCCCAGAACGCACGGGGCGGCGTCCGCGGCGTGATGCGAACCGTCTGCACCACCAGCCACACCCCCGCGAAGACCACGATCGCCCCCACGATCCACCAGTGCCAACGCATCGGCTCGTCCACGGGAAGACGCAGAAGCGGGTCGAGCCCCGTGCCCACGAAGAACACCGCCACCGCGATCATGAGCAGCCCCATCACCTGCTTGATGAGCTCGCTCGCCTTCCCCGTCCGCGGGACCTTTGCGACCAGCCCCGGGAAGAGCGCCAGAAGAAAGTACGGCAGGCCCATCCCCACGCCGATCGACGCGAACGTCAGCAGCGAGACCGAGGCGGGCTGCTTGGCGGCCCAGGCGGCGGCCGTGCCCATGAAGGGCGCGGTGCAGGGGGTCGAGAGCACCGCCGTCATCACCCCGAACAGGAACGAGCCCGGGAGCGACTCACGCTTGGGGTCGATCGCGTACACCCACTGGGGGAGATTGACCGCGAAGAGCCCCAGCATCCCCACGCCCATCACGAGCACGAAGACGCCCACCCCGATCGAGAATCCCGGGTACTGGAAGAGCTGGTTGATCGCCTTGAAGCTCGCGACAAACGCGATGGCCATCGCGATCCCCATCCAGAACGCGATCACTCCCGCGAACATCACGCCCCCCAAGAGCACCCGGCGCGACGCATTCCCCGCCGAGTGCTGCAACGCCATGATCTTGATCGGGATCACCGGCAGCACGCAGGGCGTGAAGTTCAGCAGCAACCCGCCCAGCAGCGCGAGCGCCAGCACCGCGAACAGCCCGGCCCCCGTCGTGCCCACGCGGAGCACCTTCCCGAAAAAGTTGAACTCCAGCGGCTTGGCCGCGGGGACCTCCCCCGCCAGCATCTTCGCGTAGACACCCGCGTCGAACGCCGCGAAATCCGCGTCCACCGCGCCCTGCCCGGGAACGCTCCCCGGCGCAACGACCTCGATCTCCACGGGCAGGCTCAGATCCTCCGGGAGCTGGCACACCTTGTCATCGCACGCCTGGAACGAGACCGACAGCGTCAGCACCGCCCTCCCCAGCGGCGCCGATCGATCCACGATCACCGGCACGAACGCCACCGCACGCCCCTCGAAGACGCGGTAAGGCTGCGGCGTGCCGGTCGCGCCCAGATCGATCTCGACCGTGTGGGCCGCCGGCCACTGCGTCGCCCCCGCGAGCAGCCCCGCCGTGCCCTTGGCCTCGATCACCGTCGGGATCGCCGCGAAGTCGCCCCATTCCTTGGGCACCACCGGGTCGTTGGTGTGGATGTGCCACCCCTCATCGTGCTGGAACACGATCGCCACCGCGAGCTGATCCCCCGGGGCGACTTTCTGACGACTGGCCTTCACCTCGACCGCGACCGCACCCTGCGCCCGGGCCGCGGATTGGACACCCGGCGCCACTAGAGCGATCAGCGCGAGCAACCCTGACACGATCCAAACTCGATGATGCATGGCTGAACCATACGACGCCGGGGAGCGGGTCACGGGTTCGCCCGCCCGGCAGAAAGCGTCCCCGGGCCCGAAGTCAAGCGTGCGCTTCTCGGGGGCCGATAGTGGCACATCCCGGTGTTCAAGAGCGGCCGGTGGGAGACGCTTCCTTGGCGGACGTGCTGGACCAAAGCGAGGTAGACGCGCTGCTCGCGGCGGCCCAGACGGGGGGCGTCGAGGAAGAGGTCCAGGAAGCACGCGTTTTCACGAGGTCGCGCAAGGACCCCGCGACGCTCGAGATCAAAGACTACGACTTCAAGCGTCCCGAGCGCGTCAGCAAG
>CAZTJZ010000015.1:0-35424 GCA_964614075.1 uncultured Phycisphaeraceae bacterium
GACATGGGGATCGAGCCGTACCTCATGTCGAGCGCGCTCAACGGCGCGGTCGCGCAGCGGTTGGCGCGGACGGTGTGCCCGAGCTGCGCGACGAAGTACTTCCCGGCGGAGCAGGTGCTCCAGGACGCGGGGCTGTGGACGGAGGAGGAGCGGAGCCACCCGCGCGCGTTCAAGAAGGGCGCGGGATGCCAGAAGTGCTTCGACAGCGGGTTCGTGGGGCGGATGGGGATCTATGAGGTCTTCGAGGTCACGCCCGAGCTGCGCCGGATGGTGCACCACGGGCGTCCGACGCACGAGCTGCGCCAGAAGATGCGGGAGCTGGGCGGGCTGACGCTGCGCGAGGAGGGGGTGCGGATCGCGGTCGAGGGACGCACGAGCCTCGAAGAAGTGCTGCGGGTGACGCAGGACGACGACGCGGACGCGCTGCCGTCCGCGGGCGGCGGGGCGGCGCGGAAGGAGGCCGCGTGAAGTTCACCTACACGGGCTACGACGCGGGCGGGCGGGCGCTCTCGGGGACGATCGAGGCCTCGGACGCCAACGACGCCTCGGAGCAGCTGCGTCGCAAGGGCATCTTCGCGTCGGGCGTGAAGAGCGAGGGCGAGGGCGCGCCGATCGCCAGCGTGGGGGCGCGCCCGCGCGGGCGGCGTCACGTGCGCGAGGTGGCGGTGTTCGTGCGCGAGCTCTCGGTGCTCGTGGGGTCGGGAACACCCATGGTCGACGCGCTGGGCTCGCTGGAGCGCCAGGCCCCGGCGGGCCCGTGGCGGAACGTTCTGGGCGACGTGCGCAAGCGCGTGGAGGAGGGCGAGCAGCTCTCGGAGGCGATCGCGCGGCATCCCGCGTGCTTCGACGCGGTGGCGCGGAGCCTCATCCAGGCCGGGGAGCAGGGCGGGAAGCTCGACGTGCTGCTGAACCGTCTGGCGCTCCTGACGCGTCAGCAGATGAAGATCAGGAGCTCGGTGCGCGGGGCGATGGTGTACCCGTGCCTCTTGATCACGGTGGCGATGTCGGTGCTGACGGCGATGGTGGGGTTCGTGATGCCGCGGTTCGAGGGGTTGTTCAAGTCGCTGCAGGCGCCGCTCCCCCCGACGACGAAGGTGCTGATGGGAGTTGGGGCGTTCGCGCGCGAGCACTGGATCATGCTGCTGGCGGGGCTGGTGGGGAGCGTGGCGGGGGTGGTGTTCTGGCAGGGGACGGCGGGCGGGAAGCGCTCGCGGGACGTGCTGCTGGTGCGCCTGCCGCAGATCGGGAAGGCGACGCGGAGCTTCGCGACGGCGCGGATCGCGCGGGTGCTGGGGGTCCTGATGGACGGGAAGGTCCCGCTGCTCGAGGCGCTGCGGCTCGTGCGGGAATCGACGTCGAACACGCTGTACGTGGACCTGGTGACGCGGGCGGAGGACGCGGTGACCAAGGGCGACTCGCTGAGCGTGGCGCTCTCGAACCCGACGCTCATCTCGCCCTCGGTGTGCGAGGCGATCCGCAACGCGGAGCGGACGGGGCGCCTCGCGGGCGTGCTGTCGAGCGTGGCGGACCACATGGACGAGGACAACGAGATCGTGCTGCGCACGCTCACGGGGCTCATCGAGCCGGTGATCCTGATCGTGATGGGCGTGCTCGTGGGCGGGGTGGCGATCAGCATGTTCATGCCGCTGTTCGATCTGACGGCGGCGGGGAGCCCGGGAGGTGGCGGATGATGCGTGCGGCGACCCACGCGGCGGGCCCGATCGGGCTGTCGCTCTCCGGGCGGTTCTGGTCGGCGGCGCAGCTGGCGATCCCGCGCCGGGGCGGGATGCCCGAGCTGCTCGCGGGAGCGCACGTGCCCCGCGCGCCCCACGGCGGGACGGAGCTGGGCGAGGGCGAGGCGCGCGAGATCTTTGGGTCGCTGGCGCGATTGGGCTTCACGGGCGGGCGGCTGGTGGTGAGCGCGGACCCGAGGTCGGTGGTGACGTCGATCCTCGATCTCCCGCCCCGGTCCAGCGGGGCGCCGCTCGAGCAGATCGCGCGGATGGAGATGATGCGGTCGCACCGCCTGGAGGAGGGCTCGTTCGAGTGCGCGACGTGGGATCTCCCGGCGTCGAGCGCGCGGCGCGGGCCCGAGCAGACCCCGGTGCTCGCGGTGGCGTGCCGTCACGAGCACGCCGAGGGGCGGCTCAAGGCGTTCGACGGCGTGCCGTTGTTCGCGGAGGGGCTGGACCTGACGGGGCTGGCCTTGGGGCGGGCGTGCTCGCGTCTGCTGCGTCCGGCGGGCGGTCAGGCGTCGCTGGCGGCGATCGTGCACGCGGGGTGGGACGCGCTCGACATCGCGATCCTGCACACAGCGCCGGGCGGGGAGAGCGTGCTCGTGTACGAGAGGTCCATCGGCGAGGCCGGGTTGTGCGTGCTCGCGGAGCGGATGAAGAAGCGCGGCGTGGGGAGCGAGGAGGGCTTCGACGCGGTGCTCTCGGCGCTGTGCGGGATCGAGGAGCAGGCGTCCCGGATCCCCGCGGAGCTGCGCACGCTGGCGGCGGAGTTCGGCGAGGGGGTGATCCCGGAGGTGAACCAGTCGCTCTCGTTCGCGTCGAGGAGGTTCGCGGACACGACGAGCTCGAGCGTGCTCGTCATGGGCGAGGGGGCGATGCTCCGCGGGCTCGGGGAGCGGATGCAGCAGGCCACGGGCGCGGAGGTGAAGGTCGTGCGCGTGGGGGACGTGGTCCGGGTGCCCGCGGGGCTGGCGGGGTTGGCCGGGTCCTCGGCGCTGATGGCGGCGGTGGGGCTCGCCACGCCGCGGGGGAACGTGGGCGCTACGCGCGAGGAGGCGGCATGAACTCGGTGAACCTGATCCCGGCGGCGCGGCGCGAGCGGACGGCGGTCCGGAAGCGGGTGCGTGTCTGGTCGGGGTTGCTGGCGGGGCAGTGCGTGCTCTTCGGCGGGGTGTGCGCGGTGGGCGCGGGGCTGCGCTCGGGCGCGACGCCCGCGATGGTGGACGAGCTGCGCGCGGTGGAGCGCGATATCGCCGACCGCGAGTCGGAGCAGCGGCTGGTCACGACGGACCTGACGCGTGCGGGGCTGGCGCTGGCGCGCGCGAAGGCGGTCTCGGACCGGGCGGATTGGGCGGTGCTCCTGCGTCTGGTCGCGACGTGCCGGGGCGACGCGATCGTGCTGGCGTCCACCGTGCTCGACCCGATCCTCCAGGAGTCACGCCGGGCGGTCAAGAGCAAGGGCGGCCCGCGCGTGGCGGGGTATCGGCTCACGATCACGGGGCAGGCGCAGTCGCAGCAGGCGGTGGGTGCGTTCGTGCTGGCGCTCGAGGACACGCGGGTCTTCTCGGATGTGACGCTCAAGGACACGCGCCTGGCGGGCGGGAACGGCGGGCTCGCGTTCGTGGTGGAGGGGCTGCTGCTGCCCGAGGACGCGAAGGAGGGGCGATGAAGCTCGATGTGACCAGGCTCGGGCGCGCGTGGCGCGTGGACGCGGTGGGCGTTCTCGTGCTCGGAGGCGTGGGGGCCCTGACCTACGTGCTGGGCGTCAGCCCGTACTTCGGCGAGCGGACCAGCGAGATGCGCATCCAGGGAACGATCGACTCGCTGCGGCTCAAGGCCTCGGAGCTGGACACCAGGGTCCGCGAGCTGCGCACGCGGCTGGGCGAGCGGCGGACGGAGATCGAGCAGAACATCATCACCATCCAGCCCGTGGACCGCAAGAACCAGCAGTTCGCGGAGATCACGGACCTCGCGGCCCGCCACGGGCTGCTCGTGGACCAGCTCACGCCCAAGGGGGCGGAGACCGAGAACGTCGAGCGCCGCCTGGTGCGGATCCCGATCGAGATGGCCGGCCGCGGGAGCTACCCCGAGTTCGTGGAGTTCCTGGAGGAGCTGCACGAGCAGAAGCGCGACGTGTCGGTCCGCGGGTTCGCGCTGCAGAACGCGGGCTCGACGACGGATCGCCCGAGGTTCTCGGCGGTCCTGAGCTGGTACGCGGAGGGGATGGTGGCGTCGGCAGATCCGGCACAGACCGACCCGAAGTAGCAGGGAATCGCCCGGAGCGGGTTGACGCGGCCCATGCGGTTTGGCACCTTGGTCGCGTGGCTATCAACACCCAGCGGAAAGTCCTGGCCGGCATCGTCACCCTCGCGGGGGCGGCGCTCCTGGTTGATCGCGTGTTCCTGAACGGGGGGGTGACCAACCCCGCGTCGAGCCACGCGGCGGCGCCGGCGTCCGAACAGGCCGCGGCTCCCCAGAGCGTCGCGGCGCCTGCGAAGCCCGAGCCCGTCCAGGCAACGCTGGGGCACCGGCTCAGCGAGGCGCGGGAGCGCCTGATCTCGGAGGTCGAGGCCTCGCGCCCGCCGCTGGACGCGTTCCAGCCCCCGGCGTCGATGCAGGCCGCCCAGAACACCGGTGGGGCGCGTGAGGCGGCCAAGGCCGCGGCGTCGCCCCTGGTGAAGGAGCCCGACCTCAGCAGCGTGATCCCGGGGGTTGCCGCGGTGATCAACGGGAAGACGGTGCGCGTCGGCGAGATCTCGGACGCTGGGATCAAGCTGATCTCGGCGTCGAAGGACCATGTCGTCCTCGAGCACGACGGGCGCCGGTTCGAGGTGCACCTGGCCAAGCCGCTCCGCCGCGGCGGCTGAAATCGGACCGCTTCAACCGAACAGTCGAACAGGGGGGTGAAGGGCAACGGCTGTGCCGTCTGGACGGTCTGCGCCTTCGGGGGATCGCGCGTTGTGTGAACCTTGGCGTTGGGGAGGCCGATGTGTTCAACGGGCCGCCGCCGCGTGGCGCGGGCTCAGGGTGGAGCATCGAGCGTCAGGGGAATCACTCATGCAGGGCGTGATGAAGCATCGGAATCGCGGGTTCAGCCTGATCGAGCTGGTGATCGTGGTGGTGATCATCGGGATCATCGCGGCGATCGCGGTGCCCCGCATGAGCCGCGGTGCGGCGGGGGCGCAGGACTCGGCGCTGACGGGGAACCTCGCGGTGCTCCGCAGCGCGATCGACCTGTACTCGACGGAGCACGGCGGGACGTACCCGGCGGCGGGCACCGTCGTGAACCAGCTCACGCTGTATTCGAGCGACGCGGGCACGACCAACGCGACCAAGACGGGCGCGTTCATCTACGGGCCCTACGTCCGGGCGGTGCCGGCGCTGCCGGTGAACTGCCCGCGCAAGGGCGCGGTGGGGATCGCCGCCGCCGACGCCGCGGGCATCGGCTGGATCTACGACGACACGAACGGGAAGATCCGCGCGAACACGACGACCGAGGCCGACGCCTCGGGCAAGCTGTACTCGGACTATTGATCTCCGCGTCCTCGTGCGGAGGTCCTGGGAAGGAGAGAGCCCATGACGCTTCGTGAACACAGGACCATCACGCCGCAAGCACGCCCGGTCTTTGGCGGGAACGCCGGAGCCCGGGCGTTCGCCCGCGCCCCCGGCTCCCGCCGGGGCTTCAGCCTCATGGAGTTCGGGATGGTGCTGGGCGTGGTGGCGGTGGTGGCGGTGGTCGTCGTGCCTCGCTACGCGAACTCGCAGGCGCGGTACCGCGCGGAGATGGCGATCCAGCGTGTCGCCGAGGACCTCAAGCGGGCCCAGGCGATCGCGCGGTCGTCGAGCTCCTCGATCACGGTGACGTTCAACCCCGGCTCGTCGCGGTACACGGTCAAGCCGGCGTCGGGGTCGACCTGGAGCGCCGCGCAGTTCAAGTCCCGGTCGGACTCCCTGACCGATCTCGCGCCCGCGCCGTACCTGGGCACGATCTCCGACGCGCAGTTCGGGGGGGACGCGGCGGTGTCGTTCGACGCGTTCGGGAACGCGGACTCCGCGGGGGTGGTGGTGCTCCAGGCCGGGGACTGGGGCGCGGGGCTCAAGATGAACGCCGATGGGACGATGGCGCGCACGGTCTTCCGCTGGCCGACCGTCGCGAGTCCGATCGCCACGCACGTTCCGGCGGAGATCGCCTCGGTGGTTCCGGCGTCGCCCAGGACGCCCGCGGTGATCGACGAGAGCGCGCCCGACCCCAACGCCGTGGCGGTCATGGCCGGGGTCTCGGTCGTGGCGCCCGTCGGCGGCGGGGCCGCGGTCGTGGTGGACACGGGCTTGTCCGGCAGCGGGAGCGTCAGCCTCACCGTCGGCGCCGGCTCGTCCACCAGCTCATCGACCACCACGTCGACCACCACGTCGACCGGCTCGTCGACCACGACGTCGACGGGCTGGTCGAAGAAGAAGAAGTAGGAGCTCCGATGCCCCGGCGCGGTTTCACGCTCCTCGAGGTGCTCACCGCGTCCGTGATCACGGTCGTGATCGTGGGGGCGCTCGCGTCGGTCATGGCGGTGGCGGCCAAGGCCATGCCCGCGCCGGACGCGGCGTCGACGACCACCCGCGCGGCGTCGATCGCCCTCCAGGCCGCCGCCGCCGATCTCGCCCTGTGCAAGGGGCTCAAGAGCTACGACGCCACCTCGATCCAGTTCACGCTTGTCGACCGCGACGCGGACGGGAGCGAGGAGACCCTGAACGTCGCCTGGGGAGGCAGCGCGGGCGATCCGCTCGTCCTCGACACCAACGGCGTCGCGCAGACCATCGTGGAGAAGGTCGACGACTTCGCCGTGAGCGTCGAGACGTTCAGCGACAGCACCACGAGCGTCAGCGGGACGACCGTGGGCCCGCAGATCCTCCTCGCGGGGTACGAGGGGACGACGATCCATGTGGCCGACGTGACCACGACCGAGCACGTCGCGCAGAGCTTCCGGGCCTCGGTCCCCGCCGACGCCATCAGCTATTCGATCACCAAGCTCGACGTCAGCGTGCACCAGAGATTGCTGTACCCGGGGACCGTGGTCGTGGAGCTGTACAAGGCGCGGGCGGACGGCTCGCCGACCGGCGCGGCCCTCGCCTCGGCGACGGCGACGAGCGGACTTCTGGCCCTCCCCATCGCGCTCCCGCCCTTCATCGGAACGCGTTATCAGCTCACGCTGGGAACGCCCGTCACCGGGTGTCTGCCCGGGGATCTGCTGGCGATCAAGCTGTCGGCCTCGAGCGGGAAGATGTACGCGGCGTTCCAGAACCCCGCCCCGAGCGAGCACTACGCCACGATGTCCCTGAGCACGAACAGCGGGGGCTCGTGGACTCCGGTCCCCAGCGCCTCGATCGGGTTCCTGGTCTGCGGAAACGTCACACGCCCCGCCACGGTCGCCGCGTCCGTCTCCCGGGCCGAGTCGGTCGCCATCAAGGTCCGCCCCACGGGCGGGCAGGAGATCACGCTCAACGTCCCGCTCCTCGGAAAGCCCCTCACGCCCTGAGCACCTCATGAGCACTCTCAGCCAGCGCGGGTTCACGATGGTCGAGGCGGTCGCCGCCGCGGGGATCGTGTCGCTGCTCACCGTGGCGGCGCTGACGGCGGCGGGGAGCGCGGCCCGTCTTCGCGCGGCGAGCGAGGACCGCGTCACCGCAGCGCTCCTCGCGCAGGACCTGCTCACGGAGATCCAGGCCCGCGCCTACGACGACCCCGACGCGATCGCGCTGATAGGCGCGGAGGAGGGTTCGACGCGGGCGATCTACGACGACGTGGACGACTACGACACGATGCTCGATTCGCCGCCCCGCCTCGCGGACGGGACGCCCATGTCGGGCAAGAGCGCCTGGAGCCGGAGCGTCCGCGTGGAGTATGTCTCGCCCACCTCGCCCGACGTGCCCGTGGGCACCGACCAGGGCGCCAAGCGGATCACCGTGACCGCGCTCAAGCACGGGAGCAAGGTCCTGAGCCTCTCGGCCGTCCGAACCCGAGCCTTTGACGATGCGCACTAACCCCGCCGCACACCCCGCACGCCCCGCCCCGCGCCGCCGCGGGGGTGTCTACGTGCTCGTGCTGGGCGTGTCGCTGGTGGTGACGGTGATGTGCGTGGGCTCGGTGCTGGCGCTCCAGGCCCAGCTCCGCGCGAGCGAATCGACGGTGCGCGACGTAAAGTCCCGCACGGCGGCGCAGTCGGCCCTGGAGCTCGCGCTGCACAACGCGGCCAACTCCCAGGCCTGGCGCACCGCCCTCCCCGGGAGCGGGCGGATCCTCTCGACCACGTTCGCCGACACGCAGGTCGTCGCCGCGGGAGAGGCCGTGGGCGGGGGGGCGCCCACCGCCACCCAGACCGACCCGCTCTCCTTCATCGCGTACGGCCGTAGCGGCGGGGGGATGCAGGCCCTGCGCGTCGACGCCGACCCCGCCTTCACATCCATGCAGGTCATGCTCCAGCCCATCAGCGTCGGGATCTCGGGCGCCTTCGTCGTCACGCCCAACACGGACTACAGCAAGGGCGTGCGGATGGAGTTCACGGGCAACGCTGTCTGGCCCGGGTTCTCCACCTCCGCCGCGACCAAGTGGTACTCGAACGCGGCGTTGGACTGGACGGAGAACGTGATCGCGCCCGAGGATCGCCCCGACGCCGCGACACTCTTCGCGTACTACCAGAGCATCGCCACCGCGGTCCCTTTCGCGAGCATCGGGGGCAAGCTTGAGCACGTCATCATCAGCCCCGCGAGCAACCCCTGGGGGGCCAACAACGCCCAGGGCGTGTACCTGATCGACTGCGCGGGCTCGACGCTCGACCTCTCGCAGATGCGCCTCGTGGGGACGCTCGTGGTCCGCAACTGCCCGCTGCTCAAGGTTACCAATAGCTGCGTGATGGAGCCCAACGCTTCCTGGCCCACGCTGCTCGTGGAGGGCGATCTCGAGATCGCCAACACGAACAATGACCTGGACGAGAGCGCCGCGGGCGTGAACTTCAACTTTCCCGGCACGCCGTACCTGGGCACCGAGGATGCGGACAAGCTTGACCTCCTCGCCGCGGAGCTGGGCGGGGTGTTCTACGCGACGCGGTCGGTGACGGTGAGCGACGACTCGACGGTTCGCGGCGTGCTGATCGCGGACGCGGACGTGAACGTGAACGCGGTGCTCACGATGCGGTACGCGCCCCCCGCCTCGCCCCCGCCCGGTTTTCTCAAGCCCGACGGGTGGCGCCTGCGTCAGGGCACGACCGCGCGGGTGACGGAATAGGCCTAGAGCAGCGGGCCGAAGAGCCGCGCGACGCTCTCGATCGCCCGCTTCCCCCACGCCCGGCGTTTCCAGCCCGAGAGATCGATCTCGTCCGAGGCCTTGGCGTAGCGCTCCTGCAGCGCGTTGAGCTCGCGCGTGAACGCCTCGTCGTAGACCATGAGCGTCACCTCGAAGTTGAGCCAGAACGAGCGCATGTCGATGTTCGAGGAGCCGATCATCGAGAACCGCCCGTCCACGGTCAGCACCTTGGCGTGCAGCAGCCCGTCCCGGTACCGCAGGATCCGCACGCCCGAGCGCAGCAGGTCCTCGAAGTGCCAGCGGCTGGCGTGCGCCACGAGCACGCTGTCGCTGCGACGAGGGACCACCAGCGTCACCCGCACCCCCCGCCGGGCCGCCGCCATCAGCGCCGACTGCGTCGCGTCGTCGGGCACGAAGTAGGGCGTCGTGATAAGCAGCTCCGTCGAGGCCGAGTAGATCGTCGTGAGCAGCGCCTCGCGCATCGCCACGCTGTCGGGCCCCGGCCCGGTCGGCACGACCTGCACCGTCGAGCCCGCGTTCATCGCGGCCAGCTCCTCGGTCGACGCGGGGAAGAGACGCTCCTCGATCGCCACCGGCTCGTCCACCTCCAGCGCCCAGTCGCGGAGGAAGATCAGCGACAGGGCCTGCACCGCCGAGCCCTGCACCCGCACCGAGGCGTCGATCCAGGGGCCCACGCCCGGACGCTTCGACACGCTGAACGACGAGTCGGCGAGGTTCTGGCTCCCCGCGTAGGCCACTCGCCCGTCCACGACGCACACCTTGCGGTGATTGCGCAGGTCGATCCGCGCCACAAACGCCCGCAGCGCCCCCACGGGCAGCGCTTCCTTCACACGCACCCCGGCCCGCTCCATCCGCGCCCGCAGCTCGCTCTTCAGGAACGGACGCGCCCCCACCGAATCCACCAGCACGCGGCATTCCACGCCCCGCTCCGCCGCGCGGATCAGCGCCCGCCCGACCTCCTCGGCCTTCCCGCCCTTCATCCAGATGTAGAAGAGAAGATGGCAGTGGGAGCGCGCATCGTCGATGTCCGCCACCATCCGCGCGAGGAACTCGTCGGTGTCGGCGATGAGCTCGAGGCGGTTGCCCTTGAGCGGCGGGAGCCCGCCCACCGCCGTCGCGTACTGGGCCGTACGCTCGAACCCGCGCGTCACCCGATCATCGGCCAGCCCCCGATCCCACCACCGCGACACGACCAAAGGCTCGGTCTGCGTCGTGAGCAGCTCGTACTCCCGCACCCGCCGAAGACCCAGGCGGTTCTCGCCCACCAGCAGGTACAGGAACGGCCCCACGACGGGCACGAACAGCACCACCACCAGCCACGCCAGCGTTGCGGGCACGGCACGCCGGCGCGAGATCACCACGATCGCGAACAGCAGACGAACGCACCACTCGATCAGCCACAGCGTGCCCGAGGGGGGCAGGATCGCCCACGACAGACGCGTCCACCAGGCCTGCTCGCCCAGCACGATCGCGTTCAAGTTCAGAAGGAGTGCGGGCGTCATTGGAGTCGGAGAAGACCGTACACTCTACGGCGACGAAGGGATGCCACGCCGCCGCCCGCACGACCGGAGCACACCCATGACCACCACCTCCGCCACGAACGACGCCCGCCGGATTGTCTCGAAGGGCGTGGACATCCGCGCCCGGATGCACGACCTCGCGGTGCGGGCCCTCGAGGGCAGCCTCGACCGCGAAAAGCTCTCGACCACGATCGCCCAGGTGATGTCGGGCGTGGGCGACTCGCTGGGCGAGGTGATCCCCGAGCAGCGCGGGAATGTGCTGCGTCAGGTGTTCGATGGCCTGGCCGACGCGGGCGCCTCCGCCGCCGAAGCCGCCCAGCAGTCCATCGAGCACGCCCGCTCGCGCGGACGGCGTTTCACCAAGGGCGAGCTCACGCATCTCATGGAGCGCCTCAAGACGCTGGAGCACTCGTTCCTGAACGCCGTGGGCGACGCCAAGGACGCCCTCGCCGACCAGGCCCGGCGCGAGTGGGACGATCTCACGCGTGAGGCGCGTCGCGCCGGAACGAACATCGCTCCCGCCGCACAATCCGCGCTCAAGGCCGCCGACGGCCACGCCCTCGATCTCGCCAAGGAAACCGCCAAGGCCGGGCTCAAGGCGGCCAAGTCCCTCGCGGGCGACGTGGCGATGGGCGTCTCTGGGTTGCTCTCGGGCGTAGGGGAGAAGCTCAAGAAAAAGACGACAAAGGCGGGCGCCAGAGCATCCACGAGGACCAAGAACGCACCGAAGTCCACGCGGAAGAAGGCCACGAAGCGGTCCGCGGCAAAGCCCGCCGCGAGAACGGCCGCATCGCGCCGGCGCGCCGCGCGTTGAGCATCACGGCTTCTTCTTCTCCCGGATCCACCTTCGGTTCATCACGACGTACCCGAGGCTCAGCACGCCCGCGAGCACCAGCCCCAGCGTCCCCACGAGGCGGAACGAGATCGCCGTGCCCTCGCGGTGCGCATGCACCAGGATCGCCGAGCCCACCACCAGCCCCGCGATGGTCATGGCGAAGGCGATGTTCCGGCTCGCGTGCTCGATGGTCTGGGTCAGTCGCGAGAGCCCGCGGTGCTCCAGGTTGATCGCCAGCTTGTTCCGGCGGAGCTGACGCACGAGCTGCCCGACTTCGCCCGGGAGCTCCTCGGCGAGCTGGACGTACTCCGCCGCGCTCGCCTCGAACCGCCGCCGCATCGACGACAGGCTGTACCGCCGGGCCACCAACCGCTCGACGTGCGGCGTGGCGAAGCCCACCATGTCGAACGACGGGTCCAGATCCTTCGCCACCGACTGGATCGTCGTCAACGCCTTGATGAGCAGCACCAGATCCCCCGGGCAGCGGAGGTTGTGCGCCCGCAGCTTCTGGAAGAACTCCTCCAGCAGCCGGGGCATGTCGAGCTGCCCGATCTGCACGTTCTCGAAATGGCTCACGAAATCGCGCACGTCCGCGCGGAACGCCCGATTCTCCAGCACGCCCGCGTCCGCGTCCGCGAGCACGCCCACCACCTTCACGACTTTCTCCACGTCCGCGTGCACCACGCCCACCACCAGCAGCGCCAGGCTCTCCGCCGTCCTGGGGTCCAGCTGCCCCGTCATCCCGCAATCAATGAACCCCACCACGCCCCCGGGCAGCGCGAAGAGGTTTCCCGGGTGCGGGTCGGCGTGGAAAAAGCCAAACTCAAGGCACTGCCGCAGCACCGCGTCCGCCCCGCTCCGCACCACCCGCGACCGCTCCTCCCCCGTCAGCGTCTTCGCCCCGGGCGACGAGAGCAGCACCCCCCGGAACTCCTCGAGCGCCAGCACCCTCCGCGTCGACGCCTCCCAGTACACCCGCGGGAAGCGCACCTGCTCGTCCTTCTCGAAGTACGACCTCAGCCGGTCGGTCGCGCGGCCCTCGTGCGTCAGGTCCACCTCCTTCTTCAGCTCCCGGGCGAACTCCTGCACGACCTCCTTGGGGCTGTACCCGAGGTTGCTGAAGTGCGCCTCGGCGAACTCCGCCAGCGTCGACAGGATCTCCATGTCCGACGCCGTCACCTCCTCGATCCCCGGACGCAGGATCTTCAGCACCACGCCCGTCCCGTCCGCGAGCGTGGCGCGATGCACCTGCGCCATCGACGCGGCGGCGAGGGGCTCCTCCTCGACGTGGCGGATCACCCCGCCTAGCTTCTCGCCGAACTCGCTCGCGAGCACCGCGCGGATTTCCTCGAAGGGCACTTTCGCCGCGTCCGCCTGCAGTTTGCGGAACTCCTCCGCCCAGTCCTCGGGGATGAGGTCCGGCCGCACCGAGAGCACCTGCCCCAGCTTGATGAACGTCGGGCCCAGCTCCTCCATCGCCTCGCGCAGGCGTTCGGCCCGGGACCGCTGCGCCGCCGGCGCGGGCGTGGACCGAAGGATCAACCGCCTCCCCGCCTCCAGCCAGCGGTCCAGCCCCGTCTCCGCGACGATGTCCTGAAAACCCTGGCGCGCCAGGACCTCGATGATCTCGCCGTACCGGCGCGCGTTCTGGATCGTCCGATGGATCCGCGTCACCGCCATCGCACACTCCGGCCCCCTCGGGGCGGCGCCCGGCCCCTACAACGCCACGCTCTCCCCGAACTGCGGCAAGATCGCCTCCAGTCCGAACCGGTCCTTCAGCTTCGCCGCCAGAACCCCGCGGGCCTTCTCCTCGCCGTGGGTCAGCAGGACCTTCGGTCGGCTCTTCGCCCACGCCGACGCCCAGTCGAGGAGCTCGCCCTGTCCGGCGTGCGCGGAGAACCCGCCCAGCGTCGAAACCCGGGCACGCACGGCGATCTCCTGCCCCATGATCCTCACCAGCGTCTCGCCCTCGACCAGCCGCCGCCCCAGCGTCCCCGCCGCCTGATACCCGCAGATGACCACATGCGAGTTCTTCCGCCACAGCCCGTGCTTGAGGTGGTGGACGATCCGCCCGCCCGTGCACATCCCCGACCCCGCGATCACGACGAGGCAGCACTCCATCTCGTTGAGCGACCGGCTCTCCTCCGCCGTGCGCAGGAACCGGAACGTGGGCTTGGACCCCGGCGACTCCATGTACTTGAGCGCGTTCCTTGAGGTCTCGTCGAGCGTCGCCGCGTGGTCGCGGTACACGATCGACGTCTCCCGCGCCAGCGGGCTGTCGATGTACACCGGGAAATCCGGCACCCTTCCGCTCCGCCCCAGCTCCGACAGGTGGTACATCAAGAGCTGCGTCCGTCCCAGCGCGAACGCCGGCATGAGCACCCGCTGCCTCGTCCACACCGCGTCCTTGATGATCTCCGTCAGTTCCTGCACCGTGTCGTTCTGGTTCTTGTGGTCCCGATCGCCGTACGTGGACTCCATCACCACAAGGTCCGCGTGGGCGAACGTCTCCGGGTCGTGCATGATCGGCACGCCCTTGACCCCGATGTCCCCCGAGAACACGAGCACGCGCTCACGCCCGCCCTCGCGCACGCGCATCTCCACGCTCGCCGACCCCAGCACGTGCCCCGCGTCGACAAGCCGGACCGTGATCCCCGGGGCGATCTCTCTGGGCTCGCGGTAGGGGAGCGGGCGCAGCATCCGCTCGGTCTTCTTGACATCGTCCATCGAATAGAGCGGCTCGACGACCTCCTCGATCCCCCGACGCAGGTTCCGCCGCGTGTCGTACACCGCGTCCGCCGCCTGGATCTCCGCCGAGTCCTCCAGCATCGTGGGCAGGAGGTCGCACGTCGCGGGCGTGGCGTGGATCACCCCGGCGTATCCCAGCTTGGGCAGGAGCGGCATGCGCCCGCAGTGGTCCATGTGCGCGTGCGTGAGGACCACCGCCTGGAGCCGCGACGCGTCGAACGCCGGCGCCTCCCGGTTGCGTTTCTCGGCGGCCTGCCCCCCCTGGAACAGCCCCATGTCCACCAGCACGCGCGAGCCGTTCGCCTCGACGTGATAGCAAGACCCCGTCACCTCGCCCGCCGCGCCCAGCACCGAGAGCTTCATCG
The DNA here is from genome assembly GCA_964614075.1 of uncultured Phycisphaeraceae bacterium. Lineage (GTDB taxonomy): Bacteria > Planctomycetota > Phycisphaerae > Phycisphaerales > UBA1924. The sequence continues at coordinate 14,517 of CAZTJZ010000015.1, forward strand.
AGCCTCCTCTACCGCGCCAGCTCGCGCACGAAGAACTCCGCGATCCGCCCCTGCAGCCGCTCGCTCACCACCGGGTCCGGCACCATGTGCGTGAACCCCGCCAGCGGGAGGAACTCGAACCGCTTCCCCGCCCGGAAGAGCGCCTCGGTCATCTTCAGGCTGTGCATGAAGTACACGTTGTCGTCCGCCGTCCCGTGGATGATCATCAGCGGCACGCGGAGATCCTTGCAGTACGTCAGCACGTTCCCCGCGTCGTACGCCGCCGCGTTCTCCTGCGGGAGCCCGATGTAACGCTCGGTGTAGTGCGTGTCGTAGTCGCGCCAGTCGCACACCGGTGCCCCGGCGACCCCCGCGTGGAAAACGTCCGGGCGCCGCATCGCCGCCATCGCGCTGAAGTAGCCCCCGAACGACCACCCGTAGATTCCCACCCGGGACAGGTCCATCTCGGGCACACGCCGCGCCAGCTGCTGCAACCCCTCGACCTGGTCGTCCAGCGCCACGCCGATGAAGTCGTTCCTGATCGCACGCTCCCACGCCCGCCCGCGTCCCGGCGTCCCCCGCCCGTCGATCGACACCACAATGAACCCGTGCTCCGCGAAGTACTGATGCAGCAGGTACCCGCGTCGCGTCGCGTTTACGACCTGCGCGTGCGGCCCGCCGTACACCGACACCAAGACCGGGTACTTCTTCCCCTTCTCCATGACGCTCGGGCGGATCACCATCGCCCGCAGGTCCTTCTCCCCGCCCAGGCTCATGGCCTCGACCCGGGGCGTGAGCAGGGGCGTCTCGCCCCGCGAATCGATCTCGCGCCCCTGAGGCGACCGACCGTCCATCGCCAGATGCCGCAGCTCGCCCCCGAGCGTGTTCGAGGTGATCACCATCGCCGCGCCCCGGTCGGCGAACACCGCCGAGTGAACCCCCGCCCCGCTCGTGAGCCGCGCCCGCTCGCCCTTGCCCAGGGGAAGCGCCCACACGTGCTGTTCGGTGGGCTCCGGGCTCGCCACGACGTACGCAGTGCCCAGTTCCTCGTTCACGTGCAGCAGCGAGCGCAGCCCGAAACTCGGCTCGGCGATCACCCGCGACACGCTCCCGTCCTTCCCGCGCAGCTCCAGCCGCCACGCCCCCTCGCTCTCGCTGCGCCACAAGAACCCCGACCCATCGCCCAGCCACTTGGGGACGTCGGGCGCGATGTTGAGCCACGCCGGGTCGCGTTCGGTGAGCAAGATCGTCGTCGCCCCGGTGCGGTCGTCCACCGCGAGCAGCCTCTGCTCGGTCTGGTGGCGGTTCTGCACGAGGATCGTCAAAGGCCCGCCCTTGTCCCACGTCACGCTCGCGAGGTACGGGAACGCGTCTCGGTCCCACTCCACCCACGCCGTCTCGCCGCCGACGCTCGCCATGACGCCCAGGCGCACCCGCGCGTTCGCCTTCCCCGCCCGGGGGTAGGGCCAGCTCTCGGGCTCCTTGCCGGGGTTCATGGGGTCGGCGATGTGAAACGTCTCGAGCCCCGACGTGTCGGTCTCCTGGTACGCGATCCGCGTCCCGTCGGGTGACCACCAGTACCCCTCGCGCCGGTCCATTTCTTCCTGCGCGATAAACTCCGCCGCGCCGTACGTGATCGTGCCCGACGCGTGCGTCAGCCGGGTCTCGGCGCCCGAGCGCAGGTCCGTGACGAACAAGTCTCCGCCGCGCACGCACGCGAGCTTGCTCCCGTCGCGCGAGAGCCTGGGGTCGATCGGATACCCCGACTCGCTCTGGATCTCCCGCACGCTCCCGGTCTCGCGCGTCACGAGGAACAGCCGCCCCGACAGCGGCACGAGCAGCGTCCTTCCGTCCTCCGACAGGCTGTACCCCACGATGCCCCGCGAGGACAGCCGCATCCGCTCCCGGCGTGCCAGCTCCTCCGCCGTCAGCGTCTCCTCGCCTCCGCGGAGCAGCGCGTCGGCGGTGAGCAGCGTGCGCTCCCTTCCGGTCGCGAGGTCGAGCTCGTACAGGTCCTGCACGAAGCTGCGCGCGGGCGACCGCAGGAACAGCACGCTCCGCCCGTCGGGGGTGGGGGTGATGCTCCGCGGCTGGCCCAGCGAGAAGCGGTTCGTCGCCGCGTACTGACGCACGAACGCCGCCAGATCCTCGCGCGTCGCGGACATCGACGTCCCCGCCGCCGCCGACGATGAGACAACCGGCGCCGACGCCCCGCCGGACCGAGCCGTCTTCTCCACGCACGCCGACCCGCCCGCGCCCAGGACCACGCCCGTCCACGCCGCCACCCCGAACCACGCCCGCCAGGTCTTCACGGCTCCCCGTCCCTTCTCCCGCGCTGCGCGTGCGGGCCTCGCAGCGTATCCTCATTCGGCGCGGGCGTTTCCGCGTGCATGATGGTCCCCAAGGCCCCACCCCCCGATCCCGTCCTCCTCGTCGCGGACGACGGGATGATCCTCCACGCCTTCCCGCCCGCCCCCGGGTTCTTCGCCCGTGCATCCCACGAGCTTCTCGCCCGCCCCTTCGAGCTCCTGCTCGCCGCGCCCGACCGCCGCCCCTTCCGCGTCGCCCTCCGCGAACGCGCGTCCCTCGCCCAGGCGACCTTCGACGCCGCCCTCGAGCACGACCACGCCGCCCGCTACCGGTTCCGACTGGAGAAAGTCGGCCCGATCCAGTTCCACGTGGGCGTGGTGGAGCGCCTCGCGCCCGTACCCGAGCCCCGCGCGGACGACGCCCCGGAGGTCCAGCAGCTCCGCGTGGCCCAGGAGCGTTACGAGCTCGCGCTGCGGGGCTCGAGCGACGTGCTGTGGGACTGGGACATCCCGCGCAACCGTCTCTACCTGGCGCCGCGCCTCACCGCCGTGCTCGGGCTGGAGCCCAAGGACTTCCCCACCGACCGCGAGCAGTTCCTCGACCTGCTCCACCCCGAGGACCGCGCCGCCTTCGACGCCGCCGCCTACGCGCACACGCAGCACCGCCTCCCGTTCGCGCACGAGTGCCGCGCCCGCCACGCCGACGGCACGGAACGCTGGATCCTCGTCCGCGGGCAGGCGGTCTGGAACGAGCGGGGCGAGCCCGTGCGCCTCGCGGGCTCGATCACCGACACAACCTCGCGCCGCCGCACCGAGGCCGCCCTCCGCGAGAGCGAGGAGCGCCTCCGCTTCGCCCTCGAGTGCGCCGACGCGGGGACCTACGAGTTCGACCTCCAGCGCCGCACGCTGGCCTGGTCGGCCTCCATGTACCGCCTGCTGGGGATCGCGCCCGATCTGTACTCCTCGCCCCTGGACGCCTGGATGGCCCTCGTGGACCCGCGCGATCACGAGCAGGCCGTCCACGACTTCGCACGCCTCACCGCCGCCCACCGCGAGGAGCACTTCGCCACCTACCGCCTCCACCACCCCACGCTCGGCGAGCGGTGGATCGCCGACAAGGGCCGCGTGATCTACAACGCCCAGGGACGCCCCGAACGCCTGGTCGGCGTGTTCATGGACGTCACCGACCGCCGACGCGTCGAGCTCGCGCTCGAGCAGGCCCAGGAACGCCTCGACCACGTCCGCCAGATGGAGGCCCTCGCGCTCATCGCCGGCGGCGTCGCCCACGACTTCAACAACCTCCTCATGGCCATCCGCGGGCACGCCGCTCTCGCCCGTGAGTCGCTCTCCACCAACCACGAGGCCGCCGAGTCCCTCGACCAGGTCGAGCACGCCGCTCGACAGGCCGCCACCGTCGCCAACACGCTCCGCGCCTTCGTCAAGCGCCCCTCCGCACGCCTCGAACCCATCGACCTCGACCATGTCGTCTCCATCACCACCCGCCTCTTCCGCCGGGCCATCCCCCAGACCGTCCGGCTCGTGTCCCACATCCACGAGGGCCCGCCCCTGCGGATCCTCGGCGACGAGCTCCAGATCCAGCACGCCCTCATGACCCTCATGCTCCGCGCCCGCGACGCCGTCGAAGACTCCGGCACCATCCGCGTCGCCCTCGACCCCGCCCCCCAAAGCCACGCGACGCTCGAGGTCAGCCACACCGGCGCCCCGCTCTCCGAGGACACCCGCGCCGGGCTCAACAACCCCGATGCCATTCTCGATCCACGCTCCGACCTCCGCTCCATCCGCGACATCGTCCACGACCATGCCGCCACGATCCGCGCCGAACAGACCCAGGGCGACTTCGGCGGCGCCACCATCACGCTCACCTTCCCCCTGCTCGCCGCCGAGCCCAAGCCCACCACCGCCCACCCCACGCCCCCCGCGCACAAGCCCCTCCCCGCCAAGGTGGCGGTCCAGTCCGACATCGTCTCCGCGCTCGTCTCCTCGATGCTCGTGTCGCTCCGCTACCAGCCCGAGCCCGTGGCCGCGCGGGCCGCCATCGAGTTCGTCATCGATCCGGCGTCGGAGGGCGTCGCCGTGATGGACGCCGCGCTCCTCGACGATCACGCCCTCGACATGCTCCGGCGTGCCAAGGGCGGGCGGGCCCGCCTCGTCGTCCTGGCCCCCCCGGGCGCCCCGGTTCCCGTCGACTCGCCCCTATGCTCATGGCTCCAGAAGCCCTTCCAGTTCTCGGACCTCCGTCGCCTTCTCGTCCCCGGTCCGTCGCGGAGCCCAGCATGACCGGCCCGATCACCATTGTGCTCGCCGACGACCACACGCTGGTCCGTCGCGCCGTCGCGACGCTCCTCCAGCGCACCCCGGGCGTGTCGGTGGTCGCCGACGTGGGCACCTCCGACGACGCCATCACCGCGGCGATCCGCCTCCAACCGGCGGTTGTGATTCTGGACATTGATATCCCCGGCGTGGAGGCCTTCGAGGCGGCCCGGACCATCCGGACCCGTTGCCCGCGGACCAAGATCCTGTTTCTCAGCGCATTCACCCACGACCGGTTCATCGAGTCGGCGTTGCGGGTGGGCGCGATGGGCTACGTCACCAAGGCCGAGCCGCCCGAGGCGGTCGTGAAGGCGATCCAGGCGGCGTCGTCCGGGCAGACCTACTTCTCCCCCGAGGTGCAGGCGCGGATCGTCATCGATCAGGACGGCCCGAGCCTCCGGCGCGAAGGCCAGACCCGCGCCTCGATGCTGACGCCACGCGAGCTCGAGGTCCTCAGGTACATCGCCCGCGGGATGTCCAAGAAAGAGATCGCCCAGACTATGCATCTTTCTGTGAAGACGGTCGAGAACCACGCCGCCAACGTGATGAAAAGGCTGGACATCCACGACCGGGTCGAGCTGACGCGGTTCGCGATCCGCGAAGGGCTTGCGGAGGCGTAGAAAATCACCATTCGTTTGGGTGGATCCTTCCCAGATTCCCGGGATTGCCTCCCCTCAATGGCCCAAGGCGAGTAAGATCTGAACGATCAACTCCGGAGCGCGGGAGGGCCGTCAGGTGTGTCGGCGCGGCCCGCGCATCAGGCCAGTCGGGCGAAACCTGCGCGCCCACGGGCTTCTACCCGCCGGTGTTGCAAGCGATGGGTGATGACTTTGCGTCTCGATGGCGCCTTCGGCGCCGAGTAACTCGGGTGTCCCCGGTGAGGCAACTGGTCAGTTGCGGGGAGGTTCCATGACCGCGCGCCGCTGTCCGAACTGCGGTTTTCTTGTCGAGGAAAAGCCGGGTGAGATCTCGCACGCCGCGGGAGAGTTGCTCTCCAAGCTTAGCGAGGCGCAGATCCGCGTGCTGGTGTATCTCCTGCAGGGGCTGACCGAGCCGCAGATCGCGCAGAAAATTCACCGCAGCCGCCACACCGTGCACGACCACACCAAGGCGATCTACTCGGCCATGGGAGTGAAACGTCGCGTGCAGCTGGTCCTCCTCTTCCAGGGCACGGACCCCAACTCCCTGCTCGCCCGGGGCGAGCGTCCCCGCGCGTAACCCCCCTATCCTGTCCGGATGCAAGGCGTGATGTCGCCCGGTGGGGGACCGGGGATGGAACCACGCCGGGCATCCGCGGAATGAACAGCGGCCGGGCTTCACCGGCTCGCCCAGGGAGGATCTCATGCTCAAGGCCAATCGTCCGTTGTCCCGCACGCTCCTCGCGTGGGGGGTTTCGCTCGCCGCCGTGGGGACGCTCGCGCCGATGGCGAACGCCCAGTCGGCGCCCGAGCTCATCACCAAGGACAACATCATCGAGGGCTCGATGGACATCGAGTACCGCACGCGGACGAGCAAGGACTCCAGCGGCGACCTCAAGGACGGCTCGCCCGCGGTGGGGGCCAAGGACAGCTACAAGTTCAACCTCAACGTCGTCGAGACGACGAACTTCTCGGGCGAGATCCTGCGCTCGCCCAACCTCTACACCAAGGTCCTCCAGCGCCGCAAGCAGAGCGCCATGCTCGAGTACAAGGTGGACCTCAACGTCATGAACCCCAAGGACCTCAAGCAGAAGAAGTCCGTGGGCAAGTGGGTCGGGACCATCCCCATCGACGAGACCAGCGGCGCGTACGACCTCGCCGCGGGGAGCGACGGGGAGCGCAAGCTCCGCTTCGACGTGCTCGCCACGGGCAAGGCGTCGGCGTTCGTGGACATGTTCTCGGGGCGCCTCATGGGCAAGGCCGAGAAGAAGGACGACCTCGCCTCGTACACCTACAAGAGACTGATCGCCGGGAAGGAAGTCGCCATCACGGTGAAGAAGTCCGACCCGATGCGCTTCGAGCAGATCATCCTGGCCAAGGGGCCCAGCGAGAACTACCCGCGCACCACGGTGAACGGACGCCTGGACTACGACTACGAGACCGGGAACTGGTTCACCGACGGGATCAAGCTCCGCTACACCCTCGACGGGAAGGACTACGAGGACATCATCACCGGCTCGATCAAGTGGGTCGAGGATCCCGACCGCAAGGCCAACGGGAAGGGCTTCTACGAGTTCAACCTCCGCTTCAACGAGGAGAAGCACAAGGCCTCCTCGACCGAGGCGTCGGCGTTCGAGAAGCTCTCCACCGAGGACGCCTTCTTCGCCGTGGACAACTCCATCCCGTGCCTCACCGGCAAGATCACCTACGCCGATACGTTCATCCCGGGCAAGGATCTCCCCTCGATGAGCAAGGTCACCTACACCCTCAACGCCAACAAGCTCAGCAAGCAGCAGGTCATGGCGTTCTTCAAGCTCTGGCTGATCGGCGTCGGGCCGACCAACGACGAGTAATCCATTTTTCACCGCGGAGGGCCGCGGAGTCTCACGACGCGCGGGGCCGGGCAACCACCCGCCCCGCGACCCCGGGCGTGACTCTCCGCGGCCCTTCGCGTTTCCACTTTGGGAGAACATCATGAGTCGATCGCTCTATCAACGCCTCGGGCTCCGGTTTGCGCCGGAGCGGTTCCGACGTGACCGGCGCGGGATGCTCGCGGCGACGCTGGGCGCCTCCGCCGGGCTGCTGCTCTCAGGGCCCCTGCACGCGCTGGCGCGTCAGGGCAAGGGCGCGGGGCGGCGAGTGGTGGTGATCGGGGGCGGGTTCGCGGGGCTGGCGTGCGCGCACGAGCTCCACGCCGCGGGCTACGACGTGACCGTCGTCGAGGCGCGCGAGCGCGTGGGCGGGCGTGTGCTCTCGTTCAACGCCGCCGGGAAGAACGAGTTCATCCCCGGGCGGAACATCGAGGGCGGGGCGGAGCTGATCGGGAGCAACCACCCGGCGTGGGTCTCCTACGCCGAGAAGTTCAAGCTGGGCTTCCTCGACATGTCGGGCGACGAGGACGCGGACGACCCCGTGCTGTTCGAGGGCAAGCTCCTCGACTTCAAGAAGGCCTCGGAGCTGTGGGAGGCGCTCGAGGCCTCGCACGAGGGGCTCAACGAGCTCGCGCGGAAGATCGACGAGGACGAACCCTGGAAGAGCGACGGGGCCCAGGCCCTCGATCAGAAGCCCCTCAAGGCGTGGATCGACGCCCTCGACGTGAGCCCCACCGTCAAAGCCTTTATCGCCATCGAGTTCATGGCGAACAACGGCGTGCCCACGTCGCGACAGAGCCTCCTGGGCAACCTCGCCTCCATCAAGGGCGGCGGGGTCGAAAAATACTGGAGCGAGTCCGAGGTCTACCGCTGTGCCGGCGGCAATCAGCAGCTCGCCCACAAGCTCGCCCTGCCCATCAAGGACCGTTTGATCCTCGGGCTGCCCGTGACGAGCGTGGCGCCCCGCGGCGGGGGGCTGGTCGTGACCTGCAAGGACGGTCGCGAGATCGAGTGCGACGACGTCGTCCTCGCGGTTCCTCCCTCCGTGTGGGGCAAGATCCAGATGTCCCCCGGGATCCCGGCGTTGCTGTCGCCGCAGATGGGGTGCAACGTCAAGTACTTCTCGCACGTCAAGAGCAGATTCTGGAAGAAGAGCAATCTCTCGCAATACGCGATGGGCGACGGGCTGGTCGCGATGACCTGGGAGGGCACCGACGCGCAGGAGCTCGAGAAGGACGCGTGCCTGACCGTCTTCGCGGGCGGCACACCCGCGGAGGACGCGCTCGCCAAGGACAAGGTCGAACGCGACGCCGCCTACGCCAAGGAACTCGAGATCCTCTACCCGGGCTACGCCGAGCACAAACTCGCCACACGCTTCATGGACTGGCCCAAGGACCCCTGGGCCGGCGCGAGCTACTCCTTCCCGGCGCCCGGGCAGGTCACCACCGTGGGCCCGCTCCTCCGCCAGGGGCTGGGAAGAGTCCACTTCGCTGGAGAGCACTGCTGCTACAAGTTTGTCGGGTACATGGAGGGCGCGCTGTGCAGCGGCGTGGAGCTGGCCAAACGCCTCGCCGTGCGCGACGGCGTGATCAAGCCCGGGACCTGACCCCCGGGCACACGCCCGCGAGATTGGACGAAACCAAGGGCTCGGGCCGAAGTTCTCGGTATACTGGCCGCGTCTCGTGGCCCCATGCGCAGGTTCCGCGCCTCGGTTGAGGCGCCCGGGGCCCGCGTCCCGAAGGACCGCCCATGTCGAACATCCCCGGCGTCGACGCGAGCCAGCCTGCCATCCCGCCGCTCCCCGACGACGCCACGCCCGAGCAGAAAGACCAGCACTGGCTCAAGCACGTGTACCAGGGCGACCGGATGCCCCAGCTCACGTGGCGCGCCGTGCTCATGGGCGGCGTGCTGGGGATGGTCATGTCCGCCGCCAATCTGTACACGACGCTCTCGATCGGCTGGGCCTTCGGGATCGCGATCACCTCGTGCGTGCTCAGCTTCGTGATCTGGAACATGGTGCGCCTCACCTCGGGCAAGCGCGTGAGCCAGATGTCGGTGCTCGAGAACGCCTGCATGGCCTCGACGGCGTCGGCGGCGGGCTACTCCACGGGCTCGACCATCGCCACCATGTTCGGCGCGCTCGTGCTGCTCAAAGAGCCGCCGGAGGGCCTCACGGGCGATGCGCTCAAGGCGTGGGCGCGGTCTGTCAACACCTGGGACGTGACCTCGCCGTGGATCCTCACGATCTTCACTCTCTGCACGGGACTGATGGGCGTCTTCCTCGCTATCCCGATGAAACGCCAGCAGATCAACCACGAACAACTCCCCTTCCCGTCGGGCACTGCGGCCGCCGAGACACTCCGCTCGCTGTACAGCCAGAGCCGTGACGCCGTGCACAAGGCCTACGTCCTCGTCGCGGCGTTGATCGCGGGGCTGCTCATCGGGTTCCTGCGCGTGGGCCAGGACGTCCTCGACGCCGTGGGCTTTCTGAAGCGCCTGTTCGACAAGATTGGTGTGCTGCGCATCCCAGCCGAGATCGAGCTGCGTTTCGTCGATCGGTTCTACCAGAAGGGATACCACCCACAGGGCTTCGCGTTCGAGCCCTCGGCATTGCTCATCGCCGCGGGGATGATCGTGGGCATGAGGATCAGTATCTCGCTGGTGGCCAGCTCTCTCCTGCTATACCTCTGGGTGGCGCCGGAGCTCAACGCGCTCGACGTCACCAACCTCGCCGCCCCGGCGTACAAAGCCACCTTCAAATACGCCGAGGATCACGGATTCCAGATGTTCAACCCGACGCGCTGGGCGCTGTGGGGCGGGACGTCCGTGATGGTCTTCTCGAGCCTCATGAGCGTCGCGCTGCAGTGGAAAACCATCGTCCGCGCGTTCACCGGCATCCGCAAGGCCGCCCACGAGAGCGCGCACGACTCCTCCAAGCTTCAGGACATCGAAGTCCCGGGGTCGTGGATGGTTCTCGGGATGCTGCCCATCACCATCGCCATGGTGTGGCTCCAGATCCAGGCCTTCGGCGTGTCGTGGTACGCGGGCGTCATCGCCGTCGCCATGAGCTTTGTGCTCTCCCTCGTCGCCAGCCGCGCCACGGGCGAGACCGACACCACGCCCATCGGCGCCATGGGCAAGGTCATGCAACTCCTCTTCGCGATCCTCGCCCCCAAGAACATCGCCGCCAATCTGGCCTCCGCCGGCATCGCCGCCAACTCCGCGTCCTCCTCCGCCGATCTTCTCACCGACCTCAAGACCGGCTATCTCCTCGGGGCCAACCCGCGCAAGCAGTTCCTCGCGCAGTTCTACGGCGTGTTCTTCGGGACCGTCGCCATCGTTCCCATCTGGTACCTCATGGTGCCCACACGCGAGAAGCTCGAGTCCTTTGCCCTTCCCTCCACGCGAGCCTGGGAGGCCGTCGCCCGAGTCCTGGTCAAGGGCGTGAGCGAGCTCCCCGACTCGGCGGTCACGGCGATCTTCGTCGGCGCCGCCGTGGGCTGCATCCTCCCCGTCATCGAGCGCCTGCTCCCGCCCAAGGCCCGCAAGTACATGCCCTCGGCGACCGGGCTGGGCTTGGCCTGGGTCATGCCGTTCCAGAACGCCTTCTCGTTCTTCGTCGGCGCGGTCATCGCCATGATCTGGCGGCTGTTCCACAAGCGCAGCCAGGATAACTACAACGTGCCCGTGGCCTCGGGGCTCATCGCGGGCGAGAGCCTCATGGCCGCGGCCTTGGCCATTACCGCCACGGTGGTGGGGCTCCTGGCGTCGAAGTAGGGATCGCGCGGGAGGTCCGCGAACCACGCCGCACGCGCGGTGTGCGCGGTCTCATCCATCCGCTCGGTGTGCGCCTCTCACCCCGACGGGGGGCTCGTCGCAGCCGACGCCCCGGGTGTCCGATACGGGAAAGCCGCCGCGCACGCGTGCGGCGAGAGTTCCCGCTCTGGAGGCCCTCGTTCGCCCATGACGCTCCGCACGCGCATCCTGCTCCTCACCCTGCTCACGATGGCGACCCTCCTGGGCCTGCTCTTCGTGGGCTCGCGCGCGGTGCTCCTCGATCACTTCCAGTCCATCGAGCACGACGCGGCCCGCGCCGCCGCCGACCGAATCCCCGCCCTCATCGAGGACCGCATCGCCTCGATCGACAAGTCCGTCGCCGACTGGTCGAGCTGGGACGACATGTACAAGCACCTGGGCGACCGCGCGAAGGAGTTCGCCGAGTCCAACTTCAACGAGAACTCCCTCCGCAACCTCGACATGGACCTCGCGATCGTTCTCGACGCGCAGGGCAAGGTCGCGTGGTCGGCGGGGTTGGACGCGAAGGGCGCGTACACCGAGGCGCCCCCGTCGCTGGTCGAACGCCTCCGGTCGCCCGAGACCTCCCGCCGCCTCGCCGAATCGGGCGTGACCTCGGGACTGGTCTACGTGGGCCGTGAGCACTACCTGATCGCCGCGCGTCGGATCCTCCCGGGCGATGGCGAGGGCAAGCCCCGGGGCGTGCTGGCCTTCGGCCGCGCGCAGCGGCCGGCCCGCGTCGATCAGCTCCGCGCCCTCTCCCAGGTGAAGTTCGATTTCTGCTCGCCCGTGCAGGACGACCTTGATCCGATGGACTTTGAGGCCGTCGCCCGCCTGCGCACCAGCCCGATCGAGACGATCGTGGTCGAGGGCAACGCCGAGGCCAACATCGCCTACAGCCTCATCCCGGACATCGATGGGGACTACGGCGTGCTGATCCGGGCCACCATCCCCCACGGGGCGGTGGCGCAGTCCAGCGTCGTGGTGAAGCACGTCGGGACCGCCCTGCTCGCGGCCCTCCTGGTCATGTGCTTCGGGATGATGTTCGTGATCCGTGGCACGGTGCTCTCACGCCTCGAGCGCCTGGCGTCGGGGCTGCGCGTGGCGGCGGAACGCGGAGAATCACGCGTCCCGGTCGAGGGGACCGACGAGCTCGCGACCGTGGCCCGCTCCATCAACGCGACCCTCGCCGCCCTCTACGCGTCGCGTCAGCAGCTGGCCGAGAGTGAGGCGTACTTCCGCGGGATGGCCGACTTCTCCCCGCTGGGGATCTTCTACGCCGACGAGACGGGCGGGATCCTGTACGTGAACCGCGTCTACCTGCGCATCTGCGGGCTGCGCGAGAAGGCGGTGTACGACTCGGGCTGGCTCGACTCGGTGCACCCCTCCGATCACGAGCAGGTCCGCAACGCCTGGTACGAGGCCGTCCACGCGAACAAGCCTTACAGCGCCAAGTACCGCCTGAAACGCGGCGACGAGGTCGCCTGGGTCAGCGTCAACGCCGCCCCCATCGACAGCGGAGACGGACGCCGCTGCTACGTCGGGACGATGGACGACATCACCCTCGACCGCGAGGCCGAGGACCAGCTCAAGAGCGCCACCAAGGCCGCCCAGGCCGCCAGCCAGGCCAAGAGCGACTTCCTCGCGAACATGAGCCACGAGATCCGCACGCCCATGACCGCCATCCTGGGCTACGCCGATCTGCTCTTCGACGACTCCCTCCCCCTCGACCAGCGCCAGGAATACCTCGGAACAATGCGCCGCAACGGCGAGCACCTCCTGGGCATCATCAACGACATCCTCGACATCTCCAAGATCGAGGCCGGGAAGATGACCGTCGAGCAGATCGAGTGCGCCCCGGCCCAGCTCGTCGCCGATGTGGGCGAGCTCTTCCGCGCCCGGGCGCTCGAGAAGGGGCTCACCCTCGAGGTCAAGCAGCTCACGCACGTCCCCGCGAAGATCAAGAGCGATCCGACGCGCCTCCGCCAGGTCCTCATCAACCTCGTCGGCAACGCCGTCAAGTTCACGCAGACCGGCACCGTCCGCCTCGAGCTCTCCGCCGAGGCGGGCGAGTCGCCCATGGTCCGCGTCGACGTCATCGACACCGGCATCGGGCTCTCCGCCGAGCAGGTCGCCCGCCTCTTCCAGCCCTTCAGCCAGTCCGACACGTCGATGTCCCGCAAGTACGGCGGGACCGGGCTGGGCCTGGCCATCTGCAAGAAGCTCGCCGAGCTGCTGGGCGGCGGGGTCGTCGTGGTCTCCAAGCCCGGCGCCGGGAGCACCTTCACCGTCCGCGTCCCCGCCGTCGAGATCCCCGTCGAGCCCCGCGCCGATCAGCCCATCCTCCCGGAACCCGCGTCAACACTGCAGATCCCCGCGGCGAGCAAGCCCGCGCCGGCGCCCGAGAAGCTCCACGCCCGCATTCTCCTCGCCGAGGACGGCCCGGACAACCAGAGGCTGATCTCCTTCCACCTCAAGCGCGCGGGGGCGCACGTCGAGATCGCGGAGAACGGGAAGATCGCCATCGACAAGTTCCACGCCGCCCAGACCGCCGGAACACCCTTCGACATCATCTTCATGGACATGCAGATGCCCGAGCTCGACGGGTACGAAGCGTCGGCACGCCTGCGGGCGCTGGGCGTGCGCACGCCCATCATCGCCCTCACCGCCCACGCCATGCCCGAGGACCGCGCCAAGTGCCTCGCCGCCGGATGCGACGATTACACCACCAAGCCCATCGACCGTGCCGTGCTCCTCACCGTCGCGGCGAAGTGGGCTACCCCGCGCTCCGCCGCGGCCTAATCCGCTCGGCGAGCTTCAACTCGTGGCACAGGCGTCCCGCCTGTGCCTTCTTCTTCTCTACTTTCTTCTTCTCGAATCGAGCCTCGACCCCTCGTCCATCGACGCCAACTCAAGGCACGCCGCACCCCGCCACGCGGAGAATCTCCCGCGCCGCAGTCCCCGCCGCGTCGTGACCTGAGAGCCGCGTCACCACCGCCCCCACGTCCTCGCGCTGACGCTCCGCCGCCGCAGGATCCTCGATGAGCGCGAGCGCCTCACGCACCAGCGCCCCGGGCCCGCCGAAGTACGGCACGAGCTCGGGCACGATCTCCCGCCCCGCCACCAGATTCGGCAGCGTGAAGTACCTTGTCGCCAGGATCGCCTTGGCGAACACGTAGAACACCGGGTTCGACTTCTTGTAGAAGATCACCATGGGCTTACGCTGCTGCGCCACCTGCAGCGTCACCGTCCCGCTCTTGACCAGCGACAGCGTGCACCACCGCACCACAGCGTCGGTCTGCCCGACCGCCACGTCCAGCCCCGAGGGCCAACCCCCCCGGCGCCCGGCGATCTCCCGGAGCTGCTCCGCCACCGCCTCGCGCGTCGCGGCCACAACCCCCACGCTCCCCGGGTGCTTGGCCCGAATGAGTCGGAACGCGTCCAGGAGCAGCGGGAAGTTCCGCGCCAGCTCCTGCGGGCGAGAGCCCGGCATCATCGCGATCCGCGGCTCGCCCCGGGGGAACCCCGACGCCCGACGGTCCAGCTCGGGAAGGTCCAGCTCGCGATCGAACAGCATGTGCCCGATGAACTTCGCCGGGACATTCCTCGCGGCGAAGAACGCGGGCTCAAAGGGAAGCAGGCACAGCACCAGGTCGGTCCGCTTGCGCAGCTTGTGGATCCGCCAGCGCCCCCACGCCCAGATCTGCGGCGCCACGAGGTGCACCACCTTCACGCCGCGCTTCTTCGCGATCGCCGCGATGGGAAAGTTCGCCCCGGGCGAGTCCACAGGGACGTGCGCCGCCACCGGATGTTCCGAGAGCCACGCGTCGATCCGCCCGTTGATCCTTGTGTGCTCCAGGATCTTGGCGAGCCCGGGCATCCCCATGACGGCGTCGTCGCCCGTGCGCTCCACGAGCGTGGCCCCCGCCGCCTGCATCTTCGCCCCGCCCCAGGCGAAGATCTCGACGTCCGGGTTCATCGCCCGGATCTTCGCAATCACCGACGCCGCGTGATCGTCCCCGCTGGGCTCGAACGCGGTGAACAGGAGGACGCCCCGGGGCGTCTGGCTCGCGGCGGGCTGGCTCGGCGAAAGGTCCACGTGGGCGCAGTGAAGCGCCCCCGACCGGTCATTTCAAGCGGCCGGGCCGCTACAACCCCGCCGCGTCGAGCCAACGCGAGGGGCGCACGTCCAGCGCCCGGGCGATCTCCAGCAGGCTCTCCATGCTCGGGAGGTGCGCCCCGCGCTCGATGGCGCTGAGCTGGCTCACGCTCACCCCCGAGCTCTCGCAGAGGTCCTTGAGCGTCCAGGCCTTCCGCGCCCGCGCCAGACGCACCTGTCGCCCCAGCTCCCGCCGCAGCTTCACCTCGGGCCTCTCCCCCAGCCCCAGCCGCTCCACCGCCTGCGCGAGCACCCGGCGAAGCTCCGCGATCGAGAACGGCTTGGCGAGGTAGTCGAACACGTCCTGCTTGAACGTCTGACGCATGCTGTCGAGCGAGGGGTACCCCGTCACCACGATCACGCACAGCCGCGCCCACCGCTGGCGGATCTTCGCCAGCACTTCTTCCCCGCTGTGGCGCCCCATCTTGATGTCCAGGAGCACGATGTCCGGAAGGCGGCGTTCGCACTGCGCAAAGAACTCCTCGGGAGTCTCGCACGCGCGCACGTCGTGCCCCTCGCCCTCGAGCACCCCGGTGATGTACTGGCGAAAATCGGCGTCGTCGTCGAGCGCCAGCAGCGACAACGACACCGCCTCGGGCCCGCCCTGCGCCGGGTCGTTCATCCGGGGGCTCCCACGCACGCCGCCCGCATCGGCAGCATGATCTCGAACACCGCCCCGCGCGCCCGCCCGCCCTCGCCCGGGGTCCGATTGCGGGCGAGGATCACCCCGCCGTGCTCCTTGATGATCCCCTCCGTGACCGCCAACCCCAGCCCCGTGCCCCGCGCATCCAGCCGCGTGCTCGCGAAGGGCTCGAACAGCCGGGTCAGCACCGCGGGGTCGATCCCGGGACCATCATCCGCCACTCGGATCGTCGCCCAGTCGCTCCCCTCGCGCGTGCTCACCTCGGCGCTCACCTCGACCCGCGACGACGCCTCCGATCCCGCCCGCACCGCCTCCACGGCATTGCGCAGCAGGTTCACGAACACCTGCACGATCCGGTCCGCGTCACACTCCACGACCAGATCCTCCGCCACCCGGTTGTCCAGGGGCACCTCGCGCCCGTCGCGGTCCAGCCGCACCAGCGTGCACGCCTCGCCCACCAGCGTGTGCAGCGAGGCCGGCGCCGACCGGGGCGGACGCACCCGCGCGTAATCCAGCAGCCCCTCGCCCAGCCGCTCCAGACGCTGCACCACGCGGAGCATGAGCGCCGCCGTTGCGGGCGAAACCCCCGCCCGGGGGTCCGCGTGCAGCGTCTCCACCAGACCCTTGAGCACCGCCAGAGGCGTGTTCAGCTCGTGCGCGATCCCCGCCGACATCATTCCCAGCCCCGCGAGCCGGTCCGCGTCGGCCAGGTTCCGCCGCGCCGCCTCCAGCAGATGGTTCTTCTTCTTGAGGTCAGCCGCCACCTCCTCGAGCCGGTCCAGCGCCCCCGCCAGACGCGCCTGGTGCTCGCGTAGCGACGCGATCGCCTCGTTGCGGGAGCGCATGATGGAGCCCAGCTCGTCGGCGGGGATCTCCTCCTCAGGGATGATCTGCTCGCCCCGCCGCCCCTCGCGCACCGCCCGGTCCGCCTCGAGCAGCCTCCGGATCGGCGCGTACACGTTCTTGGGCAGGACCAACAGCTCCAGCGCCAGCGCCACCAGCACGTACACCCCCAGCAGCGTCGCGCTCGTGATCAGGTACAGCCGCCACACCGCGTCCCGCGCCTCGGGGATCGTCACCCGCAGCAGCGCAAACTCCCCCCCGCGCTCCCCCCCCGCCACGAACGCCACCACACACCGGGGGAACTCGGGCGTCGCCGCGTCGATGGGCTCCCCCGGCGAGAGCTGCGCCGCCGCCACCGTCCGCGAATCCAGCTTCAGCTCGCTGGGCGTCCCCCGGCGCAGCGTCCAGGTCTCGTCCCGGGGTTCCGGGGACGCCGCCGACGAGAGCTGCGGCAGAATCGCCCGCAGCACGATCCGCGCCTCGTGCAGCTCCGCCGTCTCCACCACGTCCCGCACCGCGGGCCTCACCCCCACCAGCAGGATCAGCGCCAGCACCAGCGAGAACGCCGTGTGCAGCACGATCAGCTTCTTGCGCACCCGCATCCCCGCCAGGATCCCGGGCGACCGCTTCGCCGCAGAGGGCGGCACGTCGCGACGGATGATGCGTCCGATCGGGTTCATAGGCTCGGCACTCCCGCGCCCATATTGTCCGTCGCTCCACCCCAGGAATCCCCACGTTGTCCAAGGAATCCCACGGTCGCCCCAAAGCCCCCCGCGCAAGGCCCGCACCTCGCGCCAACTCCAAACCAGCTTCCCAACCCGCATCCAAGCCAACTTCCAAGCCAATATCAAATCCGGCATCCAAGCCCCGCTCCGGACGCCCACCCAAGCCCCGCTCCGCCCCGCGCACCCCCCGCGATCCCGCCCGCGACGCCGCCTACTCCCACCTCGCTCATCAGGCCGCCCGATTTCCGGACCTTTCGATCTTCGGCCCTGACGTCTCCGGGCTCTCCCCACGCGACGCCGCCTTCGCCCACGCCATCTCCGACGCCGCCCAGCGGCACTGGATCACCCTCGTCTACCTCCTCAGCGTCCACATGCACCGCAACTGGGCCGACAACGACCCCGGGCTGCGCGGCGCACTCCTGGGCGGGGCGGCCCAGATCCTCTACCTCGACCGCGTCCCGCCCCACGCCGTCCTCGACGAGTCGGTTGAGTGGGCCAAGTCCCGCTGCCACCCCAGCGCGGGCGGCGTGGTCAACGCCATCCTCCGCAAGATCGCCGAGCAGCTCGTCTCACGCGAGCCCGGCCCGTGGCGCGACGAGCCCGGGCTCTTCCCCATGAGCGACGGGCGCATCCTCCGCCTCAAGGACGCCCCGCTCCCCGAGAACGAGCAGCACCGCCTCAGCGTCGCCTCGAGCTGCCCCCTCTGGCTCATCCAGCGCTGGGCCGAGGCGCTCTCCCCGCAGACCGCCCGCGACCTCGCCCTCCACGCCATCACGCAGCCGCCCACCATTCTCAACGTCGCGCACGCGCGCTCCGCGATCGAGCCCGGCGCGACGGGGCTCACCTTCAGGCCGCACGAGCAGCAGGGCAGCGTCGTCGTCGAGGGCCCGCGCGAGGCGCTGAGCGAACTCCTGACCCAGCGCCAGGACCTCTGGGCCCAGGACCCCTCGTCCTGCCTCGCCGTGCGGAGCGTCGCGGATCTCACGCCCCGCCTCGTCGTCGACCTGTGCGCGGGCCAGGGGACGAAGACCCGCCAGCTCGCCGCGACGTTTCCCGCCGCGCGGATCGTCGCCAGCGACGCCGACCCGGACCGCCTCCTCGCCCTCAAGCGCCTCGCGCAGACCTCCCGCCAGATCGAGGCCCTCGAGCTCGCCGCCCTCAAGCACGACTTCGCGGGCACCGCCGATCTGGTCCTGCTCGACGTCCCCTGCACCAACACGGGCGTGCTCGCGCGACGGGCCGAAGCACGCTACCGCGGCACGCCCCAACAGCTCGCCCGTCTCGTGGGCGTCCAGCGCGGGATCCTCGCCGACGCCCTGCGCCTGCTCAAGAAGGGCGGGCGGATCCTCTACAGCACCTGCAGCGTCGAACGCGAGGAGAACGAGACCCAGATCGCCTCCGCCCCGGCGATGGGCTTCACGCCCGAGCGCGTCACCCGGACCATGCCGGCCGGGCGGCCGGGTGAAGACCCTACCCGATACCGCGACGGCGCCTTCTCCGCGTTACTCTCGCCGACAGGATGATCGAGCCCAACGCGGGGCGTACACTCCCGCCGCGCGTCGCCGTCGACGCGCCCGCACGGGGTCCCGCACCGGTTCTTTGGGGTCGTACGTTCCATGAATCTCCTGGACATCCTCACACCCGAGTGCATCCGCGCCCCCCTCGTCGCCACCGACAAAAAGGGCGTCATCCACGAGCTGGTGGATCTCCTCGCCGGGGCCAAGCGCGTCGCCGACCCCGTCTCCCTCAAGGACGCCGTCTGGACCCGCGAGCAGACCCGAACCACCGGCATCGGCCACGGGCTGGCCATCCCCCACGGCAAGTGCGCCGGCATGGCCTCCCTCGCCATGGCCATCGGACGCCCCGCCAAGCCCATGGACTTCGAGGCCATCGACGGGCAGCCCGTCAAGCTCATCGTCCTCCTCGCCAGCCCACCCGACAAGACCAGCGACCACATCCAGGCCCTCGCCCGCATCAGCCGACTCATGATGATGGACGAGTTCCGCGAACGCATCTACCGCGCCGCCACGGGCGAGGAGATCTACGCCCTCCTCAAGAGCCAGGAAAAGCCCTAGCCACGCGGCATCCACCCCGAGCCCGCCGCACGTGCCCCACGACGGTCCACTCCCCCCAGAACCCCCGACCCCAGAGCGGGCGGCCCACATGGCATCCCCGCTCGCGCCGGTCATGGCGCCCCTCGCGGCTATCGACGCCGCCCTCGCCGACCTGCTCGACCGCGCCCCGCGCCACCGCCCGCGATCGCTCACCGACGCGATCCGATACTCGCTCCTGGCTCCGGGCAAGCGCATCCGCCCCCTGCTCGCGTGGCACGCGTGCGTGGCGGTGGGGGGCAACGGAGAGGACAGCCTCCCCGCGGGCGTGGCCCTCGAGCTCATCCACGCTTTCAGCCTCGTCCACGACGACCTCCCCGCGCTCGACAACGACGATCTCCGCCGCGGGAGGCCCACCCTCCACAAGCACGCGGGCGAGGCGATGGCCATCCTCGCGGGCGACGCCATGCTCTCCCTGGCCTTCGATCAACTCCTCGCCCAGGACCATCTCCACGAGCTGCTCCGCGTCGCGCTCTGCCGCGAACTTTCCAACGCGACAGACCGGATGATCAGCGGTCAGATCTACGACACCCTGGGCGACGCGCCCGGCGGGCTCGACCCCGCGCTCCCGCCCGAGGACGCCCTGCGGCTCATCCACGAGAACAAGACCGGCGCGCTCATCGCCGCGGCCTGCCGCATGGGCGCGCTCTGCGGGCTGCCCACCGCCTCGCACCCCACCGCCGACCGTGTCCTGAGGGCGATCTCGGAATACGGCCGATCGCTGGGCCTGGCGTTCCAGATCGTGGACGACCTCCTCGACGTGGAGCAGCCCGCCTCGCACGTGGGCAAGCGCACCCAGAAGGACCATGACGCCGGGAAACGCACGTACCCCGGCCTCCTGGGCGTCGAGGCGGCACGCCGCACCGCCCACGAGTTACAAGACCAGGCCCGGGCGGCCCTCGCCCCGCTGGGCGAAAAAGCACGATCCCTGGAGCTTCTCGCGGAGTACATGACCCGACGGACCCGGTAGCCCGCCGCCATGAGGCCCCGCATCCCGGCTACACTGTTTTCAAGAGAAACTGAAAGTTCGCCGCCGGCCATTCCGCCGGGCGTTCCTTCCAGTCGGTCCGCGGCCCAGGACGAATCATGCCCCTGCTCGAATCCATCCGTTCGCCGCACGACCTTCGCAAGCTTGACGTCTCGCAGCTCCCGCTCCTGGCCCGGGAGATGCGCGAGGCCATCATCAACGCGGTGATGAAGACCGGCGGGCACCTCGCCCCCAACCTTGGGGTGGTCGAGCTGACCATCGCGCTGCATTACGTCTTCGACTTCGCGTACGACCGCCTTCTGTTCGACGTCGGGCACCAGTGCTACCCGCACAAGCTCTTGACGGGGCGTTTGCCGCTCCTGGCCAAGCTCCGCACGCGCGACGGGATGGCGGGGTTCCCCGAGCCGCGGGAGAGCTCCTACGACCTTTTCAGCGTCGGGCACGCCGGCACGGGGATCTCCACCGCTGTGGGGCTCGCCCGGGGCGACTCGCTCAACAAGGAAGCGTTCGATCCGC
>CAZTJZ010000016.1:0-34748 GCA_964614075.1 uncultured Phycisphaeraceae bacterium
AGTACGGAATCGGGCGGCCTCTCCGTAGGCGAAGCCAAAGTCCGTGCCGCCGACTTCCTGAAGTTCCTGCTGGTTTCGCTCGGGGGTGATGGCCTTCATGAGCGAAACCATGTCGTCGGAGTCGAGGATCTTGGTCTGGAGGTCCTTGAGGTCGCCGTGGAGGCGGATGGTGGGACGGCGTCCGACGGTGAGGTGGAGGTCGGAGGCGCCGTGGCGGACGACGGTGTCGAGGAGTCGGTCGATCTGGATGCCGGACATGGGCGGTACCTCGGGAGAAGGGTCAGCCGGCGGCGGCGACCTCGTTGTCGATGTCGACCTGGGTGGAGCGGGAGATCTCGTCGGGGGTCGTGAACCCGGCGAGGATCTTGCGCTTGCCGTCCTGCACGAGCGTGCGCATTCCCGAGGCGATGGCGGCCTTGCGGAGCTCCGAGATCGGCGCGAGGTTGAAGGCGAGGTCTCGGATCCTGGAGTTCATCACCATCATCTCGAAGATGGCCTTTCGTCCGCGGTATCCGGTGCTGTTGCAGGTGGTGCAGCCCACGGGCTTCATGACGCGTCCGTCGACCTCGTCCTCGGTGAGCCCGACGAGGCGGAGGAGCTTGGGGTCGATGTCGCCCTTGGCCGCGGGCTTCTTGCACTCCTTGCAGAGGATGCGGATGAGGCGCTGGCCCATGACGGCCTGGATGGAGCTGGCGACGAGGAAGGGCTTGACGCCGATGTCGATGAGACGGGTGATGGCGCTGGGGGCGTCGTTGGTGTGGAGGGTGGAGAAGACCAGGTGCCCGGTGAGGGCGGCCTGGATGGCGATCTCGGCGACTTCCTTGTCGCGGATTTCGCCCACGAGGATGATGTTGGGGGCCTGGCGGAGCATCGAGCGGAGGATGGCGGGGAAGGTGAGCCCGATGGCCTCGCGGACCTGGCACTGGTTGATGCCCTCGAAGTTGTACTCGACGGGGTCCTCGGCGGTGATGATCTTCTTGTCGGGGCGGTTGAGGACGTCGAGGGCGGAGTAGAGCGTCGTGGTCTTGCCCGACCCGGTGGGCCCGGTGACGAGGAAGATCCCGTTGGGGCGGCGGATGATGCGGTTGAAGATGGCGAGGTTGTCGGACTCAAAGCCCAGGTTTTCCAGGCCGATGCGGACCGAGTCGGGTCGGAGGACGCGGAGGACGATGGACTCGCCGTGGTAGGCGGGGGTGGTCGAGACACGGAAGTCGATGGTGGCCTCGTCGACGGGCAGCTTGATGCGTCCGTCCTGGGGGACGCGTTTCTCGGCGATGTTCACTCCCGACATGAGCTTGAAGCGCGAGAGCAGGGAGTTCTGCATGCGCTTGGGGAGATTGTCGCGCTCCATGCACACGCCGTCGATGCGGTAGCGGAGGCGCACGCGGTCGGCCATGGGCTCGACGTGGATGTCGCTGGCCCGCATGCGGACCGCCTCGGCGATGATGCGGTTGCAGAGCTTGACGATCGGGGCTTCCTCGGCCGCGATGTCGATGGACTTGTCGAGGGAGCGGTCGACGGACTTGTCGACCGACTTGTCCACGGACTTGTCGATCGACTCGGTGACGAGGGACTCGCCCGAGGTGAACTTGCGCTGCGTCCCCTGGCCCGAGGCGTCGATGAACTTCTTGATCTGCGAGCGGCTGGCCAGTCTCGTCTCGATCTCGGTGTTCAGACGGAACCGGAGCATGTCCTGCAGCTCCAGGTCCATCGGGTCGTGGACGATGAGCTGGAGCTTCCCGTTCTGCTTGGACATGGGCAGGATCAGGTGCTTCTTCACGAGGTCGTCGGCGATGAGCTTCATGTCGATCTTGTCCGACACCCCCGGGGCGCCCAGATCGACGTACTCCATCCCGAACTGGTTGGCGAGGGCCTTGGTGACCTGGTCCTCGCTGGCGAAGCCGGCCTCGACCAGGGCCTCGCCCACGCGCTTGCCCGCCGCCCGGGCGTTCGCCGCGGCCTTCTCGGCCTGCTCGGGCTTGATGACGCCCCATCCGACCAGGATCTCACCGATTTTCTTTCGTGATCGGGCCATGCGTTCCTTCACGGGGTTCTTGCGGTCGATCCGGGGGCGGGGGCGGGGTTCTCGAACGTCCGACCCGTCCGAGCGGCGAACGGGCGGGCCCCACGCGTTGGGCGGGCGGACACTCCGAGCCCTCCGTCCGCCCTCGCGCGCGGAGGGGGGCATTATGGGAGGGTCCGGACATCCTATCAATTACGGCGCGCGGGGGAAGTTGGCTCCATCGCGTTTGGCGTTTCGAAGGGCTCGGGCCGCCCGCGCTCCCGGGGCTTGGCGTGGTCTGTGCTCGGTTCGCGAGGTTGTGTGCAGACGGCATGAAGGAAAGGACGGCGTTTGGACAAGCACTCAAGGCAGGACGTGCGGGGAATTGCGGAGCGTCCGGGCATGCCGTCACGCGCCGAGAGCCCCGAGCCCGCCCGCAGCCTGCTGATCACTGCCGGGCCCACGCAGGAGCCGATCGATGCCGTGCGGTTCCTGGGCAATCGCTCGTCGGGGCGGCTCGGGGTAAGCCTCGCGGACGAGGCGGCCCGGCGCGGGTGGCGGGTGACGCTCTTGCTCGGGCCCGTGGGGATCCGACCCGCGAACGCGATGGTTCGCGTCGTGCCCTTCCGCACCTGCGCCGATCTGGAAGCCCTGCTGGGTGTCGAGGCCCCGCGGGCGGAGGTGGTGGTGATGGCGGCGGCGGTCGCGGACTATCGCCCCAAGCCCAACCCGGCGATGTCGGGCGGGAAGTTCAGGCGGACGAACGCTCCCCTCACTCTTGAGCTTGAGCCGACGCCCGACCTCCTCGCCGGGGTGTCGGCGCGGCGTCGCGCCGGGCAGATGCTCGTGGGGTTTGCGCTCGAACCCCGTGAGGAGCTCCTGGCCTCGGCCCGGGCCAAACTCGAACGCAAGAAGGTCGACATGGTCGTCGCCAACCCGCTCGAGACGATGGACTCGGAGACCATCGAGGCGGTGGTGCTGGAGAAGGACGGGGGGGAGCACCGCACGCCGGGCTCGCTCACCAAGGCCCAGTTCGCCCCGTGGCTGCTGTCGCTTCTTGAGTCGCGTGTGCGGGCGTGAAGAGCGGCGCCGGACAACCTCGTGAAGCCGGCGGGCGCGGCAAGCACGCTCCCAAGCGGGACTTTCTCGCGGGGGGGATCGCGATCGTCCACGAGGACGAGGACGTGCTGGTGATCGATAAGCCGCCGGGGATTTTGTCGGCGCGCGGTGAAGGCGTGGGCCCCGGGGCGGCGAGCGTCTTCGACGAGGTGAAGCGTCGGGTGCGCGAGTCGAAAAAACGCCGCGGGACCAGGGCGTGGATCATCCACCGCCTCGACAAAGAGGCCTCGGGATTGCTCGTGTTCGCGAAGAGCGAGCGGGCGTTCCACTCGCTGAAAGAGCAGTTCAAGGACAAGGGCGTGCACCGCCTGTACCTCGCGGTGGCCGAGGGGGAGATCCGCGACTCCGCGGCGACGATCCGCTCGCTGCTGGTGGAGCGTGAGGACGGGCTGGTGCAGAGCGTGGACCCCGGGAAACCGCCGCCCCCGGGCGCGGGCGAGCCCAAGCCCGCGGTGACGCACTACCGCGTGCTCGCCAAGGGAAAGGGCCGGACGCTGGTGCTGGTCCGCCTGGAGACCGGGCGCAAGAACCAGATCCGCGTGCACCTCAAGTCACTCGGGCATCCGATCGTGGGCGACCGGAGGTACGGCGCGGGGGGCGTGGGCGGCGCGAGCGACGAGCGTGTCTGCCTGCACGCGGTGGAGTTGGGATTCGTGCATCCGCACACGGGCAAGACGCTCCGGTTCCGCAGCAAGGAGCCCGAGAAGTTCTGGAAGCTGGTGGGTCGGCGTGCCGCGGAGTCGCCCCGAGAGCTGGGCGACGTCGCCGCGGGTGCGCCCCAAGCACCGGTCCCCGGGGCGCGTCCGGAACCGCGCCGCAGCGCGGCGCCCGACGAGTCGCGCTCGTGGGAGCACGTGGCGGCGTGGTACGAGGGGCTGATCGAGGGGCGCGGGAGCGATCACCACGAACGTCTCATCGTGCCGGGGACGCTGAGGCTGCTGGGGGCGGGCCCGGGGACGAGGGTCCTCGACGTGGCGTGCGGCGAGGGGGTGCTGGGGCGGGCGCTCGCGGCGATCGGCGGAGAGTGTGTGGGGGTCGACGCCTCGGCGTCGCTCGTCAAGGCCGCGGCGAAGCTCGCGGGCGCGCGCGAGCGCTACGTCGTGGGCGATGCGCGCCGCCTGGGCGAGCTGGGGCTGGGACGCTTCGACGCTTCGGCGTGCGTCATGGCGATCATGAACATCGACGACCTCGACGCGGTGCTCCGGGGCGTCGCCGCGTCGCTCAAGCCGGGCGGGGTCTTCGTGTGCGTGATGCTTCATCCCGCGTTCCGGTCCCCGGGACGGACGAGCTGGGAGTGGGAGGATGCGGCGGGGCGCGCCGGCGCCGAGGGCGCCCGCAAGGGCACGCCCCGCGCGGTCCGGCAGTACCGCCGGATCGACGCGTACCTCTCCGAGGCGTCGCGCGAGGTCGTGATGAACCCCGGCGCGGTCTCGTCGGGCGCCCCCACGATCGCCACGACGACCCATCACCGCCCGCTGGAGCGGTACGTGCGCGCCTTCGCAGGCGCGGGACTGCTCATCGACGCCCTCGAAGAATGGCCCAGCAGCCGCACGAGCCAGCCCGGCCCGCGCGCCGAGGAAGAGAACCGCGCCCGGCGCGAAGTTCCCATGTTCCTGGCCATCCGCGGCGTGAATATCGCACGCCCCGCGCGGTGATCCGGTCTCGTAGGCAGCCCGAGCCCTCCGCCCGAACTTGTGTGCGCACGCCGACGCTCAGTCCGCGCTCGCGCCAGCGCCCGCTTCGCCCGGAGCATCCCGGCACGGCACCGACCACAACGACTTCTGCCCGCCGTCGTAGAAATCGAGCCTCGGCCCGGACCTGCCTACACCCAGGAACGCCCGCTGCTTGCCCTGTCCGTCGGCGAGCGCGAGGCGGGCCGCGTCGTTGGTCGCGCCCAGCCACACGCGCGTGCCCTCCTCGGGATCGCTGAGGGTCAGCCCGGGCCCCTCCTTCGAGACGAGCAGCTCGGCGCGGGGAGCGCCGGCCTCGTCCAGGAGCGTGAGGCGTGGGCCGCGGGGCGTGAGCGCCAGCATGCCGCACACTCTTCCCGACGCATCGACCAGGCGAAACTCGCGTGCCTCGACCCGGGAAGAGCCCGCGGCGCTCGCGAGCTGCGCCACTTGTTGCTCGAGCGCGGAGAGCCTTTCCTCGATCGTGCGCTCGATGGGGCGTGGTGGCATGGCGATGCTCCCAAGGGTCCGGATGGCGGGGTCACGCGGGCCTGGAGTTGCCGAGGTCTCCCTTGAGCCGTCGGCGGAGCTCAAAGGCCGCGAAATCGGCGACGGAGGTGGACCGCAGAAAGCCGTGCAGGGTGTCGCGTTGTCGCGTCCAGAACTCGTGAGCGGGGCAGGCACGCTCGTCGGTGCACTCGGCGGTCCCGAGCATGCAGCGGCACTCGATCGCCGGGTCGTTGAGCGCGGCGCAGACCTCAAAGAGCGAGATCTGCGTCGCGGGGCGGGTGAGGGTGACCCCCCCGCCCACGCCGCGTTGCGTCAGGACCAGCCCCTTGCGGGCCAGGGCCTGGACGATCTTGGCGAGGTACGGGCCGGGAACCCCGGTGCCGTCGGCGACCTCTTTGACCAGCATGGGCTTCCCGCCCGCCCCGGCGATGCAGCTGAGGGCCGAGATGGCGTACCCCACGGCCTGGCTGAGCATGATCCAAGGGCTCCTGTGCTTCAGACAATGCGATCGTCAAATCTTTATTATGCCATGAGCCCAGCCCTGGGTCAATCGATTACTGGACCATTTTTGTGACCGAACGTAGAATGGATGGACGTATTGAGGATTCTTGACAACTCTTTCCGTTGATGGAATAATGACCATCTGACGATTAGAAGATCTTCTAGTCATTTGTCAGCAATACGGCTCGGCGGCGCCTCAAGGAGATCGGCGTGAGCACAGGACACCCAGAAGAACGCGGGACGGGGCCTATGGAGCGGTTTTCCTACGACGACGCCGTGGTGCGCAAGTTTGCGTGGGCGACGGTGATCTGGGGGTTCGTGGGGATGCTGGTGGGGCTGCTCATTGCCCTGCAGCTGGTGGCGCCGCTGGAGGTGTACGGCGTGAAGCCCCTGGCGTGGCTGGGGATTCTGTTCAACGATCCCGACGCCTTCGGGACCAGGACGCTGGGCGAGTACCTGACGTTCGGGCGTCTGCGTCCTTTGCACACCAACGCGGTGATCTTCGCCTTCGCGGGCAACGCGATCTTCGCGGGGATTTACTACAGCTCGCAGCGTCTGCTCAAGGCGCGGATGTGGAGCGACACGCTGAGCAACCTGCACGTCTGGGGGTGGCAGTTCATTATCGTGTGCGCGGCGCTGACGTTGCCCACGGGGTTCACGCAGGGCAAGGAGTACGCCGAGCTCGAGTGGCCCATCGATCTGCTCATCGCGGTGGTGTGGCTGGGGTTCTTCGGGACGAACTTCTTCATGACGATCAAGCACCGTCGCGAGCGTCACCTGTACGTCGCGATCTGGTTCTACATCGCGACGATCGTGACGGTGACGCTGCTGCACGTGTTCAACAGCCTGTCGATGCCGCTGGCGATCGCGAAGCTGCTGCACGGGGAGATGCCGCGGGGGGGCGAGTGGCTCAAGAGCTGGTCGGTGTACGCGGGCGTGCAGGACGCGTTCATGCAGTGGTGGTACGGGCACAACGCGGTGGCGTTTTTCCTGACCACGCCGTTCCTGGGGCTGATGTACTACTTCATGCCCAAGGCGGCGGAGCGGCCGGTGTACAGCTACCGCCTGAGCATTGTGCACTTCTGGAGCCTGGTGTTCATCTACATCTGGGCGGGCCCGCACCACCTGCACTACACGGCGTTGCCGGCGTGGGCGAGCTCCCTGGGAATGCTCTTCAGCGTGATGCTGTGGATGCCCAGCTGGGGCGGGATGATCAACGGGCTGCTCACGCTGCGGGGCGCCTGGAACAAGGTCGCCCAGGACCCCATCCTGAAGTTCTTCGTGGTGGGGGTGACGTTCTACGGCATGAGCACGTTCGAGGGGCCCATGCTGAGCGTCAAGACCGTGAACATGCTCTCGCACTACACCGACTGGACGATCGCGCACGTCCACGCCGGAGCCCTGGGATGGAACGGGTTCCTGGCGTTCGGGATGCTCTACTGGCTCACGCCGCGGCTCTTCCAGGCTCCGCTCTGGAGCAAGCGCCTGATGGAGGCGCACTTCTGGATCGGGACCATCGGGATCCTGCTGTACATCCTGGCGATCTACACCGCGGGGATCACGCAGGGGCTCATGTGGCGTGCCTTCGACTCCATGGGCAGCCTGCAATACGGGGACTTCGTCGAGACCGTGGTGAGGCTGATCCCGATGTACTGGGTCCGCGTCGTGGGCGGGACGCTCTATCTCGCCGGGGTGGTCATGCTCGCGATCAACATGTTCAAGACCTGGCAAGCACGCCCCAAGGTGTACGACGTGCCCGTGGTGAGCGCTCCGGCCCTGACGCCGGTCTTCCGCGATCCGCCGCGGCCCGAGTCACGCCTGGGCGCCAACGCCGAGATCGGGCACAAGGGCGACGTGTGGCTCCAGGGCTGGTGGCACCGCGTGTGGGAGCGCAAGCCTCTGCGGTTCACGGTGTGGGTGGTGATCGCGGTGGGTTCGGCGTCGCTGTTCGAGATCATCCCGGTGTTCCTGATCCGGAGCAACGTCCCCACGATCGAGAGCGTCAAGCCCTACACCCCGCTGGAGCTGGCCGGGCGTGACGTCTATCTGGCCGAGGGCTGCTACAACTGCCACAGCCAGATGATCCGCCCGATCTGGGCCGAGACGCGCCGGTACGGCGAGTACAGCAAGCCCGGCGAGTTCGTGTACGACCATCCGTTCCAGTGGGGGAGCCGGCGCATCGGCCCGGACCTGGCGCGAGAGGGCGGGAAGCAGAGTCACGACTGGCAGGTGCGTCACCTCGAGAACCCGCGCCAGCTCATCCCGCAGTCGCTCATGCCCGCGTACCAGCACCTGCTCGCGCAGGACCTGGACTTCGCGTCGATCCAGGGGCGCGTGCGGGCGATGGCGATGCTGGGCGTGCCGTACGGCGAGGCGGTGAAGGACGGCGTGGCGCCGGCGATGGCCAAAGCGCAGGCGGCGCAGATCTCGGCGGACCTGGTCAAGCAGGGCGGCTACGCCGATCTCGAAGGCAAGAAGGTGATCGCGCTGGTCGCGTACCTGCAGCGCCTCGGGAAGGACCTGACCAACGCGCCCCAGCCCGAGGCGACGACGGCGAGCACGAGCGGAAAGGAGAAGCCATGAGCCTGACGGAGATCATGAGCGCCGTGCGGCTGTCCGCATGGGCCGAGGTCGCGCTGCTGCTGTTCCTCGGCGCGTTCATCGGCGTGGTGTGGCGGGCGTACTCGAAACGGTCCCGGAGCGAGCTGGACGCGGCGGCGCGGCTGCCTTTGGACGAAGCCCCGGCGGTTCCGGGCGGAGGTGAAGCATGAGCGGCCAACCCCGCGACGTGATCGCGCACGAGTACGACGGGATCCAGGAGTACGACAACCCCACGCCCGGCTGGTGGCACCTGATCCTCATCGCGTCGGTCCTCTTCTCGATGGTGTACTGGGTCTTCTGGCACTGGAGCCCGCTCTCCTGGACCAACGAGCAGGCCTGGGCCCAGAAGCAGACCGAGGAGTACAAGCGTCTCTTCGGGGCGTACGGGACGCTCACCAACGACGTGCCCACCCTGCTCAAGCTCGCCAAGGACCCCGCGATGATGCAGGTCGCCAAGTCCACGTTCGCGGCGAACTGCGCCGCCTGCCACGGGCCCGACGGCGGGGCGGGCGGGCTCAACGGCGTGAACCTCTGCGACGACGCGTACAAGAACGCCAGGTCCATCACCCAGCTCTACGACGTCATCGGGAAGGGTGCCGCCAACGGCGCCATGCCCGCCTGGGAGAGCCGGCTCCAGGCCAACGAGCGTGTGCTCATGGCGGCGTACGTCGCGCAGCTCCGCGGGACCAAGCCCGCCAATGCCAAGCCCCCCGAGGGCGAGGTCATCCCGAGCTGGCCCGTCGAGGGCAAGCCGTAGCCGCACCGGGGCGTCGCGCCGCGGTGCAAAGGGGAATGGGCGATGACGCAGTCGCAAGAGCCAGCGCAGGAACCGGCGCAGCCATCGGCGCGGGAGTCCACGCGGGAATCAGCGGGCCCCAGGCCCATGCCGCTGTCCGCGCCCAGCGTGCTCTCGACGCTCAACGACGACGGCTCGCGCCACTGGCTCAAGCCGCGTCCTTCTCCCGGGCGGTTTCTCTCGGCACGCCGGGCGGTGGCGTGGCTGCTCATCGTGGTCTTCACCGCGCTCCCACACCTGAAGATCGATGGGCGCCCCGCGGTCCTTCTGGACATCGTGCACCGGCGCTTCACGCTGTTCGGGCGCACGTTTCTCCCCACCGACACGCTGCTGCTCGCGCTCCTGCTGGTGGGGATCGGGCTCACAATCTTCCTGGTCACGGCGCTCTTCGGGCGGCTGTGGTGCGGGTGGGCGTGCCCGCAGACGGTCTACCTCGAGTTCGTCTACCGCCCTCTCGAGCGTCTCTTCGAGGGCACGCCCGGCCATCCCAAGAAGGGCTTCCTCCAGACCAGCGGGCTGGGCGGCGCGCTCAAGTACGCGGCGTATCTCGTCATCTCCGTCGCCCTGGCCCACACGTTCCTGTCGTACTTTGTCGGGTTCGACAACCTCGTCACATGGGTCACGAGCTCGCCCACCAAGCACCCTGTCGGGTTCGGCGTGGTCGTCCTGGTCACGCTGGCGATGATGTTCGACTTCTCGTACTTCCGCGAGCAGACCTGCATCGTCGCCTGCCCCTACGGACGCTTCCAGTCCGTCCTGCTCGACCGCCAATCGCTCATCATCACCTACGACGCGAAACGCGGCGAGCCGCGCGGGAAGAAGACCCGCGAAGAAGGACTGTCGCTCCCCGTGATCGACGGCGGATCGCCCGCGAGGACGGGCGACTGCATCGACTGCCGGATGTGCGTGAACACCTGCCCCACGGGGATCGATATCCGCAACGGGCTTCAGCTCGAGTGCGTGGGGTGCGCACAGTGCATCGACGCGTGCGACGCGATCATGGAGAAGATCGCCCGTCCGCGCGGGCTGATCCGCTACAGCTCCCAGGCCGCGGTCGCGGGCGAGAAGACGAGGATCCTGCGCGCCCGGGTGTTTGTGTACCCGGCGGTGCTCTCGGTCGTGGCGACGCTGTTCCTGCTGGTGCTGTCGCGCGCCGATGCCGCGGACGTCAACGTGCTCCGCGGGCTGGGCGCCCCGTTCACCCGCGTGAACGAGGCGACCATCGGCAACCAGATCCGGGTGAAGATCGCCAACCGGCGCGACACTTCCTCCACGTACCGCGTCGAAGCGACGGGAACGATGGGCGTCGCGGACGTGTCGGCGCTCGTCGAGACGCCCCCGACGCCCGTCGCCCCGGGGGAGTCGACCATGATCCCCGCGCTCGTCCGCGCTCCGCTGTCGGCGTTCCGACGCGGGAAGCTCGACGTGGTCGTCCGCGTCCGCGACGACCAGGGCTACTCGAAGGACATCCTCTACCGCATGCTCGGCCCGGGCTCGATGCACAAGCCCGACTCGAACGATCACGCACCCGCCGCCCCCGAACACTCGGGCCAGGATGCGCCGGACGCACAGGAGAACCAGAAATGAAGCTGTTCCCCGGGATCATCTTCGGGCTCTTGGGGCTGAACGTCTCGATCGTGGGGCTCACGGTGTACTTCGCCACGCGGGACAAGTCGGCGGCGGTCGAGCCCGGGTACGACGCCAAGGCGTTGCACTATCAACGCACGCTGGACGCCCAGGCCGCGAGCCGGGCGCTGGGGTGGACGGCCCGCGTTGAGCCCGGCACGCCCGGCGCCACGGGCCGAGTCTCGGTCGTGGCGCGATTCGAGGACCGCGACGGCACGCCGCTGTCCGGGCTCGACGTGCGCGTCCTCGCGTTCCGCTCGGTTCGGGCGTCGGATCGTCGCGAGTGGTCGCTGCGGGAGGTGGAGCCGGGGCGGTACGAGATGCCCGACGCTTTTGACGCGCCCGGACGTTGGATCCACCGCATCACCGCGACGCGCGGCGCGAGCACCTTCCTCGATCAGCAGGAGACGCTGATCCTCGCCCGGTAGCCGTCCGTGTTCTGGAAATAGGCCACCCATGCCCGTGCTCGCGCTCATCACGACGGTCTTTGTCTCCAGCGTGCTGGGGTCGCTGCACTGCGCGGGGATGTGCGGGGCGTTCCTCGCGATGGCCGTCGCTGGGGGCGAGCAGGACCCCTCGTTCCGCGTTCGTCTCCAGGCGGCGTACCACGGCGGGCGCCTGGTCTCGTACGTGATGCTGGGCGTGCTCGCGGGGTTTCTGGGCTCGGCGGTGGAGCTCGCCGGCGCCGCCGCGGGATGGACCCGCACCGCCGCGATCCTCTCGGGCGTCGTGCTCGTGCTCTTTGGCGCCGGGCTCGTGCTGCGATCGCTGGGCGTGCGCGTCCCGAGAGTCCCTGTCCCCGCGACGCTCTCCGGGGCGTTGGTCCGGCTGCACCGCGTGAGCGACTCCTGGCCGCCCGCGGCCCGCGCGATGTTCATCGGCCTGCTCACCACGCTCCTGCCCTGCGGGTGGCTGTGGGCGTTTGTCGCCACCGCCGCGGGCACGGGCGATGGGTGGCGGGGCGCGCTCGCGATGGCGGTGTTCTGGCTGGGGACCTTGCCCGTGATGATCGCGCTGGGCGCGGGGTTGCAGCGATCGGTTCCCGCCGCTCGCCGGTTCATGCCCATCGCGACGTCGGTGCTGCTGGTCGCGGTGGGCGTGGCGACGCTCTTGGGGCGGACGCTCCCGGGCGTGGAGATCGCCCGTTCCGCCCGGGGGGAGGTCACCTGCCATGGTCGCTAGCCCCTCACGATCGGCTCGGAGCGCCCGCGATCTTCCACGCCCCGCCGCGGCGGGCACGTCGTGCGCCCACTGCACGCTGCCCGTCCCCGCCGGGCTCGTCGAGCAGGGCGCCCCGCGGCAGTTCTGCTGCCAGGGCTGCCGCACCGCGTTCGAGGTGATCCACACCTGCGGGCTCGACCGGTACTACGCGCTGCTCCAAGAGTCCACGAAGGAATCGAGCGGGGCGGGGCGGAGCGTTCGCCCGACGGGGCGGCGGTACGCCGAGTTCGACGATCCGGTCTTCCGCGAGCTCTACGTGCGTCCCGCGCCGACCGGGCCGGTCTGCACGACCGATCTCTACCTGGAGAATGTGCACTGCTCGGCGTGCGTGTGGCTCGTCGAACGCCTCCCCGTCGTGGCGCCCGGCGTGCTCGACGCACGCCTCGATATCCGGCGCGGCATGGTCCGGGTCACGTGGGATGACTCGCGTCTGGCTCTCTCGGCCATCGCCGGCGTCCTCGACTCTCTGGGCTATCCCCCCCACCCCGCGCGGGACCGACGCGCCCGCGAGGCCCGCCAGCGCGAGGATCGGCGTCAGCTCGTCCGCCTGGGCGTCGCCGGCGCTTGCGCCGGGAACGTCATGCTCCTGGCCCTGGCCCTCTACGCCGGGGTCTTTGACGGGATGGAGGCTGTCTACATCGCGTACTTCCGCTGGACGAGCATGGCCGTCAGCCTGGTCTCGCTCGCCTGGCCCGGCTCGGTCTTCTTCAAGGGGGCCTGGGCGGCGGTGCGCGTCCGCACGCTCAACATCGACGTGCCCATCGCCCTGGGCCTGCTCGCCGGGACGCTGTGGAGCATCGTGAGCACGATCCTGGGCGTGGGCGAGATCTACTTCGACACGCTGAGCGTGCTCGTCTTCGCCCTCCTCGCCGGACGCTTCGTCCAGGGACGACAGCAACGCGCCGCGGGCGACGCGGTCGAGCTGCTGTTCTCGCTCACGCCCTCGTCGGCCCGCCTCGTGGACGGCAACGACGTGCGGGACGTCCCCATCGAGGCCGTCGCGCGGGGCGACACGGTCGAGGTTCGCCCGGGGGACTCGGTCCCCGTGGACGGCGAGGTCCTGGAGGGCGAGTCTCTTCTCGACCAGTCGCTGCTCACGGGCGAGGCCAGGCCCGTCGAGGCGGGCGTGGGGGCGTGGCTCACCGCGGGGTCGGTGAACCTCTCCGGGCGATTGCTCGTGCGCGTGGACGCGACGGGCGAGCAGACGCGCATCGGGAAGCTCATGCGCACCGTCGAGGAATGCACGCAGAAGCGGGCGCCGATCGTGCTCTTCGCCGACGCCGCCGCGAAGTGGTTCACGCTCGGGATGCTCGCGCTCAGCGCCGTGACGCTCCTGGCGTGGTGGCGGGTGAGCCCGTCCCGTGCGCTCGAGCACGCCTCGGCCCTGCTCATCGTCACCTGCCCGTGCGCCCTGGGGCTCGCGACGCCCCTGGCCATCACCGTCGCCCTTGGGCGTGCCGCCCGGCGGGGGATCCTCATCAAGGGCGGGGAGGCGCTCCAGCGCCTCGCCACGCCCGGGACGATCTTCCTCGACAAGACCGGCACGCTGACCTTCGGAAAACCGCGCGTGCTCCGCTGGGTGGGCGACGAATCGCTCAAGGCGCCGGTCGCCGCGCTCGAATCGGGCATGACCCATCCCGTCGCCCTGGCCCTCGCCGCCCTCACGCCCGAGCACGACCGCCCCGAGACGCTCCGCGCCGTCGAGGGCGTGCAGACGCTGGGCGGGGGGGTCGAGGGAATCGTCGCCGGGCTCGCGATCATCGTCGGGTCGCCCGCGTTCCTGCGGTCCCGCGGCGTGCGCTTCCCGCGCACGCTCGAGGACGCCCTGCACCAGTGCATCCGCGAAGGGCTCACCCCCGTCGTCGTCGGCGTGGACCGCGAGGCCCGGGCCCTGGCCTGCCTGGGCGATGAACTCCGCCCCGACTCCCCCGACGCCATCTCGGCCCTGCGGCGCCTCGGCTGGCGCGTGCGTGTGCTCTCGGGGGACGACGTGGACGTCACCCGCGCCGTCGCCCACGCGGCGGGCGTGGAGAGCCCCGACGCGCTGGGCGGCGCCGCGCCCGAAGAGAAACTGCGCGTGATCCGCCACGCCGGCGCCAACACGGTGATGGTGGGCGACGGGGTCAACGACGCGGCCGCCCTCGCCGCCGCGGGCGTGGGGATCGCGGTACACGGCGGGGCAGAGGCGAGCCTCGCCGCCGCCGACGTTTACCTCAACCGCCCCGGGCTCGCGTCCATCGCCGAGCTCTTGTCCGCGAGCACGCGCACGATGCGGACCATCCGCGCTAACCTCGCCGCCTCGCTCTTTTACAACGTCCTCGCGGGCGGGCTCGCCGTCGCGGGGGTTCTCAACCCGATCCTCGCGGCGGTGGTCATGCCCGTCAGTTCGCTCACCGTCGTCGCGCTCTCGCTCCGCGCCCGAACGTTCGGCGCGACCCCGCGACGCGACACTTCCGGAGCCCGGCCATGAGCGTGCTCTTCATCGTCCTGCCCCTGGCGTTGCTCCTCGCGGGCGGCGCCGTCGCGGCCTTCGTCTGGGCGGCCAAGGACGGCCAGTTCGACGACCTCGACACGCCGGCGGTGCGCGTGTCCCAGCCCGACGAGGGCGCGACCCCGCCGCGCGCATGACGCCACGCCGAGGCACGCGCCCTCACCCCCGCGAGAAGCAACGCCCCGCGAGGACCGCCGTCTATGGCGCTACTCCTACATCGCCTTCCAGAGCCCGATCGCGTTCCCCTCGGGGTCGGTGAACCACGCGAAGTGGCCCATCCCGGGCACCTCCGTCGCGGGGATCAGCGTCTTCCCGCCGAGCTTCCCGATCTTCGCGAGCGTCGCGGGGATGTCGTCGACCTGCACGTACACCGTGACGTAGTTGTGCGGCTCGTGCCCGAGCGCGTTGATGTGCCCGCCGATGCCCGGGGTTGGGCTCGGGACGTGCCCGCCGATGTTCCCGATCATCCCCATGTTGGGCGCGGCGGGCGCGTACTCCCACCCGAACGCCGAGGCGTAGAACTTCTTCGTCGACTCGATGTTCTTGCAGCCGATCTCGAAATGAACAACGGGCGCTGGCATGAATCTGCTCCTTGTCTAGCCGAGCGCTCCAACCCAGCGGCTCGGATCCCCTGTGCCCGCAGACTATCCGATCCGCCCCGCCGCCGCAAGCGAGCGCCCGTGATTCGAGAGCAAGATCCTGCTATGAAAAAGGCCGCCCCGAAAAGGAGCGGCCCTCGATCGATCGTGCCTCTCGCCGCGGCTTACTTGCTGCGCGTGAAGTCGATGTGCATCATCTGGAACTCCTTGCCGGACTTGGGATCAAGCCCGTACATGTCCAGCGTCATCGTGGTGTCGTTGGGGAAGCTCTCGACCTGGCGCATCACCGTGGGCTTCTTGTTGATCGGGCAGTTGAAGTTGTACGTCCAGTTGATGGTCTTCCCATCGCCGGTCATCTCGCCCGTCCCGTTCATGATCCCCGAGCTGTGGTTGTCCAGCCAGGTCCCCACGAACTTGCCCGACACGTTGTCGAACCCCGTGAGCCCCAGCCCATTGAACGGGCCCATGCCGGGCATCTCGCCCGCGTAGTCGCTCTTGATGTACCGCCCGTCCATGATCAACGTCACCGTGTTGGTGCACGTGCTCATCATCGGGTCCATCCCGGGCGCCATCCACATCTTGCACTTGCCCTGCCATACGCCCGCGGCCTTGGCCAGCTTGTCGTGCATCTTGCCGGGCATCCCCGCCATCATGCACGCCTGCATGTCCTCGGTCGTCCAACCCGCCGGGAGCTTCATCTCCGGCATCTTGTCCTTGCTCGGCTCGGCGATGGCGATCCCCGCCCCCACCACGCCCAGACCCGCCAACGCCACGAGCGACAACGTGCGACGATTCAGCTTCATCGGACTTTCTCCTTCACGGTTGTGTATGCCTGCGGCCCCGCTCCAGCGTGCGCCGCGATCGCATAATAGGCGAGATCAACGCGTCGCCGCCTCATTCCGCACACAGCACACCGCAATACGAGCCTCTGTAATACTGGGACAGCCTATCATTCAACCATAACGATGAATCATGAACCTCCCACTCTCAACGCAACGCTGCTGGCGCTCGCCCATCCCGCACGCCGCGCGATCCTTCGGCGCGTCATGGTCCGCGAGCATCGCGTCACCGATCTCGCCCGTCCTTTCCGCATCTCGCTCAACGCCGTCTCCAAGCACATCCGCGTGCTCGAGCATGCCAAGCTCGTCCGACGCCGCCGGGTCTGGCGCGAGCACTTCGTCTCGTTCAACCCTGCGCCTCTCGACGATGCCGCGGCGTGGATCCAGAGCACCAGAGCATTCTGGACCGCACGCCTCGACGCGCTCGGGGCCTTGCTCGATCAGCACACCCCCACCACGCCCACCGCCGGCTCAAGAAAGCGCACACGCCCATGACCGCACCATCCACTCCCGGACCAGTCCTCACCATCACCCGCCGTTTCCCCGCCTCGCCCGAGCGTGTCTGGCGTGCGTGGACCGATCCGGCGGAGCTCGCCCTCTGGTTCTCGCCCGCGCCCAACGTCCCCCTCGCGAGCGCCGAGATGGACGCACGCGTCGGGGGCGCGTTCCACATCGCCCTTCGCGCTGGGCCTCGCCTCTCGGTCATCCGCGGACGATGCCTCGAGGTCGTGCCGTGCTCACGCCTGGTTCTGTCCTGGACCTGGGAGCCCCCGCACGAGTTCGAGGGGATCGACACGCGTGTCACCGTCGAACTCCGAGACGTCGGGGGCGAAACCGAGCTCACGCTGACTCACGAGGGGCTTCACGATCCGCTCGCGCGGTCCAAGCACGAGGCCGGGCACCGAGGCGTCCTCCTGAGCTTGCTCCGCAGACTGACCCGCCCATCCCTCACGACCCAGGACAACACCCATGAAGACCGTTGAGTTCATCCGTGCCGCCCTCGGCTTCAGCGCCGAGTCGACACTCGCGCTCCTCGACGACATGCGCGACGCGCCGCTCACGTTCCCCACACCCCGAGGGGGGAATCACCCGCTCTGGATCCTGGGGCATCTGGTCTGGAGCGAGGGCGACATCATCCAGTGCCAAATGCTCGCCCGCCCACATCCGGCGCCCATGCTCGCCCCACTCTTCGCCAACAACACCGAGCCCTCCGCCGACGCAAGCCGCTACCCACCCTACGACGAGCTTCGCCGCGGCTTCGATGCGGCCCGGTCCGCCACGCTCCGCGAGCTTGATGCTCTGCGCGACGAGGATCTCGACCGGCGAAGCCTGGGGGTGCGCCCCGGGCTCGATCCGGTCCTCGGAACGTTCGCCCGGTGCTTCCTCGTCGTGGTACTCAACACGATGACTCACCGAGGCCAGGCCGCCGACGCTCGACGCGCCCTCGGACGATCCAAGCTCATAGTCTAACCTATTCCGCCGGGAACGCACCGCCGAAACCGCTCTCGGCGCTTCACACTCCGGAGATGAGTCATGCCCTACGACGAAGCGCTCGCCGATCGCCTCCTCGCCCTCCTCGCCGACGCACCCGCGGTCACCCAGACGCGCATGTTCGGCGGGATCGCGTTCTTCGTGCGCGGGAACATGTGCTGCGGCGTGCACAAGAGCGAGACCATCGTCCGCCTCGACCCCGAGCGTGACGCTCCCAAGCTCAAGGGCCTGCGACCGATGGACCTCACGGGAAAACCGATGCGCGGGTGGTTCACGCTCAACGCCGAAGCGTCTCAGTCCATCGCGACGCTGAGGCCGCTCGTGCGCCTCGCCGTCGAGTTCGCCGGCTCGCTCCCCCCCAAGGCCAAGCGTCCCGCCAAGAAGCGCACGCCCAAGACTCCAACCAAGGCCCCGCCCAAGACCACGCGTCTAGCTCCACGCCGGGCCCGGTTTCGCGCGTAGCAACCTCGGCACGCCCCCGCTATCCTGCGGCATTCCGACGCCCACCGCCAAGGAGAAGGCCATGCCCTCGTTCGACATCGTGTCCCGCGCGAACTTCCCCGAGCTCGACAACGCGATCAACAACACCCACAAGGCCATCGCCGCCCGCTTTGACTTCCGCGGCGCCGTCGCCGAGATCGCCGTCGACCCCAAGGAAAAAAAGCTCAAGATCGTGAGCGAAGACGCCATGAAGGTCCGCGGCGTGCGCGAGATGTTCGAGCACGCCGCCGTGAAACGCGGGCTCGCGCTCAAGACCTTCGCCTGGACCGAGCCCGAGCCCACCGTCGCCGGACGCCTCAAGCAGGAGGCCAAGATCCAGGACGGGCTCGAGCAGGACATCGCCAAGTCCATCGTCAAGCTCATCAAGGACACGAAGATGAAGGTGCAGGCCTCGATCCAGGGCGACGAGGTCCGCGTGACCGGGAAGAAGATCGACGACCTCCAGGCCGTCATGAAGCTGCTCTCCGGCGCGGGGCTCAACGTCCCGCTCCAGTACGTCAACATGAAGAGCTAGACCTTTCAGGTGCTAGACCCTCGCCGAGCGCCCGCCGACCCATAAAGAAAAACCCCGCCAGAGCGGCGGGGCTTGATCGATTCCCTTGCGTGCGTCGCTCAGCGGCGCCGACGCCCGACCGCGAGCATCCCGAACGCGCCCAGCGCCAGCGTGCCCGGGGTCGGCACCAGCGTGTACTGGAGGAACGTCCCGGTCGTCGAGGCCACGCCCCACGCGGTCGACGAGACGACGTTGTTGTTGCTCAGGTGATCCACGCCCGGGTCATTGCCGCCGCCCGAGGAGAGCACGTCGAACGAGATCGTCGTGACGCCCGGCGTGAACCCGGCCAGCCCCAAGTGCGACAGCGCGATCGTGTACGAGACCTGACCGATCGGCGCGAGCGCCAGATTCTGCGTCAGCCCGCTCCCCGAAGTCGAGACAAACTCGGCGCTTTCCCACACGACGCTGTTGTTCTTCCACAACTGCGCCCCGCCGCCCGAATCCACCCACGAGCCCAGCCAGAAGTCCACGCCCACGCTCGTGTTCACCGTGCGTCCCCAGGGATTCGACGGCGTGCTCATCCCGCCCGCCTGCGTGTCGAACATCATGCAGTACTTGCCCCAGTTCGTCGCGGCGATGTTGCTGTTCAGATTGACCGTGACGTACAAGTTCGTGGCGTCGTTGGTCATGTCCACCGACGTGATGTCCAGGTGGTTGAATCCCTGGCTCAGGTAGAAGTTGTCGACGTCGCTGGTCCCGACACCGTCGGTGTACGTCGTCGCCTGCGCCACGCCGCCGGCGAGCGCAATCACACCACACAACACGAGTGCACGCTTCATCTCTCTCTCCTCTCAAGCCGGGTGTCTTGAGGCCCGGCGGGTTTCACGGATGCGCCTTTCAGCGCGAAACATCCGGGGTAAGTGTACCACAAATCACCCATCCCTACGGGATTCGCAGCACCCCACCGCACAGCCTGGGGAGCAAAGCCCATGCAAACACCGGCATGCAGTTCGATCATCCCCAAGTAAACACTTGCAAGTAACCGGTTACACCGGAACTTTCTCGGGCTTTAACCAAAACAGGGGATTTTGCTACGGATTCACAGACGCGACCGTGTGATCCGCCGTCACCGAGGGCGGGGCGCCGAGGTACGTGAGCGCCCGCTCGACCACCCGGCGTGCCACCGGGCCCGCGACGTACGTGCCGTAGTGCTGGCGCTTCCGGATGCGCTCCGGGCCCGGGTCGTCGATCACCACGATGACCACGATCTTGGGGTTCTCGATGGGCGCCCCGGCGATGAAGCTCGAGTTGTACTGCCCCTCGAAATAGCCGCTCGAGCCCTTGGGGCGTCGCTTCCCGGGCGGGGGCTCGGTAAGCGGAATCTCCGCCGTGCCCGACTTCCCGAACATGTGATACCGCCACGCCGTGTCGCAGTCCGGCGTCTTCATGAGCTTCATCTTCCCCTCGGCGGCGTCGGCGACGCCCTTCATCGTGCTCCGCGTCAGGTTCGCCGTCTCGGGCTTCATCACGCGGTAGATCACGCCCTTCTGCAGCTCCGCCGGGCCCACGCTCTTGGCGTGGGGCGCCGGGTCCACCGCCGTGAGATGGACCTGCGGCATGGTCCCCGCCAGCTCGCCCGGTCGGCAGAACGCCGCGAACGCGCGGGCCATCTGCAGGGGCGTCACCGCCACCTCGTGCCCGTACGCGTACGACGTCTGGCTGTACTTGGTCCACTTGTTCAGAGGCGTCACGATGCCCGAGGCCTCGCCCGGGAGCCCGATCCCCGTGGGCCGACCGAATCCGAACCGCACCGGCACGTCGTGCAGCTGCGCCCAGCTCAATCGCTCCGATGCCTTGATCATCCCGATGTTGGACGAGTTGATCAGCACGTCCGACCACGTCATCGTCGCGCGCTTCGTCACGTCCTCAATGTACCGCCCATAGCCCGTGTGCCAGCGCCCGCCCTCGGTGTCGAACACCTCGCCGGGCCGGGCCAGCTCCAGCTCAGTGATCGTCGACCACACGAAGGGCTTGAACGTCGACCCCGGCTCGTAGATGTCCTCCACGCACCGGTTGCGTCCCAGCGCCGGATGAATCTCACGCCTGGGGTCGGGCAGGATCGTCATGTACCGCGCCGGGCTGCCCAACGGCACCACGGGCAGGTCGGGCCACACGTTCTTCCGCTCCGCGCCCGCCCGCTCCGCCCCGGGCTTGGCCTTGCCCTTCGCAGAACGAGGCTCCTCGCCCCAGGGATACCCCGCAAGATTCGCGAGCTTTCGCGTGAGATCCACCATCGCGAGCACCTCGCCCGTGAGCGGGTCGAGCATGACCAGCCGCCCCCCCGCGGCGTCCGCATCCTCCACGCCGCGCACGAGCTCCTCGTGCGACATCCGCTGAAGCTCCAGATCGATGGACAGGCGCACGTCGCCCCCGGGGAGCGCCGGCCTGATCTGCCCGGGCTCGACCCACAGGGGGCGCCCGCGCTTGTCGCGGATGTAGCTGATCGAGCCCGCCTCGCCCTTGAGCGCGCCGTCGAGGCGTTTCTCCGCGCCCATCATCCCCTCGTCCTCGAACCCCACCAGCCCGATGATCGGCGCGATCACCTCGCCGCCCGGGTACTCGCGCACGGGGCGGCGTTCCAGCCCCACGCCCGGGAGCCTGAGCTTCCGCACCGCCTCGGCCTGCGCGTCGCCGATCACGTCGCTCACGGGCAGATAGCGGATGGGCGTCGTCCGCGCGTTCCTTTCCCCCGGCGCGAGCGCCGCGGGGACCACGCTCGCCGTGTCCTCCCCGCCCCGCGACTTGCGCAGGAACTCGAAGACCTCCGGGAACATCGCGCCCAGCCCGTGCGCGGGATCCTCCCTCGACGCCAGAGCCGCGCTCACGCGACGGTTCGCCGCCGCCGCGTCGGAGATCCTCCCGCCCAGCGCCTCGGCGTCGAGCCCCAGCACCCCCGCCAGAGGCTCGACGACCGCGTCGGGCTGCTTCATCACCGACGGATCAACCACAACCCGATACCCGAACCGCGTGCTGCTGATCACCCGCCCGCGCCGGTCGAAGATGTCACCGCGCCGGGCCGTGTCCGCCGACACGCTCGACCGCGGCGTGATCTGCTCCCGCAGTCGCTCCGAGGGCGACACCTGCAGCTGCACCACCCGACCCAGCAGCACCACGAGCACCACCGAGAGCGCCGCCGGAACGATCAGGTTCACCAACGACATCCGATCCCGGGGCTTCACGCGTGCGTCCTGCGGCATCGATCGCTCCTCGACACTCTTCTCGGGCCGCTCGCAAGCTCCCGGCTCTACCGCGCGGCCCGCGTCTGGTGAACGCCGGGCTTCTCGCCCTCGATCGTCGGGGCCTCGACCGTCAGCGCCTCCATCACCATCGCCTTGGTCGGGCCCATCTGCTCGGCGGCGTGCTCCACCGCCTCGGGCGAGACACGCCGAGCGATCTCTCCGCGGAGCAGCCACAGCCGCTCGTCGAGCCGCCCGATCCGAAGCTGGGTCTGCGCGAGTTCGCTCGCCGCCTGGAGGCGCGACTGGCGCAGCGCCAAAAGCGAGCATCCCACGATCCCCAGCGCGAGTATGACCGCGACGAGCTTCGCGAACACGCGACTCTCCGGTTCTAGCGGGGCGGGAGCCTGAGCACCTGGCCGACGTGGATGTTGTCCGAGTCCACCTCGTCGTTGATCGCGAGGATGTCGTCGGCGCGGCGGGCCGAGCCCAGCGCCTTCTGGGCGATGGTCATGATCGTGTCGCCCTTCTGCACGACGTAGGTCTTCCCGTCGCTCTTGGGCGCGGGCCTGGTCTCCGCCTTCGTCTCGGGGCGGGCCTCGGGCTTGGCCTCACGCCTCGCGGGCTTGGGCTCGACAATCGGACGCGTCGACGACCGCGGCGGCTGAATCGCGTACGTCGGGTCCACTCGCTCGGGAGCCGGACGCACCGTCGTCCGCGGCTGAGGCGAGGATCCCGCCCCCGACGCCGGCATCCGCAGCTTCTGCCCGATCTTCAGCGACGTGCCCTCGCTCAGCCCATTCGCCTTGGCGATCTGCCGCCACGCCTCGGCGTTTCCGAGCTGCTTGGCCGCGATCTTGTACAGGCTGTCCCCCGACACCACCGTGTAGTACACACCCTCGTCGCCCCGCGACGGTGCCGCGGGCGCCGCGCCGGGCGGCGTGGGCTCAGGGGTCAGGATCGGAGTCAGCGGGCCCGTCACAATCCCCGAGCCCGCGCCGGGCGTCAGACCCGGGGTTGTTTCATTCACGCCCGAATCCTGCGGCAGCGCACCATTCGGGTTCGACGCCGTGAGAACGCCGGGGACCTGCGACGAGTGCCCCGCGCCCGTCGGGTCGGTGGGCACCGAGTTTGTATCCATGACCACCGGCACCTGATTCAACCGCACGCCGAACTTCGCCGCCTCCTGCTCCAGCGTGCCCGTCCCGGGCGGGTTCATCCCCCCGCCGGCACCGAGCAGGAGCGTGGGCGCGGGCTGGGCCGCCACGGCCCCCAACCCCTCGTGGGGCACCGTCGTCACGTCCGACACCGCGGTCGTCCCGTTGGCGACGAGCGGGCCCGTGGGCGTGGGCGACCGGTCGGCAC
Organism: uncultured Phycisphaeraceae bacterium; assembly: GCA_964614075.1. GTDB lineage: Bacteria > Planctomycetota > Phycisphaerae > Phycisphaerales > UBA1924. The sequence continues at coordinate 23,062 of CAZTJZ010000016.1, forward strand.
GCAACGCCCCCACCGCGGGCGAAATCTCCCGCGTCGAGATCGGATGGTCCGCCCGAGAATCCGCCAGCCGTGTGGTGCGCGCACGCGACATGTGGTCGCTGATGAGCACCGTCACCACCAGCACCAGCGCGAATCCCACGATCAATGCAAGCTTGAGTTCTCGTGTCACGGTGAGCGTCCCTGCCCGCCTCATGCCGACGATGCATGCGGCCAAAGCCCTTGCTCTACGATCGGTCGGGCGCATCCATACACCCAAGTACGACCGTGCAAGCCGCATCACCGCCCTTCGGCGTGTGACGCATGGTAGGCGTGCGACACGCACGCGGGTCTAGCCGCGCGACAGGCGTATCGCCCGAAGCTTCGCGGACCTCGCCCGCGGGTTCGCCGCCACCTCCTCGGGCGACGGCGCGCGGTGATCGGGCCCGATCCACGACGCGACCCCGCCCTTGACCAGCGCCGAGAACGCTCGCTTCACCGGACGATCCTCGAGTGAATGGAACGTGATCATCGCCATCCTCGCCTCACCCCGCAGCCAGCCTTCCCCCCGCCCCACCCGCGACAGGAACGCCTCCAGGCTCCCCAGCTCGTCGTTCACCGCGATCCGAAGCGCCTGGAACGTCCGGGTTGCGGGGTGAACGCCCCCACCCCCGCCCGCCACGGCGGACCGCACCATCTCCGCGAGCTCCCCGGTCGTCGATATCGGCCTCTGGGCGCGCACCCGCACAAGTTTTCGGGCGATCCGCCCCGCCGCGGGCTCCTCCCCAAACTCCCGCAGGATCCGCTCGATCTCCCCCTCGCTCAGCCCGTTCACAAGGTCTCTTGCTGTCAGGGTTTGGGACAGGTCCATGCGCATGTCCAGGGGGCCGTCCCGCCCGAACGAGAACCCCCGTTCCCCGTCGTCCACCTGGCTCGACGCGAACCCCAGATCCGCGAGCACCATGTCCGCCGCGACCCCCTCGCCCGCCAGGTACCGCGGCACGTCGGCGAAGTTCCCCCGCCTCGCCAGCACCCTGGGCCCGTGCTCGATCGTCTTCAGCCGCGCCACCGCCCGCGCCAGGTTCCCCTGGTCGAGATCGTTGAGCACAACGAGCCCCGCAGGGCCCACGAGCCGCGCGATCGCCTCCGCGTGCCCACCCAGCCCGGCCGTGCAGTCCACGAACGTCTCCCCCGCCCGGGGCGAGAGCACATCCACCACCTCCGAGAGCATCACCGGGATGTGCGTCGGCTCGGTCATCACGCTCCCGCCAGCACGCGTCCCTTGTCACGCGGCCCGTCACGGGCTCGCGGGTACACTCCACCATGCACATCCCTCGCGTTGTAGGCGCGATCTTGCTCTTGGGCGCCGCGCTCTCGGGCCTCGCGGGTTGCGAGCCCAAGGTGGCGATCAACGTGGGCTTCGGCGGCGCGCCGCTCCAGGAACGCACCGTCTGGGAGGGCTCGGGCTCCTCCAAGATCGCCCTGCTCGACGTGCGCGGGCTCCTCGCCGACGCGAGCCCTCCAAGCCTGCTCGCTCCGGCCCCCAACCCCGTCGACCGCTACGCCGCAGAGCTCGCCCTCGCCGAGAAGGACCCCAGGGTCAAGGGCGTGATCGTCCGCGTCAACTCGCCCGGCGGGACCGTCTCCGCCAGCGACACCATGTACCGCGAGACCCTCCGCTTCCGCGAGCTCACTTCCAAGCCCGTCGTCATCTCCATGGGCGAGGTCGCCGCCAGCGGCGGGTACTACCTCGCCCTCGCCGGTGACCGGATCCTCGCCCAGCCCACCACCATCACCGCCTCGATCGGCGTCATCATGCCCACCCTCAACTTCTCCGAGGGGCTCTCGATGATCGGGGTCCGCTCGCGGTCCATCAAGAGCGGGCGCAACAAGGACCTCGCCAACCCCTTCGAGCCCGTGCGCGAGGAGCAGTACGCCGTCCTGCAGGACATGATCGACGAGTTCTACACCCGCTTCAAGACGATCGTCCGCGAACGGCGCCCGGGAGTCCCGGGCGATGTCCTCGACGCCGTCGCCGACGGACGCGTCGTCACCGGCGCCAAGGCCCTCGAGATCGGGCTCGTCGACGAGCTGGGCGGGCTGCGCGAGGCGTACGCCCGTGTGCAGGAGCTCGCCAACGTTCGCGACGCCCGCCTCGTCAAGTACGCCGAGGAGGGCAAGCCCGTCCAGTCCGCCTACGCCGCCGCGCCCGCCGACGTGAACCTCCTCAAGGTCTGCCTCCCCGCGCTCGACCCCCTCGCCCTCGGAGCGCCGGGCGGCACCTCGGGCGTCTACTACCTCTGGATTCCCGCGCACTAGAGCGAGCCCGCTGCTGGTTCGTGCTCGCCAGCCCTCCCACCCTCCGCGGAGCCCTCCCATGACCAACGCAATTGTCCTCGGCGCCGGCATGGTCGGGTCGGTCATCGCCGCCGACCTCTCCACCGACCCCGCCTTCCGCGTCACCGTCGCCGACTCGCGCGACGAGGCCCTCGAACGCGCCCGCACGCGCGCCCCGCGACCAATCCAGACTCTCAAGGCCGACCTCTCCGACCCCGCCCTCGTCAGGAAGACCGTCGCCCCCTTCGACATCGTCCTGGGCGCCCTCTCCAGCCGCATCGGCTTCCAGACCCTCCGCGCCGTCATCGAATCCGGCAAGCACTACTGCGACATCTCCTTCATGGGCGAGGACGCTCTCCAGCTCGACACGCTCGCCAAGAAGCACAACGTCACCGCCCTCGTCGATTTCGGCGTCGCCCCGGGCATGTCCAACCTCCTCGCCGGGCACGCCTCCGCACTCCTCAACCCCTGCGAGGAGATCGCCATCTACGTCGGCGGACTCCCACGCCTCCGCACCTGGCCCTTCGACTACAAGGCCGCCTTCGCCCCCTCCGACGTCATCGAGGAGTACACCCGCCCCAGCCGCATCGTCGAGCACGGCACGACCGTCGTCCGCCCCGCGCTCTCCGAGCCCGAGCTCCTCGACCTCCCGGGCGTGGGCACCGTCGAGGCCTTCAACACCGACGGCCTGCGCTCCCTCGCCTCCACCCTCCGCGTCCCCAGCATGAAAGAAAAAACCCTCCGCTACCCCGGGCACATCGAGCTCATGCGCGCCTTCCGCGAGACCGGGCTCTTCTCCCATGAGCCCGTCACCCTCAAGGACGCCGACACCGGCGCCCCGGTCCGCGTCCGCCCCATCGACCTCACCAGCGCTCTCCTCTTCCCCAAGTGGACCTACACGCCCGGCGAGCAGGACCTCACCGTCATGCGCGTCGAGGCCGTCGGAACCCTCGACGGCTCACGCGTCCGCCTCTCCTGGGATCTCCTGGACTTCCTCGACTCCGCGACCGGCTTCACCAGCATGGCCCGCACCACCGCCTTCCCCTGCGCCATCGGCGCCCGCCTCATCGCCTCGGGACGCATCTCCGCCCGCGGCGTCATCGCCCCGGAACTCCTGGGGCACGACACACCCCTCGTCCAGACAATCCTCGCCGAGCTCGAACGACGCGGCGTCCGCTACGCCACCGCACGACGAACGCCATAGAGACTGTTTCAGAACCCTCCTTCTCCTCGTGGCACAGGCGTCCCGCCTGTGCCTCCCTCTTCTCGTTGTTGGTTCTGAAACAGTCTCTGAGGAGCACGCTCCGCCGAAGCGGACCGTCTCCGATATGGATTCACACCGGCGTTCGGGCGTCTTCGCGTACCCCCTCGCTCCGCGACGGGGAAGCACAACTCACCGGCTCGCCGCCCGATTCTCCACGGGCCGCAGTCCATTCAGCGCCACGGTCGTCGCACCTGACCCGATCCCGTGAGGTAGACACGTGCAGAAAAAAAAGCCCGCGGGCTGTTCACCCGCGGGCCTTGGTTGTGTTCAACCCTGCCGATCAGCGGAGCTGATTAGCAGCCCGCCTCGAACCGGCCGAGGTAGTAGATGAGGTCGTCGATCGTCACGCCGCCGTCCAGCGTGTTCGTGCCCGACCCGTCGTCCACGTCGGCGCAGACGTCGCCGGCCTCGAACAGGCCGAGGTAGTAGATGAGGTCGTCGATCGTCACGCCGCCGTCCGGCACGCCCGTGCCGCTGCCGTCGTCGAAGTCGGCGACGCAGGGGGGACCCCAGCAGCCGGCCACGACGTTGCAGTCAGCCCACGACACCGTCACGCTGCCCAGCGCGTCGAACCCGTTGTCGCCGTTGCGGCTACGGACGTGGAAGCGCCCGTTGGTCGAGGCCGACGGGTGGAAGTCGATCGCGTTGACCGCGTCCTGGCCGAACTGAGCGAGGTAGTAGGTCCCCGCCGCGAGCCCGGGGTTCGCGCCGCCGAAGGCCAGCGACGGGATCAGCGTGCCGTCGGCGTTGGACGCCGAAGCCACGAGATTGCCCGTCGCGCCGTCGAACAGAGCGTGCCCGCCGCCGATGATGCCCGTCTCACGAGCGCAGGCGATGGTCACGGTGTTGGTCGCGTCCGCCGGCTTGCAGGTCGTGAACTTGATCCAGCGGACCTGCCCGCCCTCAAGGGCGAGAGCCGCCAGCGTGCCGGGGTTGGCCGAGGTGATCTGGCCGAGCACCGCGTCGAGGTCGTCGTTGGGCCCTTCGATGAGGGGGAGCGCCGACGCCGCGAGCGCCGCGCCGTTGGTGTTGGTGCGGAAGTTCACCGTGAAGTTCGCCGCCGCGTTGCCGCAGGTGGTCACGACCCACCCGTCGGAGAACGCCGCGCCGTTCCCGGAGACCGCGAGGTTGTAGGGGCCAGCCGCCGCCGAGAGACCCTTGATGTCGTCGGCGTTGCCCGGGGTCACGTCGTCGAAGTTGCGGCCGTCATACTGCTTGCCGCCCGTGACCTCAAGCCGACGACCCATGCCGAAGGAGAGCTGGGCCTGTGTGCCCGAACCGCTCGAAGAGTCGAAGGCGATGAGGTCGCCCGCCGCGTCGTACACGGCGATCGTCACGTCGCCCGCCGAACCCTCGGTGTCGATGTCGAGGAACTGACCCGCGGCGCCCGCGGTGTCCGTCGCGTCGCCGGCCAACGCGAACTGGTACCACTTCACACCGCTCGCCGGGGACGACGAGGAGTTCGTCGTGAGCCCGTCGGGCAGCGTGCCGAGGTTCTGAGAGGCCGGGGCCGTCGCGTCCACGTTCGAGCGGAAGCCCAGGAACATCGCGCGGGTGCCCGCCGCGGTGCCCGTCGAGTGGGCCGCGTCGTTCACGATGAGCGCCGGGTTGCCCGCGTCGGCCGGAGCGCCGAACCAGCGCTTGAAGTCCGACGAGCCCACGGGCCAGCACGTCATGTTCGCGCGGCTGAAGAGGTTGAAGTTGGTGAGAGGAGTCGTCGTGGCGGCGGCATCGCCCCAGAACGACATCCGCACGCCGTACGTCCCCGCCGCCGGGAGCGTCATGTCCGTCCCGCCGTTGTCCGTGAAGTCCAGGAACGTGGGGAAGTACGCGCCGGCCGCGGAGGTCGCCGCCCAGCCCGTGCCCAGGTCCCACACGTTGGTGAGGCTGGGAGCGCCGGACCAGGGGTTCGACGTCGCCGCGGCGCCGGTGCCCACGTGCGTGGTAAAGAACTCAAACTTCAGGTAGACCTGGTCCGCGCCGTTGGCGGGGTACCACATGCCGAACTTCGCCGCGTCGAGCGTGATCGCGCCCACTGCGGGGATTGTGACGATGTCGTCATAGATGAACGCGCCGTTGCCAGGACCCGCGAACACACCCGTCGCCGTCACGCCAGTCACGGGCACGCCCGTGTCGTACACGGCCAGCGGACGCACGACGCGCCCGGAGAACCCGCCGCTCGTCGTCGACATCGCCCGCTGCACGAACGGAATGTGCGTCAGCGTGCGACCGTCGATGATCGGACGATCCGCCGTGTCATCCACCGCGACCGCCGGAGCAACACACCCGGCCACAAGCGAGAGCATCAAACCCTTATTCACCTTCATCGGAAACTCCTCTCTGAAACCCTGGAGCACACGCTCCGAATCACAGAAACCTTTGATCCGGCGGGGAACGTTCGGCCCGCCGGAACACAACGTCTACACCGTCAGCACTCGATCACTCCGCACAAACGCACGCGCGGATCTGTTCTTGCCACCCAACACACTGTTCAAGATTCAACGCGTTCGCTCACGAACCGCCGTCTTCACCTGAACCTCTCAGAGCACGTCGGCGTTCGCGATCGCGGGCGAGCGCCCACGCACAACATCGCGACATCTCTACTCGTTCCTTCCTCCGCGCCCTTGCTGCTCCGCGGGTGGACCGACTCCTCGTCAGCCCGACAACCGCCTCCTTTCTACCCCCTGGTGAGCAGCCCTTTCAGACTCCTTCTTCAGAGGATAACACATTCCAGGGCCTCGTGTAAAGCCCTATTTCTTGCTCTATCGGCCGGACACCCACCCGCCTCAATCCCCACCTCGACTCCACGCCCCAACCGAGATATCTCTACCCCACAACCGCGCCCGACACCAGGGTGCGTACCGGTTATCCCGCCCTCTTTCTCCAGTTCCGCCGTCCTGCCCAAGCTATCGGGCCCCAACTCCCGTCTTCTCCGGAGAAGACCCCCGCCGCTCCTCCATCGACCTGACAAAGTCATCGAACAGGTACCCCGCGTCGTGGGGCCCCGGGGAAGCCTCGGGGTGGTACTGCACGCAGAACACCGGCACGTTCCGAAGCCGAAACCCCGCCAGCGTCCCGTCGTTGAGGTGGACGTGGGTCGCCTCACCCCCCACCTTTTCCAGGCTCGCCGGGTCCACCGCGAAGCCGTGGTTCTGGCTGGTGATCTCCACCTTCCCGCTCCGCCGGTTGAGCACGGGCTGGTTGATCCCGCGGTGCCCGAACTTGAGCTTGTACGTCGCCGCCCCGATCGCCAACGCCAGGAGCTGATGCCCGAGGCAGATCCCAAACGTCGGCGGGACCTTGTCGGGCGGCTGGTCCAGCACGCCCTTGAGCGTCGCGATCGTTGCGTTCACCGCCGCCGGGTCGCCCGGGCCGTTCGACACAAACAATCCGTCGATCTCTTTTTTCTCGTACTTGGCGAGGATTTCGGAGGCCGGGGTGTCGTGCGGGACGACCATCACGTCGCACCCGCGATCCGACAGGTTCCTCAGGATGTTCCGCTTCGCGCCGCAGTCCAGGGCCAGCACCCTGAACCGGCGCCCGGGCGTCCTGGCCCGCGATGGTGACCAATCGCCCAGCGTCTGGGTCCAGGTCTGGCGGCTCGCGCACCCCACGATCGGGACCAGGTTCTGCCCCGCCATCGAGGGCGCTCGCCGCGCCCGCTCCACGAGCGCGGCGTCGCTGATGGCGCCCTCGCCATCGCGTGGGGCGTCGGTGAGCACGCCCTGGGTCGACCCTCGAGCGCGGAGAATCGTCGTGAGGGCGCGGGTGTCGATGCCCTCGAGGCCCAGCACGCCCGAGCGGGCGAGATACTCCGAGAGCGACGCGTCGGCGCGGAAGTTCGAGTGCCGCCGGGCGAGCTCGCGCACCACCAGCCCCGAGACCTGCACCTTCTGCGATTCGACATCCTCGGGATTGGTCCCGGTGTTCCCGATGAGCGGGAAGGTCTGGACCAGGATCTGCCCGGTGTACGACGGGTCGGTGAGGGACTCCTGATAGCCGCTGGTCGCGGTGTTGAAGACCACCTCGGCGTTGGCCACCACGCCCCGCCCCACCGCGCCGAATCCTCTCCCCACGAAGACCTCGCCCGAGGCCAGCGCCAGCCGCGCCATCGGGCGCGAGGCCACCCCCGAGGCGGCCGAACGGTCCGGACGTGGTGATTGGGACGGCGGCGTGCGCGAGCGGTCCGAAGGCATGCCGAGGGATCCCTCCTTGGCTCATGGTGCGGCGTGAAGCGGTCCATTCTCACGCGGCGAGCACACTAGTGTAGCGGCGTGACGCAGGGCGCTCTGTTCGAAACTCCCCAGCCGTCGGAATCTCCCGCGCCGGGACGCTATGTCCGCGTCGTCGTCGAGCGCGGGATCGACCAGGCCAAAGAACCCTCGCGGTCTCGCGACGACGAGGGGCTCACCTACCTCGACCGCACCGGGCTTCTCCGCGTGGGCGACTCGGTGCGCGTCCCCTTGGGCCGAGGCGACACGCCCGCGGGCGGGATCGTCATCCAGACCGGCGGGCCCGAGCTGGCGATGGGGCTGAAGCGCGGGAGCGTGAAGCCGGTCGAGAGCGTCCGCGGGGGGCGCCTCCCCGAGAGCCTCATCGAGCTGGCACGCTGGATGGCCACCTACTACGTCTGCCCGCTGGGCATGGTGCTCGCCACGATGACCCCCGCCGCGGTGAAGAAGCGCGCGGGCGTGCGCCGGACCACGCTCCTTGCTCGGGCGGGCACGCCCGGCACGATCCCCGACTCGCTGCGCGAGTTCGCCGCGGAAGTTCTGGCTCTGGACGCGGGCGTCTTTCCGATCTCCGCCGCGGCCCTGGCGCTGCGGCAGGGCGAGCGCACCCGCCGGCGCGTCAACCAGCTCGTGAAGCTGGGCCTGCTCGTCGAGGAAGAGCACAGCACGATCGTCCCGCGAGGCGAGGCGGGGATGCTCACGGGAGATTCCGACGACGCCGCGGCTTCGCCGAATGCCCAGATCTCGCCCCAACTCGCTCCCCAACTCGCACCCCAGCTCACGCCCGATCAGTCCGCCGCCGCCGACGCGATCGAGCGCGCGCTCGGGACCTTCCGCGTTCATCTCCTGCACGGCGTCACGGGCAGCGGGAAGACCGAGGTCTACCTCCGCGTCATCGAACGCGCCCTCGCCCTGGGCAAAGCCGCGATCGTGCTCGTGCCCGAGATCGCGCTCACACCGCAGACCTCGGCCCGGTTCACCTCGCGCCTGGGCGCGTCCCGCGTCGCGGTGCTCCACTCCGGGCTCACGCCCACGCAGCGCCACCACGAGTGGGCACGCCTCAGCGAGGGGCGCGCGTCGGTCGTCGTCGGGGCGCGTTCGGCGGTCTTCGCCCCGCTCATGAACCTGGGCGTGGTGATCGTCGACGAGGAGCACGACACGTCGTACAAGCAGGACCAGCTCCCGCGATACCACGGACGCGACGCCGCCATCAAGCGGGCCCAGCTCGAATCCTGCCCCGTCGTGCTGGGCTCGGCGACGCCCTCGCTGGAGAGCTGGAACAACGCCCGTCCCGAGGGCCCCGCGCGCTTCACGCTCCTCTCCATGCCCCGGCGCGTGGGCGGGGGAACGCTCCCCAAGGTCGAGATCGTGGACATGCGCGAGGAGCGAAGAGTCCTGCGTGAGGGCGGCGAGTCCACACTCCGCAACGTCGGGCCCAGGCTCCTCGCCGCGCTGCACGAGACCCTCGGCGGGGGCGGGCAGGCGATCGTGCTCCTCAACCGCCGCGGGTTCGCGAGCCGGATCGCCTGCCCCGACGCGCGGTGCGGGTTCGTGCTCTCCTGCTCGCTGTGCGACGCGGGGATGGTGCACCACAAGGACCGCGCCCTCCCGCTGGGCGCCCTGGTCCGCTGCCACCACTGCCTCTCCGAGCAGAAGCTGCCCGTGCTGTGCCCGACGTGCGGACGACGGCTGACCTCGCTGGGCGCGGGCACGCAGAAGGCCGAGGAGGAGCTCGAGGGGCTGCTCGCCTCGCACGGGCTCGAGCGCGGACGCACGCTGGTGCGTGTGGACTCGGACACGATGAAGCGCGGGAGCGACTACTTCCGGGCCCTCTCGCGCTTCGCGCGGGGGGAGGTCCGCGTGCTCCTGGGAACCCAGATGATCGCCAAGGGGCTGGACGTGGCGAACGTGCGCCTCGTGGGCGTGCTCGACGCCGACACGGCCCTGCACCTGCCCGACTTTCGCTGCCACGAGCGGACGTTCCAGCTGCTCTGCCAGGTCGCGGGGCGCGCGGGACGCGGGGCCAAGCCCGGGCGTGTGATCGTCCAGACCCTCGACCCCACGAACCCGGCGATCCAGGCCGCCGCGGCGCACGATTTTCTCCGCTTCGCCCACGACGAGCTGCGCGGGCGAGAGCGGTTCGGCCTCCCACCCTTCACGCGGATGGCGCGGATCGTGTGCCGGGGCGCCTCGGCTGACAAGGCCCGCCACGCCGCCGACGCGATCGTCCGCGCGCTCCGCGAGCACGATCCCTCGCGTGCGGCGGGCATCGAGGGCCCGTCGGAATGCCCCATCTCGCGGATCGCGGGGCACTACCGTTTCGCGGCGGAGGTTCTCTGCCCCTCGCCCGCGATGCTGACCTCGCTCCTCAACGCCGTCCGCGCCCGCGGGCTGCTCAAGAGCGACGCCAAGACCGCGGTGGACGTGGACCCCGTCGCCCTGATGTAGCGCCGGGGCACCCCGCCCATCACGCCCATCAGGCCCGCCGCCGCACGGAGAATCGCACCAACCCATGCCCAAAGAGCTCGAAGGACAACGCGTCACCGTGATGGGCCTGGGGCGTTTCGGGGGCGGGAGCGGCGTCACGCGATGGCTCGTCGAGCAGGGCGCCGACGTGCTCCTCACCGACCTCGACCCGCCGGAGAAGCTCGGCGATTCCCTCGCCGCCCTCGCGGACCTGATCGGCGCAGGACACTTGCGCCTGCGCCTGGGCGAGCACAACGTCAGCGACTTCTCCACGCCCAACCTAGTCATCGCCAACCCCGCGGTGCCCCGCCCGTGGGACAACCGCTTCCTCCGGGCGGCCAACGCCGCGGGCGTGCCCGTCCTCACCGAGATCCAGCTCCTGACGCGCCGGCTGCCGGACCCGCGCCGCGTCGTCGCCATCACGGGCTCGGCGGGGAAGAGCACCACCAGCGCGATGATCCACCACGTCCTGCGAGCCCTCGGACGCGACACGGTCCTGGGGGGCAACATCGGGGGCTCGCTCCTGAGCGAGCTGCACCGCTCGATCCACCCCGACACGATCATGGTCCTGGAGCTCTCGAGCGCGATGCTCCACTGGCTCCACGCCGACGCGTGGGCCCCGCGGGTGGGCGTCATCACCAACATCCTCCCCAACCACCTCGACTGGCACGGGTCGTTCGAGCACTACTCGCGCTGCAAACGCCACCTGATCGACGCGATGACGCCCGGCGCCACGGCCGTGCTCGGCCCGGCGCTCTTAGCGCTCGAGACCCCGCCCGGCGTGGTGCGCCTGGAGCTGCGCGACACGGACCGCGTGGGCGGGCTCACGATCCCGGGCGAGCACAACGAGCGCAACGCCGCCGCCGCCGTCGCCGCCTGCCTCGCGATCGACCCGTCCATCACCCGGGCCGACGCGGAGCGGGCGGCGCGGACCTGCCGCGGGCTCCCCCACCGCCTGGAGTTCGTCGTGGAGCGCGCCGGCGTGCGCTACTACAACGACAGCAAGTCCACGACCCCCGAGGCCGCCCTGCTCGCGGTCGCTTCCTTCGAGCCCGCGCGGGTGCGTCTCATCGCGGGCGGGTACGACAAGGGCGCCGACCTCGCGCCCCTCGCCCGCCTGGCCCCGTCGCTCGCGGGGCTGTACACCATCGGCGCCACCGGGGCGGCCATCACGTCCCACGCCGCCAGCGCCGTGGCCTGCGTCACGCTCGACCGGGCGATGGCGCGGATCGCCCGGGACGCCCGCCCGGGCGAAGTCGTGCTCCTGAGCCCCGGGTGCGCGTCGTGGGATCAGTTCGAGAACTACGAGAAACGCGGCGAGCTTTTTTCCAGGCTCGCCCGGGAGGGCTCATGAACACCGCCGCACCCCTGCTCGCGTGGGTCGTGCTGCTCGCCGGGTGCGCCGCGCCGCC
>CAZTJZ010000017.1:0-32704 GCA_964614075.1 uncultured Phycisphaeraceae bacterium
AGCGCGTCGCGCTCGCCCGGGCCCTGGTCATCCGTCCCAGCGTCCTGCTCCTGGACGAGCCGCTCTCGAACCTCGACGCCAAGCTGCGCAACGACCTGCGCATGGAGATCCGCAGGATCTGCAAGGCCTCGGGGATCACCACCGTCTACGTCACGCACGATCAGAAAGAAGCGCTCAGCATGGCCGACCGCATCGCGATCATGCGCTCGGGCCAGCTCGTGCAGCTCGCGACCGCGCCGGAGATGTACCGTCGCCCCAGCTCCAGGTTCGTCGCCGAGTTCCTGGGCGAGACCAATCTCCTCCCCGCGACGATACTGAGCCGCGACCACGCCACCACCACCCTCCAGACCTCCGCCGGCACGCTCCGCTCCTCCGTGAGCCCGCCCCACGCGACCGGCCGCGTGCTCCTCTCCCTCCGCCCCGAGGCGCTGCGTTTGATCGACGCGCCCGCCACGCCGCGCGACAACACGCTCCCCGCGACCATCCTCGACACCACGTTCCTCGGCGAGACCGCGCAGCACCTCGTCGAGCTCAAGGACGGCACGCGCCTGCGGCTCGCGCAGCTCCACCCCTTCGGCTCGCCCACGCCCAAGCACCCCGCCGTCTCCATCCACGAGGACGACGTGGTGATCCTCCCGGCGGAATAACCCACGCGAGGTTCCTCCCGAATCGACTCCCTTGTTTCCTCGTGGCGCAGGCGTCCCGCCTGGGTCCTACTCGCTTCTTCTTCTCTCGCGCGCCCGCCGGGCCCGGTCTCCCCGCTCAGCACCCGCCCGCGTAGTGCTCGAGGAAGAACACCAGGTCCTCGATCGTCACGCCCGAGTCGAACACGCCCGTGCCCGAGCCGTCGTCGAGGTCGGCACGCCACGCCCCGGCGTAGTACCCGTCGAGGTAGTACACCAGGTCCTCGATCGTCACGCCAAAGTCCGGACGCCCCGTCCCGCTCCCGTCATCCAAATCCGCGAAGCACGGCTGAGGATTCTGCGGCACGATCTTGCGCACGCGCCCGTTGGTCTGCGTGAGGTACAGCTCGCCGTTCGCGTCCTCGCCGAAGCTCGAGAGGAGCTGGATCCGCGCCGAGCCCGTCGTCCCGAGGTTCGAGAGCGCGAGCGTGTGGTCCTGAAAATCCGAGAACGTGCCGTTGATCATCTGCGCCGACCAGATGCGCCCGTTGGCGTAGTCGCCGAAGAAGTAGCGCCCGCGCCACGCGCGGATCGCCGACCCGCGATAGACGTACCCGCCCGTCACGGCGATGCCCTGGTTCGTCCCGCTCCCGTGCGTGTACGTGTACACCGGCGCGGTGAGATTCGACACTTCGAACGCCCCGGCCGAGAGCCCCGTGACGCTGTTCCCCTCGCGCACGCGCCAGCCGTAGTTGCGTCCGGGACCGCCGTGGCCCGTCACGAAGTCCACTTCCTCGATCGCGTCCTGGCCCACGTCGCCGATCCACAGATCGCCCGTGACGCGATCGAAGGACCAGCGCCACGGGTTGCGCACACCGCGGGCCCAGATCTCCGCCGCCCCACCGCCGCCCGCGTACGGGTTGCCCGCGGGGATCGCGTAGTCCTTGTCCGGGTCCGCCGGGAAGGCGTCCTGGGACACGTCGACGCGCAGCATCTTTCCGAGAAGGACGCTGGGGTCGAGCGCGCGGTTGCCCGGGTCGCCGCCGCTCCCGCCGTCGCCCATCCCGATGTACAACAATCCGTCGGGCCCGAACTGGATGCACCCGCCGTTGTGGTTCGTGAAGGGCTGGTCCACGCGCAGCACCGTGTCCACGCTCGCCTGGCTCGTCACCACGACCGTCGAGGCCTGGTTGGGGTTCGCCGCGCTGCGCGTGAACTTCGCGATGATCGTCCGCCCCACGTCCGCCGCGGTGAGGTTCTGCGTGTTCGTCGAGTACGCGCCGCGCGGCCCGACGTAGTTCACGTACAGCACCCCGCTCGTCGCGTAGTCCGGCGCGAACGCCAGCCCCAGCAAGCCCTGCTCGCTGCCGCGCACGAGCGAGAACGTCGTGGGCGTCCCGCCGACCGTCAGCACTACCGTGCCCGTGTTGGGCGTGAGCAGGGCGCTCACGTCCAGGAACGGCGAGGCCTGCAGCACGCCGTTGTGACGGATCCGGATGATGCCCCCCTGCTGCACGATGAAGAGGCGCGAGGGATCGCCGGGCGGGCTCGCCGCATAAATCGGCGAACTCAAGCCCGTCTCGACCTCCTCGAGGTTCCCAAGGTCGGGCTGCGCAATCGCCCACGAGCTCGCCACCATCACGCACAACACAGTCCAACGCATCTCTGTCTCCAAAGTCCGATAACTACACACTGCCCGCGACCCAGTTTGCTCGCTACGCCGCGAGGTCACGTGCAGGCCTGGCCGCGGGGGCGACGATGGTCACCCGCGTTCCCTTGCCGACCTGTGACTCTACGAGGAACGTCCCACCGAACGCCTCGACCACCCGCGAGCAGAATACTAGCCCAAGTCCGCCGCCGCCGGCGCGGACTTCCGGAGCATGAGCGTTGAAACCTGGGCCGGTGTCCTCGATGACGATCCTCGCCGAGCCTCCGACGATCGACACAATGACCGTGATGGAGCCGCCCCGCCCCATCGCGGCCCGGGCGTTGAGCAGGATGTTGAGCACAACCTGATCCAGGAAAACCTGCGGCATCGCGACCTGGGCATCCAGGGCCGACCGGCTGAGCGTCACACGATCCGCCGACAGCGGACGACCCATGGCGAGCTCGGCCGTCTCGATCGCCGCGGCGAGCGAAGCCCGAAGCGACTCGGGTCCAATGGACTGTTCCACGTGGAACGCCCGCGATCTTGCCAGCGCAAGCACCGCCACGGCCACTTTCCCGGCCTGAGCGGCGTTCTGCCTGGCCATGCTCAGGGCCTTCGCGACGAGGGCTGGATCGTCCTGGTGGGCCAGGGCCAGCTCGGCGTAGCTCACCACCGGGGTCACTAGGTTGTTGATCTCGTGGGCGATAAACCCGGCCGCTCGGCCCAGCTGGACCAGCCTGTGCTCCTCGACTCCCTCGGGAACCGGGCGGCGTGGGGGTCCAAGGGCGTCGGGTTGACGGGGGCGGCGCGGCATGGCTCATCGCCACTATCGGACCGATCACGCCCCCACTTGCCCTTCAGTGGGTATTCAGAATCGGCGGCGATGGCTACGCGAGGCCGTGGCTTTCCATGGGGCGGATCGGACTTGCGGAAAGCACTTTCCGGAGCCAGGCTCGGACGTGGGGGGGTCTTAGGTCTCGAGGGGCAAGGCGCGATGGGGCAGCCCAGAGGAACGAGATGCCGGGCTCGCGGGACTCGATGGCGGTCGGCCACTTCCCGCGATGTTCCACGTGGAACATCAGGTTCACCTCGTGGCGAGATTTGCCTTTCTGATTGAATCCCACCTCGTGGATGGCGAGCAGGCGCCCCACTTTCACGCGCAGCCCCGTCTCTTCTCGAAACTCTCGGGCGAGGGCGGCGGCGGCCGATTCACCGTACTCGACGTGTCCGCCCGGGAGGTAGCAATAGCCGGCGCTGGATCGGCAGAGCAGGACGTCGCCCGCGCGGACGAGGACGCCTCGGGCGATGAGCTCGATGCTGGATCTGTGCTTTGGCACCCTGGGGCTCCTGGGTTGGGTATGCTGCGTTGAGGTTTTCAGGGAGGATATTCGATGAGCGACAAGGCCGTCGGTACTGCGAAAAGCACTGTCGAGTCCGGCAAGCCCCGACGTCTCGGACGCGGCCTGAGCAGCCTGCTCCAGGCGGCGCCGGCGGTGGAGGTCCCCGTTGCGGTCGACGGCGGCTCGACAATCGAGGGTGCTACTGAACGGTTATCGGACTTTACTTCGATCGGCGTGGACATGATTTCGGCGAGCCGGTATCAGCCGCGGACGCGGATGGATGACGCGGCGATCGCGGGGTTGTCGGCGTCGATCCGGAGGTCGGGGTTGATGCAGCCGGTGATCGTGCGGGCGGTGGGGGGCGGGAGGTACGAGCTGATCGCGGGGGAGCGGCGGTGGCGTGCGGCACGCCTGGCGGGGCTGACGCACGTGCCGGCGCTGGTGCGGGCGCTGAGCGATGAGGAGGCGGCGGAGTGGGGGCTGGTGGAGAACGTGCAGCGCGAGGATCTCAACCCGATGGACCGCGCGGTGGCGATGAAGAACGTGAGCGAGCGGTTCGGCGTGGCGCACGCCGAGCTGGCGTCGCGGCTGGGGCTGGATCGCTCGAGCGTCGCGAACCTGATCCGCCTCACTGAGCTGGAGGCGGAGATCGCGGAGCTGATCTCGTCGGGAGCGCTCGGGGGCGGCCACGGCAAGGCGCTGCTGTCGGTGAGCGCGGGCGCGGCGCGGGTGTCGCTGGCGAAGCAGGCGGCGGCGGGGGGATGGAGCGTGCGCCGATTGGAGCACGAAGCAAAGTTCAGTTCGACCAAGAAGCCCGCGACAGTGCGGAGCGAGGTCGGGGCGCGTGAGGCGGTTGTTCGTGATATGGAAAAAAGAATCGCGGAGCAGCTCGGGACGCGCGTGATGATCCGCACGGACGCCAAGGGCACGCGCGGGAAGATCGTGATCTCGTTCTTCGGGCTGGACCAGTTCGACGGCCTGCTCTCGAAGCTGGGCGTGCGCGAATCGTAAGTGTGCGAATCCTAGTTGTTGTGTGATCACGGATCGAATGTTGGCGGTGCGCGACCTAGCATCGTGCGCTGTGTGCTCTTGACCGCGCCGGATTGTGGTTGGATTGTGGTGGTGATGTGTTGAAAATGGCGCGTGTGGGGGCAGGATGGATGTTGGTTTCTCGCGTGCCGGCGACGCCGGTGCAAGAAAGGACATGAGATGGCACGTCGTCCCAGCGGGTTGTCGGGGCTCACGATCGCGGACTTGCAGAAGGAGATTGCTCGGCGTGCGCGTCGCGCGGCCGGGCTGAAGGTGAAGCGTCGGCGGCTGCTGGCGAAGCTCGCGGCGCTGGACGCGTTGATCGGCGATGGCGGGAGTGACGAGGGCGCGGCCCGCGGCGGGCGTCGGGGCCGGCGTGGCGGGAAGGCCGCGGGACGGAGGAAGGCGCGGGGGGGTTCGCGTAGGGGCGGGGGGCGCAAGCGTCCCAAGAACGAGATGAACCTTGTCGAGGCGCTGCAGAAGCTGCTCAAGGGGCGGACGCTGTCGGTGACGGACATGACGCAGAAGGTGCAGGAGGCCGGGTACAAGACCAGTGCCGCGAACTTCCGGACGATCGTGAATCAGACGCTGATCAAGAATGGGAAGGTGTTTAGGAAGGTGTCGCGGGGGATGTATACGGCGGCGTGAAGTGAGGCGCGGCATTCGGCGGTCGTGATTCGGCATTCGTGATTCGGAGTTCGGCATTTGGCGCTGGTAACGGCTTGCCGGGCGGGTGCCGCGGCTATGCTCGGGCATGTCGAAGCGTGATTACGTTCTGGGGACGGGCGCGGACGAGCTGGCGCGGCTGGCGTTGCAGCATCGGCTGTGGGCGGACGCGGCGCACGACGTGTGGAAGCGAGCGCGGATCGACCTGGGTGACCACGTGCTCGACGTGGGGTGCGGGCCCGGGCACGCGTCGTTTGATCTGGCGCAGCTGGTGACGCCCTCGGGGCGGGTGGTGGGGGTGGACGAGTCGTCGGCGTTCGTGTCGTACCTGAACGAGCAGGCGGGGAAGCGTGGGCTGCCGCAGCTCTCGGGGGTGGTGGGGGACGTGCACGATCTGGGGGTGGGCGAGGGGGAGTTTGACCTCGCGTATGCGCGGTGGGTCCTGTGCTTTGTGAAGGATCCGGCGCGGGTGGTGCGGAGCGTGGCCAGGGCGCTCAAGCCCGGCGGGCGGTTCTGCGTGCACGACTACTTCGACTATCGGTCGATGACGATGGCGCCGAGGCGTCGGGCGCTGGCGAAGGCGGTGGCGGCGACGGCGTCGTCGTGGGAGGAGCGCGGCGGGGACACGGACGTGATGGGGCGGTTCGGGCGGCTGTGCGAGGGCGCCGGGCTCAAGCTCGAGCACGTGGCGCTGCACCACCGGGTGGCGCGGGGGAGCGACACGATGTTCATCTGGGTGGACGTGTGGTGGCGGATCTTTGCGCCCAAGCTGGTGGAGATGGGTCGGCTGACGGCGGGGGACGTGGAGGAGCTGATCCGGGACCTGGACGAGATCAAGGGCTCGTCGACGGACTTTATCGTGTGCCCGCCGGTGTACGAGATGATCGCGGTGAAGGCGTAGTTGCGCGGTGGGGGGGCGTTGTTCCTACGATCCGTCGGCATGCCCGAACCCACGCCCCACATCCGCAACTTTTCGATCATCGCGCACATCGACCACGGGAAGAGCACCCTGGCCGACCGACTGCTGCAGGCGACCAACGCCGTGTCGGCGCGGGAGGCGCGCGAGCAGATCCTGGACTCGATGGACATCGAGCGTGAGCGTGGGATCACGATCAAGGCATCGGCGGTGACGGTGTACCACCGCCACCAGAAGGGGTCGAGGGCGGACGAGCTCGAGACCGAGTTCGAGGCGCCGGCGGAGGAGGGCGAGGCGTCGCACAGGACGAAGAAGGGCGAGTCGGCGGAGGCGCACGGCGAGCTCTACATGCTCAACTTCATCGACACGCCCGGGCACGTGGACTTCAACTACGAGGTCTCGCGGGCGCTCAAGGCGTGCGAGGGGGCGATCCTCGTGGTGGACGCGACGCAGGGCGTGCAGGCGCAGACGCTGGTGAACGCGTACCTGGCGGTGAACGAGAACCTCACGATCATCCCGGTGATCAACAAGATCGATCTTCCCTCGGCGCGGGTCGACGACGTGGCGATGGAGATCGAGCAGACGCTGGGCTTCAAGGCCGAGGACTGTTTGCAGGTGTCGGCGAAGTCCGGAATCGGGATCAAGGAGCTTCTGGCGTCGATCTGCGAGCGGTTCCCGGCGCCGCGCCAGCCGGTGGTCGGGCAGCTGCGGGCGCTGATCTTCGACGCGGTGTACGACGATTACCGCGGGGTGATCGTGTACGCGAGGCTGTTCGACGGGGAGCTGAAGGTCGGGGACAAGATCCGGATGATGGGGATCGGGCGCACGTTCCAGGTGACGGAGATCGGGAAGATGACGCCCAAGCCGTACCGCCTGCCCGGCGGGCGGGTGGGCCCGGGCGAGACGTGCTATGTGGTGGCGGCGATCCGCTCGCTCAAGGACGTGCGGATCGGCGACACGATCACGCTGGAGCAGGATCCGGCGACGGAGGCGCTCCCCGGGTATCAGCCGCCGCGGCAGATGGTCTTCTGTGATTTCTACCCGGCGACGAGCGAGGAGGGGAAGGGCTCGGACTTCGAGGAGCTGCGCGACGCGGTGGAGAAGCTCTCGCTGAACGATTCGTCGTTCACGTTCGCGGCGGTGCACTCCGAGGCGCTGGGGTTCGGGTATCGCTGCGGGTTCCTGGGCCTTCTGCACATGGACATCATCCAGGAGCGATTGGAGCGCGAGGGCGGGGTGGAGATCGTGCAGACGGCTCCGACGGTGTCGTACCACGTGCTGGTGCGGGGGATGAGCACGGTGACGGGGGCGAACGGGCAGGCGCTCAAGCCCGTGGACCCGACCTCGCCGTTCTTCCGTGCCGTGCCCGAGGGGATGCAGCTCCTGGAGGTGCACAACCCGGCGGACCTTCCGGACATGGGGCAGGTGGACGAGGTGCGAGAGCCGATCTGCCGCGTGGAGATCATGCTGCCCAAGGAGTACATCGGGGACATCATGAAGCTGTGCCTGGACCGGCGCGGGGTGTACAAGGCGCAGACGTTCGTGTCCAACTCGCGCGACATGATCACCTTCGAGATGCCCCTGGCCGAGATCATCTACGACTTCTTCGACAAGATGAAGGGGCTGACGAGCGGGTACGGGACGATGGACTACGAGGTGATCGAGTACCGGGCGGACCGCCTGGTGAAGCTGGACATTTTGATCAACGGCGAGCCCGTGGAGGCGCTGGCGATCATCGTGCACCGCGACCGGGCCGAGTACCGCGGGAGGGGGCTGGTCTCGAAGCTGCGCGAGCAGATCCCGCGGCATCAGTTCGAGATTCCGGTTCAGGCGGCGATCGGGGGGAAGGTGATCGCGCGCGAGACAATCAAGAGCTACCGCAAGAACGTGCTCGCGAAGTGCTACGGCGGGGACGTGAGCCGCAAGAGGAAGCTGCTGGAGAAGCAGAAGGAAGGCAAGAAGCGGATGAAGGCGGTGGGGAACGTGACGATCCCGCAGGAGGCGTTCATGGCGGTGCTGGATCAGGGGGACTGAGGCTTGGGCGTTCCCAGTCCCGAAGTCGTATTTGTTGTTGGTGCGGGCGCGAGCAAGCCCTTCGGGTTTCCGACCGGGATTGAGCTCAGGGATCGAGTCGTTGAGCTTGAAAACTCCACACTGAAACTAGGAGAGTTCAGGTCTATCACAAGGATCGACAGAAGACTGTCAAAGAAGGAGCTGCAGGACGTTCGTTCGCTTGCACAGCAACTGCCAAACGCGAGAACTTCTGTTGACCTGTTCATCGAAGGCAGGCCCGAGCTTGAATGGTGGGGTAAGCGGTTGATGGTCGAGGCGCTTCTCGGCTACGAGAAAGAGTTCTACAACCGACCGAACTGGGCGCTTGACTGGTATCAATGGCTCTTCAATCGCCTGTTCCCGACAAGCAAACCAGTCCTGTCCAAGTCTTTGGGGATCGTCTCGCTCAACTACGAACGCACTCTGCATGAGACGCTTGTTCGTATGTCAGCCTGCGCATTTCGCATGCGACGACGCGATGCCATCGAATTGCTTCGACCAGTTCAGATCACTCACGTATACGGATCGATGTGCACTGAGCCAAGCTGGGATCGGGCCGAAGACATTGTGGACTACTCTCCAACAGATGTTCAAGCAGACCGGTCAGTTGAGATGCTTCGAACAGTCAGATCCTCCGAACTCGACTCGACCAGTTTGTTTCGCGACGCATGCGCTATGACTTGGTGCTGCAATTGGCTCTACTTCCTTGGTTTTGGCTATGACAGGACAAACATGCGGCGTATTGGGATCCGTCCCGACGTTTCCGCGTGGAGTAGTCGAGTTCGTGGAATCAACATTCAAGGTACGGCGCTGGCAATGACCAATGCCGAGCGGGGTGATGCACGAAAAGCCATTGGCAGAGAGGATGTGTACCTTGATGACAAGAACAGAGATTGCCTCGCGTTCCTGAGGCATCAGATAGACTCAAGCATCTTGTAGATTGGCGTGTGCTTCACCGTGTGTGTGAGCACGCCTTGGTTCCCGGCGCACAGCATGTCAAGAACGAGTTCGCCTCTCGTTACCCCAGAAACTGAAATGTGCGAGCACCACTGTGATCGAGGAAGCATGGAGCCTCCACGCTCGCGGCACCACCACATCCCAGCCCCGCGGGGCGAGAGTGTCGGCATCACGGTCCTCGGGCGGCATGTCGCTAGCGAGGCGTGCGTGCGTGCGGGCGATCCGCGGCACCCAGTGTTTCGCGTCAACGACCGGCACGTTGCGCCGACGCCGTACTGTGGGTGACGGCTCGACCGTGCGGGGCGCGAACCAATCCGGGCGAGGCGGGCGCATGGTCGGACTTGGCGGAGCGAGTTGAGGCCCGCTCGGAATACTCTTGCCCCGGGCGGGCTGGAGGCCCGGCGGTGACGCGGTGCTTTGAGCGGTGTCGCGGCGGGTGCGCGGAGGGTTGATGCGACTGTTGTTCATGATGCCGACGTGGATCGGGGACGCGGTGATGGCGACGCCCGTGGTGGCGGCGGCACGGCGGGCGTATCCCGGCGCGTTCCTGGGCGCCCTGGCGAGGCCGGGCGTGGATCAGTTGTTCGCGGCGGCGGTCGGGGCAGCTAGTGGGGCGTCGTCGTGGTTTGATGAGATCCACGTCGGGCGGTCCGACGGGATCATGGGGCCCAAGCGGCTGGCGTCGAAGGTGCGTTCGCGCGGGTACGACGCGGTGTTCCTCTTCCCCAGTTCGCTGTCGTCGGCGGTGGTGGCGCGCCTCGCGGGGATTCCGCGGCGGATCGGGTATGAGAAAGAAGGACGCGGGCTGCTGCTGACGCAGGGTGTGGCGAGGCCCCGGCGTGCGGACGGCGGGGCGCTCGTCGTGTCGCTGACGGACTTCTACTGGAACCTCGCGGCGCGGACGATCCTGAAGGGTTCGGGGGCGTTGCCGGCGCGCGAGGACGAGTTGATCCCGCTTCCCGCGGGCGTGTGCATGGCGCTGCCGTTGTCGGACGAGGAGCGGGTTCGGTCGGGCGATGTGCTGACGCGAGCGGGCGTGGCGGAGGGAGAGCGGTTCGCGGTGCTCCAGCCCGGCGCGAACTCGGAGGCGAAGCGCTGGCCCGCGGAGCGGTTCGCGGCCGTGGCGCGTCACCTGGTGGAACGGCACGGCCTGACGGTGCTGGTGAGCGGGTCGCCCGCGGAGCGCGAGCTGGCGGAGCGTGTGGAGCGCGAGGCGGGGTGCGCGGGCGTCGTGGCGCTCCCGCGCCACGGGCTGAGCGTCCCCACGCTCAAGGGCGTGATCGCGCGGGCGGTGCTGATGGTGAGCAACGACACGGGCCCGCGGCACATCGCGGCGGCGTTGGGCGTGCCGTTGATCACGATGTTCGGGCCCAGTGACTACCGGTGGGCCGCGATCCCGGCCCGGGGCGGAGAGACGGTGCTTCGGGCCGACCCGACCCTGCCCGAGGGCGAGGTGGCCAACGACCATCCGGAGCGGTGCGCGATCACGAAGATCGGCGTGGAGACGGTGATCGGGGCGGTGGACGCGGTGCTTGGAGGTCGGATCGGGGCGTCTTGAACCGGGCGGGGTGGATCTCTAGGATTGCCCTCGCGGCCTCGCCAGCCGCGCTCGGGGCGCGGGGGCGTCTCGGGAACAATCGAGCCGACGATCTGTCGGGGGCATAGCTCAGTTTTGGTAGAGCGCTTCCATGGCATGGAAGAGGTCAGGGGTTCGAGTCCCCTTGCCTCCACTTTCGGGAAAAGGCCCTGTGCATCAGGGCCTTTTTTCGTTTTTGGAATGTGGAAGCGTCCGTGCGGCGACCCTTCGCGAGAAGTGGCCGAAGGGTTGGCCCGGCTCAGGCCGGCGGGGCGGCGGCGGGATCGGCGCGCATGAAGAGCGCCTCGCCCTTGCCCAGCGGGCGGCCTGGCTTGAGTGCGTGCGGGCCGGCGAAGGTGCAGAGTTCCTGGAGCGTGGCGCCCGGCGCGGGTGTGCAGCCCCAGGCCTTCCAGAGCTGCTCCATCTTGCCCGGCATGGCGGGGGAGAGCAGGACGCTGGCGATCCGCACCGCCTCGGCGCACGCGTAGAGGATCGCCGCCAGCGCGTCGCGGACGTCGTCGCCCACGGCGTGCTTGGCGAGCGTGAACGGGGCGGTGTGGCTGATGAAGTCGTCGACGTAGCGGACCAGCATCGTGCCCTGGCGCAGCGCCTCGCCCGTGTCGGCGTCGGCGAGGGCCTTGGTGCAATCCTTGAGGCGGCGTTCAACTTCTCTCGGGAAGTCGAACGAGCGGTTCTCGGCGCCTTCGGGGAAGGGCGTGCCGTGCGCCTTGCGCACGCGTACGGCGACGTCGAGCGAGGTGTCGCCGCGGTTCTTGAGGAACTCTCCCGGGCGTTCCTGCCTTGGCTCGGGGACCGTGCCCTGGAAGTACTTCTCGATCATGTTGGCGACGCGGCTGGCGCAGTTCCCGATGCCGTTGGCCAGGTCGCTGTTGTAGACCTCGACGAACTTGGCGTGGCTGAAGTCGGCGTCCTGGGCGTGGAGGGGGCCCTGGGTGAGGAGGTACCAGCGCAGGGCGTCGAGGGAGAACGCGGCGGCGTAGGCCTCGAGCACCTCGATGGTGACGAAGTTGTTGAGGCTCTTGCTCATTTTGCGTCCCTCGCGCACCCAGTAGGCGTGGGAGTAGACCCCGCCCGGGAGGGAGACGAAGGCGAAGCGGGTTCCGCGCGAGGCGGTGTCCTGGAGCGCCATGAGCATCGCGGGCCAGATCACCGCATGGAACCACAGGATGTCCTTGGCGATGAAGTGGATGCTCGCGGGCCAGAAGCCCCGGCGTTCGTCGGTGTCGACCACGCTGAGGTAGTTGAAGAGCGCGTCGATCCAGACGTAGATGCGGTGGTCCTCGTCGCCCGGGACGCGGATGCCGAACTGCGTCGCGGGGTCGCTGGTGACGGGGCGTGAGACGGGGACGTCGTTGAGCCCGTCGCGCAGGCGACCCAGGACCTCGTTGCGCCGGGCGTCGGGGCGGACAAACCCGGGGTGCTGGGCGAAGTGCGCCTCGAGGCGCTGCTGGTACGCGGAGAGCCTGAAGAAGTAGCAGTTCTCCTGGCGCCGGACGAGGGGGCGTCCGGTGACGGGGCTCTTGTACCCGGCGTCTTTGGCGACGGTCTCGGTGAGGTACTCCTCCTGGTTCTCGTCGTACCAGCCCTCGTAGGTTCCCTTGTAGATGGCGCCGCTGTCGAGGAGCGCGCGGACGTACTCGACCACGCGCGACTTGTGGCGGTCCTGCGTGGTGCGGATGAAGTCGTCGTGGCTGGAGCGGATGAACGCGAAGGCCTTGCGGAACTCCTCGGCGTTGCGGTCGGCCCACTCGATGGGCGAGAGCCCGTGCGTCGCCGCCGTCGTCACGACCTTGTCGGCGTGCTCGTCCGTGCCCGTGAGCATGAAGACCTTGGCCGGGTCGCCCGCGATGAGCCGCTCGAAGCGGGCGTCGGCGTCGGCGACGAGGGTCGTGTAGCAATGCCCGATGTGCGGGCGGTCGTTCACGTAGTAGATCGGGGTGGTGATGTAGCGGGTCATGGGTCCTTTTCTGGCGGTGGTCCGGCGGCCCGGTCGAAAGCCGCTTGATGAACCCGGGGCGCGGCTCACAGGCCTTTTCTGGGCGACCCGGGAGCGAGCATTGTTGGGCCTTCGCGCCCGTGGAGGTTCTCAGACCCAAGATCGGACGCCCAACCGCCGAAGAATCACAACCCGGAATCTCGGGATGGACGGGCCAAACCCGAGCCCTCCGCGGGGCGTAGTACGTATGCTTGTACGGGTTCAGTCAGGAGACGCTCGATGAACATCCGCCGCACCCCGATCGGCCTCGCCGCTCTCGCGTTCCTCGCCGGGAGCGCGTTGGGTCAGTATCAGGATCAGCGCGCGACCGGTCGGGCGCTGGAGCGCGATCTTCGCGTGGGCGGGACGGGCAATGCGCCGCGGGCGGACTTCGGGGCCGAGGTGCGCTTCCGCAACTCGCTCATCACGGGCAACGCGCCCAACGGGGCGAGCTTCCGCGGGAGCGTGGGGTACCGCGATTCGTTCGATTTCCGGGAGTCGCTCCCCTCGGACCAGCTCTATCGGTTCCGGCGCGACTCGCTGTCGTCGGGGCTGGGCGGGATGGGGATGCGCGGCACGGAGTCGCTGCAGTATCAGTTCTCGCTCTCGACCGGGGCGGGTCGCGCGGGCAGTCGCACCGTGACGTCGCGTCTCAACGACGGGGCGGCGTCGCCTTCGTCGTCGTACGCCGACGTGCAGGGCTCGCCCGCGTCGCGTTCGCTCGACATCGCGGGCTCGACGTTCGGGGGGGCGCTGCGGTCGACCTCCGCGTACACCGCCAACCGCGCGCTCGCGCCCGTGGTCGTCGGGATGCGCGAGACCGAGGGGGGCACGGAGATCACCGCGGCGTCGAATCTCCTGGGGGTGAGGCGGTTCACGCCCTTTGACCCCAGGCGCATCACAACGCCCGAATCCGAGAAGCCGCTGGAGCCCAGGCCCTCCGCCGCGGGCCCGGAGCGTGCCGTGGAGAGCCGCCGCCCCGAGCGCATCCGCACCGCGTACGACGATCTGCAGGACAAGCTCCTCAAGGCGGGCGAATCGCTGCCCAAGCTCGATCGCGCCGTGCCCGAGACCACCAAGCCAGATCAGACCAAGCCCGATCCGGCGGCGTTGGACCGGGCCAAGCCCGACGCGGGCGGCACGACCACGCCCGGTGGTGCCAGGCCGACCGACGCCGCGACGCCGAGGTCCGACTCACCCGAGGCCAAAGAACCCACGGAGTGGCAGAAGCGAATGGAAGATCTGAGCGACGCGCTGCGGACGGGTCTTCCCACGGCGTCGGACCGCCTCGCCGCCCGAGGGGATCGCAAGCTCGACGCCAAGGGCGAGAAGAAGCGTCTGGACCGAGACACGATCCTGGCGATCCGCAAGGCGGGTGAGGAGAAGACGACGACGCTGATCCCGGCGACGCCCGCGTCGCGGGATATTTATGCCGAGCAGATGAAGACGGGGCAGGAGCTGCTCGTCGCCGAGCGGTACTTCGACGCGGAGGAGCGGTTCGCGCACGCGCTCTCGATGCGGGGCGGGGACGTGCCCGCGATGCTCGGGCGTCTCAACGCGCAGATCGGCTCGGGGTTGTTCGTGTCGGCGGCGGTGAACCTCAAGACGCTGGTGACGCGGAACCCCGACGCCGCGGGCATGCGCCTGGCGCCGGGGCTGCTCCCCAGCGCCGCCCGCCAGCAGGAGCTGCTGGACCAGCTCCGCCTGAACCTGACGGGCAAGGAGAGCGCGGAGTGGCGTGTGCCCAAGGAATCGGCCCTGCTCCTGGCGTACCTGGGCTTCCAGCAGGGCGAGCTGAAGATCGTTCGCGAGGGGCTCGACGCCTTCGCCAAAGAGGACGCCAACAAGACCGACCAGAGGCTGCACGAGTTCCTCCGCGGGGTGTGGCTCGGAGAGTTCGGCGGGGCGGGCGAGGCCGGGAAGTAATCGTCCGATAATCAAACAGAAACGCCGGGTCGTTGGACTTTGGGCGTCGTGGCCGACGCGTGATCGGGTCGGTGGGCGGTGCCTATGACTTGCGGCGATGGCACCTCCGGTTGGTGAGAGCGCGACGCCACAGCCCGCAGGGCCCGAGCCCATCGGGGCGACGCTGTCCATCACGGACTTTCTGACCGACGGGTCGCTGTCGGCGTTGTGCGGCGAGCTGGGGCGTCTGGCGGGCGTGGGCGTGCGTCTCGAGGACGCCCAGGGGCGGGTGGTGGTGCGGGGGGAGGGGAACGGGCGCGGGGAGTGGCGGGTCTTGGAGCCCGGAGCGGGGGCGTTCGAGGCGGTGGTGCGCAAGCCCCTGCTGCTGGACGGGGTCGAGATCGGGGCCCTGGTGCTGGGCGGCGGAGAGCCCCGGCTGGACGGCGGGGCGCGGGCCACGCTGGAGCGGGCGCTGGATCTGCTGGCGCGGACGGCGGGGGAGCTGTGCGCGCACGAGCTGGAGCTGCGGGCCCGGCTGAAGGAAGTGGGGGCGGTGTACAAGGTGAGTTCGCTCCTGGCGCGGGCGGTGGGGGCGGAGCGCGTGCTGGGCGTGGCGCTGGAGAGCGTGCTGGACGCGATGGGCCTGGACGCGGGCGCGATCATGCTGCTCAAGGAGGACGCCGAGGGAGAGCGACTGGCGCCGGAGGCGAGCGACTCAGAAACAGACGTGGTGCTGGCGGCGTCGCGGAACCTGTCGCCCGAGTGGATCAACGACCCCAGGCCGCTGAGCCGCGGGAGGTTGTTCGATCGGCTGGCGTTGCAGGGTCAGGTGGTGGTGTCGGAGGACGTGGCGCGGGACGAGCGGATCCTGCTGCGCGAGGAGGCGGCGCGGGAGGGTCTGGGGGCGGCGATCCACGCGGGGCTGGTGTTCCAGGATCGTCCGATCGGGCTGATCCGGTTGTACTCGCGCGAGCCGCGGAGTTTCACGGAGGAGGACAAGCGTCTGCTGCGGTCCATTGCGCAGCAGGCGGCGGTGGCGGTGGAGCAGAGCCGATTGTTGACGCTGGAGCGTGAGGAGCAGCGGGTGCAGCGTCAGCTGCAGCTGGCGGCGGACGTGCAGCGTCGCATGCTGCCGCGGGGGGCGCCGCAGTTTCCGCATCTGGACGTGGCGGCGCGGTACCAGCCGAGCTTCGAGCTGGGCGGGGATTTCTACGACTTCGTGGACCTGCACGGGCACCTGGGGGTGGTGATCGGCGACGTGGTGGGGAAGGGCGTCGCGGCGGCGCTCTTGATGTCGGCGGTGCGGGCGAGCCTGCGGGCGCACGTGCAGGGCGTGTACGACCTGGACGAGGTGGTCTCGCGGGTGAACAAGGCGCTCTGCCGCGACACGCGCGATCACGAGTTCGCGTCGCTGTGGTACGGCGTGATCGACCCGGCGTCGCTGCGGCTGACGTACTGCTCGGCGGGGCACGAGCCCACGATCGTGATCCACATGCCCTCGCACGGCGGTCCCACGCCGGCGGACATCACCGAGCTGAACGTGGGGGGGATGGTCGTGGGGATCGACCCGTCGCAGCGGTACCAGCGCGCGGTCTTCGATCTGCAGCCCGGGGACGTGATCCTCGCGTACACCGACGGCGTGACGGACTCAACGAACTTCGCCGGGGAACGCTTCGGGAAGAAGCGTCTGCGCGCGGCGGCGCTGAAGGCTCTGGGCGAGAACCCGCGGATGACCTCGGCGGAGCTCATCGAGCGGATCTCGTGGGAGGTGCGCCAGTTCGCGGGGCTCAACCCCCAGCCCGACGACTACACCACGGTGGTGGTGCGGGTGCGGTCGCGGCAGTAGCGGGCCGGCGCGGGCGTGGTCTGCGGTTCTTAGCCGCGGGGCCTGGCGCGTTCCGCGAGGTCCTGCTCGACGCGGAGGCGTTCGAGCTCGAAGGTGCGGATCCACGCGGGGTCTTTCTCGAGGAGCAGGGCGCGTCGGAGGTGCTCGGCGGAGCGTTCGTCGCTGCGCGAGAGGGCGCGGACGGACTTGGCGTAGCCGCGGAGCGCGGGGAGATGGTTGGGGTCACGCTCTAGGGCGCGGAGGAAGTACTCCGAGGCCTTGTCGGCGGAGTAGGAGCGCAGGTAGACCTGCCCGATGTTCTCCATGGGGCGCGGGTCGGCGGGGAGGAGCTCTCCCGCCCGGTGGAACGACGCGAGGGCGTCCTGCAGGCTCGCGGATTCCATCTGGCACACGCCCAGGTTGTTCCACACGGCGCCCAGGTCATCGCGCTGCTCGAGCGCGAGGCGGTACTGCGCCGCGGCGTCGGCGAACTTCCCCTCGCTCTTGAGCGAGTCGCCCTGGGCCCACAGGCGCGTCGCGTTGCTCAGGCGCTGCCCGTCGTCGCCCGCGGCGGCGGGGCCGCGTCCGGCGCAGCCCGGCAGAGCCCCGGCGAACATGCCGCACCATGTCAGGACGGTGACCAGCCTGATGACGAGCGTGGCGGCCCGCGCGGTCGTCCGCGGGGCGAGGAACTGTGAACGCTGAGGGGCTCGGGGCATGGGTCGTTCCAGAGATTCGATCCGGGGGTCGGCTCGAGGTGGTGGTGGCGTTTGTCGGGAAATCCTGGGTGTGCTCCGGGCGGTCTACCCGGCGACCTTCTCCCAGCGAGAGAACTTGATCTTGACGCTCCAGTTCGTGGCGTCGGGTCGGACGGTGATAGCGTGGACCTCGAGGCCCGGGACGTCCTCGCAGGCCCGCTGGGCCCACTTCAGGATCGCTTCGAGCGATTCGTCCTTGGTATCAAACTCGTAGGTGGTGCGGGCGATGCCCTTGCTGGGCGTGTCGGTGCGCTTGGTGGGCGTGCTGGGGATGGATCGCATCCCCGCGCCGGCGGCGAGGTTGGCGATGCGGCTCTGGATGTTGGCGATGGGCTCCAGGGGCGATCGGCCGGCCTTGGCGGCGGCCTCGTCGAGCGACTTGAGCTCGCCGGCGAGGTTGACGAGCTCCATCGCGGCGGCTTCCTGCTTCTTGACCTCGGCGTCGGCGCGGAGGCGGGACACCACGCCCCAGATCAGGAACAGGAGCGCCCCGGCGAAGAGGAACCCGGCGCCCCAGACCAGGTGCATGGGCGTGTTGTCGCGGCGTGTCCGGGCCGCGTGAACGGCGAGGTCCTGGCGGAGTTCGTCGGCGGCGCGGGTCATGGGGTGGTTCCCTTGGGGGCCTCGCGCTTCCAGGTCCCCAGGAACTGGGCGCGGACGTACTTGTCCTTCCCGCCCTCGCTCTTGTCCTCGAAGCGCGGGTTCCACGAGGCGACGTGCGAGCCGGAGATCGCGGTGAGCGCGATCTGGAGGTCCTCGGCCTTGGCGAGCGAGTCGGCGCGGACGACGAACCGCGCCACGTCGGAGGAGTTGAGGTCGACGCTCTCGAGCGAGTAGTCGTTGCTGCCCAGGATCAGGGAGAGCGTCGAGAGCTCGTCGAGCACGGGCATGGCGGGCTCGGCGCGGTCGGGGCGGAAGAGCTCCTTGCGGCGTGCGGCGATCTCGTCGGCGAGGATCGTCTTGGGCGGGTCGAGGCGTCCGAAGATGTTGGGGCGGACCGTGCCGACCGTGTCCTGGGCCACGATCTTCCAGCGGTCGGCGGCGTGGCGGGCGTCGCGTGCGGTGTCGCGGAGGAACCAGCCCACCACGCCCAGGAAGATCGCGAGTAGTGTGAGCGCCGCCGCCCCCCACATGTACATCGTGCGGTGCGAACGCCCCGGGCGGTTGGAGAGGTCCATGAGCGCCATGCCGGGTTCGAGGGGGGCGGCGTCGGGGGTGGCCTCGATCGCCGACACCAGGCGGGCGAAGGTGGCGCCGATGGGATCGGGGTGGGCGAGGGCGTCGACGCTCTGGATCGTGGCGGCGAGGGCCTCGCCGAACTCGCGCGCGCCGGGCTGGTTCTCGGGGAGGACGCAGAGGACGCGCTGGGGCGAGCGTCCGAGCTGGAGGGACCAGGCGAGAAACTCCGCCGCCAGGCGAGCGCCGTCGCCCGCGGAGAGGGTAACGCCCGCGTCGTGGGTGCGGAGGCGCTGAGAGCCCGCGGCGAGGACGCGCCCGTCCTCGGACCAGCACCACACGAGCCGACCGCCCGAGGGATGGGCGGGGTCGACGAGCACGACAGCGGTGGCGGCGTGGCTGGTCGCGACGGTGCGTTCGGGGCGCGAGGCCGCCCGCGCCAGGGGCGAGGAGGGATCCCAGGCCTGGGCGAGGGCGTGCCAGAGCGAGAGGGTCGAGCCGATGCGAACGCCCCGGGCGTCGAGCGCGTCGAGGAAGACCCGGGCGGGGGCGTCGACGACGGCCAGCACGGGCAGGCGGTCGGGCGTCGCGCCGTGACCCGAGGGTCCGGTTGTCGATTGAGTCGCGGGCTTGGGCTGGGCGTGATCCGTGCGATCGGACTTGGGGTGGGCGAGGCGCTGCACGCTCGACTCGAGCTCGTCGCCCGCGAAGAAGGGGATGGGCCCGTGCCCCGCGGGGGTGGTCTCGCTGTCGGCGACGCCCTGGCCCGAGTCGTGCGCGAGCGAGCCCATCCGCGCGATCGCGGCAAGGGCGGTGGGGTCGTGGGACGGGCTGCTCACCCACGAGCACACCCCGCCGTCGCTGTCGAGGCAGACCCACTCGACGGCACCGGCGGCGCGCGTAGAGGCGAGCTGGTCGGCGACCCACCCCGCGGCGCTCTGGACGCCCTCGTGGTCGGGCTTGGGGTCGGGGCAGCGCGTGTCGACGCCCTGCCCGAACAGGCGCACGCCGCGGAGCATCCCGCCCCGCCCGCCGCGCTCGAGATAGACGATGCGCACGCTCAGGGGTGCTTCTCCGTGGTCATTTCTTGGCGCCTCCCTCGGACTCGAACATCTCGAGGGCCTTCTGGAAGGTGGCCTCGGCGTCGAGCGGGTTCAGTTCGGGCGAGAGCTTCTCCATCAGCTCGCGGAGGCGCGCGATCGAGCCGGCGTCGAGCCCGTTCTCCTTCGCGTAGGGGTCCAGGAACTTGGAGCGCACGCGTTCGAACTCCAGGCGGCGTCGGTCGATCTCGTTGGCGTGCTTGGCGACGGCGGACAGATCGGGCGCCTGAGTCACCGGAGAGATGGGGCGGGGCCGGGCGCGTGAGGTGGCCTCGCCCGAGCGCTCGGTGCGGTCCACGCGGGTCTCTGTGCCGTCGGACGCCTTGAGCACGATCGCTTCGGGCTCGACGCGGGAGAGGGTTTGTTCGCCGATCTTCGCGCCCTCGGCGATGAACCGCTGTTTGGACTGATCGAGGACGAGCGCCATGCGGATGGCGCCCATCTGCGCGAGCCCGAGATACCGCACGGGCGTGGCGCTGGGGGTGGGCTCGCCTTCGGAGGGCGCGGTGGTGATCGGCGTGGTGTCGACGGGTGCGGGGGGAATGGGGGCGTTCTTCACGCGGAGGAACCGTGCCGCGGCTCCCGAGGCGTCGCCCAGGGGCACGCCGGTGGTCGAATGCCCGGGGAGCACGCCCGCGACCACGGGCAGCTCCGCCTTGGGTTCTTTCATGGGCTCGCGCTTGGGCCCCAGGATGCCGACGGTGGCGATCCCGCCCACGACGACCACGCTGGCGGCTTGCCACCCCCGCGTCAGGCGGGTCGCTCTCGACTTGCTGGGGGGCACTCCGGCCATCTGTCCCTCCGACCGCTCCGCGGTCAGTTGTCCTATCAAAATCCAAACACAACCGGGTGGGGTTGTGAGAGGTCAGTAGACCTGCTTCTCAATCGACAATATCGCCGAGATTCGCCTGAATGCTCCTGCGGATTCCCGACTCGCCCCCGCGAGGGCCCATCCCACGTATCGCACGCGTTCCCCCTCGGGCTTGTTCGAGTCGGGGACGATGGCGAACCGCCAGAGGGTGGGGGTGGCGAGGAGGACGGCGTGGAGGCGTTCCTTCTCGTCGTTCTCGAAGGTGCTGTCGTCGATGAGTTTCTTGAGCTGGGCGGGCTCGATTTTTCCCTGATCGCGGGCGCTGACGAGGGCGGAGGCCAGGGCCGCGGCGCCCTCGTCGGCCGCCGCGGAGCCGATGACGGCGGTGAGGACCTCCTCGCTGGCGGTGGCGGCGCAGACGGCGACGGGCCCGACGGGACGGGTGAGGCTCGCGAGATCGTTCCCGGAGGATTTCGTGAGGCGGGCCAGGATGCCCACGGCGGTGGCGCGCTGGTCGCCGGAGAGCCCCGCGACGTCGGAGAGGGCGGTTCCCTGCCCGTCGAAGAGGAAGAAGCTGAGGCGTGCGCCGCTCTCGGTCTCCAGGGCGAAGGCGAGGCCGTCTTCCCCCAGGGCCTCGCGGAGGTCGCGGGCGCCCAGCGAGCGGATCCACTGATCGAGGACCTCGGCCATGCCGCGTTCGAAGTGGTGGTTGGAGATGCGGTCGACCTGGCGCTGAACCATGAGCGACTGGGTGAGCTGGCGTTCGAGCATCACGCCCACGAGCACGCTCGCGACGACGGAGAGGAGGAGGACGATGCCCAGGGCAAAGCCGCGTCGGCGTGGGAGGTTCACTTGCCGCCTCCTTCGCCGGCGTTCTTGGAGCCGGTGGAGGAGGAGGAAGACGCGTTGGCGCGGTTGACGGCGTTGGACGCGCGGGCGGCGTCGCGGCGGTCGCGGCCGGAGGAGATCTCCTGGCCGCGGACCGAGTCGACCTCGAAGAGCCAGTGTCCGCTGAGCCCGGAGAGGGTCTCGATCTTCACGTCGAAGTAGGCGGGGAGGTCGTTCCAGGTCGTGGCGGCGTAGCGCGTCTTGAACTCGCGGTCATCGAAGGCCCGCCACTGGAGCGCGACGATGTTCGAGGCGATGTGCGTGGGCGTTCCCGCGGGCACGGGGGCCTCGCCGGGCTGGCCCGCCTCGGCGAGGGGCAGCGTGCGCGGCGCGAGGGGGACCCACCAGAGCTCCCAGACGGGGCGGGTCTCGGGCTCGCCGTCGGCGCGGGCGGGGACTTTGGTCTGCCGGCGCAGCTCGAACGAGCCGCGGACGGCGCGGAGGACGGTGTCCTCCATGCCGACCTCGCTCTCGTCTTCCTGGGGGCGTGCGTCGGCGGTGGGGGCGGCGTCGCGGCGGGTGGAGTCGCGCGGTGTGCCTTCGCGTGGCGTGGTGGTGTCGCCCGCGGGGCGGTCGGTGCGGTCTCGGGGTTCACCGGCGCGGGGTTGGCGGCTTCGGTCCTCGAAGATGGAGTGCCGGGCCGCGGCCTCGAGCTCCGCGTGGGTGGCGCGCGGGTCTCCCACGGGCGACCGCATGAGCACGAGCTCGAGACGTTGGGGAGAGGGCTCGGAGTCCTGCCCGCTGCCCGCGGATTCGAGCAGGATGCGCGGCGGGGAGGGCGGGGGCTTGTACTTGGCGCGGTCGGTCCCGGGCTCGTCGGTGATGGAAACGTCGCCCGGCGTGGGGACGGTGCCCGGGATGGTTCCGGGGGTAGTTCCGGTGGTGGCGCCGGCGGGTGATCGGGTGATGGCGCGGCTGACGGCGAGGCGTCTGGCCTCGTTCAGGATTGATCCCGCGTCGGGCGGGGTGTCCTCGGGGTTGGAGTCGGGGTTGTCGCCGCGTCCCTCGCCCGCGGCGCGGGTGGAATCGCTGACGACGATGGTGGAGAGGGCGCGCCCCACGACGAAGTGCACGCGTTCGAGGTTTGCGGCGTCGTCGAAGCGGCGCTCGAGCGCGCGGTCGGAGCGTTCGAAGGTGAAGAACATCGCCAACGCCGCGGCGATCACGAGCGTCGAGACGACGACGGCGAGCATGAGCTCGACGAGGGTGAAGGCTCGGGCGCGGGTGGCGGTGTGGTTCACTTGCCGCCCCCTCTGGGCGGGGCGGGGGCGGGGCGTCGGGTCGGGCCGCCGGCGACTTTCTTGATGATGGAGCCGGACTGGGCGCCGTGCTGGAGGGAGTCGGGGTTTCGGAGGGGGAGGGGGTCGAGGATGCGGACGATGCTGGCCTGGGGCACGTCGGGGGTGGGGGTGAAGCCGCCGCCGGATTCCTCGCTGAGCCAGACGTTCATGCGGACGTTGAGGAAGCGGTCGACGCCGAGGTTTCGTTTGGAGTTCTGGTCTTCTTTGGCGGTGGAGACGTAGACGGGGGTCTCGATGCACTCGTAGCGGTAGGTGTCGGTGCCCGAGGGGATGAGCTTCTCGAGCTTGCGGAAGCTCTCGTCGTCGTCCATGTAGATGATCATGAGGCGGTTGGCGAGCTCGGCCGCGGCAAGGCGCTTCTGCCCCCGGGTCTGGGACGAGGCGATCTGGTTCATCGCGCTGAAGATGACGCCCACGATGATGGAGAGCAGCAGGCTGGCGAGAACGGTCTCCAGGAACGTGAAGGCCCGGCGGGAGTTGGCGGGTCGGGTGGTCACTGTCTGCTCGGGGTCGGCTCGCGTGGGGTCGGGGTTCCTCGGGCGGCGGGGGCGGGCTTACTGATTGATGAGCCACCAGTCGACGTCGTCCTCGTTGCCGGGCTGCTTGTCCTCGCCCGCGGAGACGAGGCGGTAGGGGCGGTCCTTGTTGTTGGGTTGGAGCTCGTAGTAGAAGTTGGTGGCCCAGCCGTCGTCGAGCTTCATCTGGGTGAGGTGCTTGGTGGTGATGAGGGTCTGGAGGGTGGGCGGGGGCGCGGAGAACTCGAGCTGGTACTGCTGGATGGCGGTGACGATGGTCTTCATGCTGGCCTTGGTGGCGGCGAGCTTGGCCTTGTTGCCCCCGCCGATGACGTTGATGGAGACGACGGCGAGGAGCACGCCGATGATCGCGATGACGAGCATGAGCTCGAGGAGGGAGAAGCCGGGTCGGTGAGCGCGGGCAGCATGGCGGCCGGGGCGGGGTGAGGTGAGTTGGTTCATGACGGATCCTTTCGAGAGGGCTACCCGATCTGCGCGGGGAGCTTCATGAGCGGGATCATGATCGAGAGCAGGACGCTCCCGATCACGAGGAACATGAGCACGATGAGCATGGGTTCGAGGGCGGCCAGGAGGCGCTGGGATCGGCGGTCGACGTCCTCGGCGGAGTCGGAGGCGAGAGTGTCGAAGGCGCTGGTGAGGTCTCCCGCGCGTTCGGCGGCGATGAGGAGTCGCCGGGTGGGCATGGGGAGCTCGCTCACGCCGTCGAGCAGCACGCGGAGCGCCCCGCCCTCGATGAGGCGGGCCTGGAGCGTGGCGAGCTGTCGGCGGAGGGTGGGGTGGCTGATGACGCCCTGCCCGACGCCCAGGGCGTCGGCGAGGGGCACGCCGTTCTTGGTCATCGCGGCCATGACGGTGAAGAAGCGGGTCTGCTCCTGGGAGAGGAGCAGGTCGCGCACGCCGGGGAGGCGTCGGGCGATTCGGGCGCCGAGCGAGGCGAGTGCCTTGCGTCCGAAGACGGCGGCGGTGAGAAGCGCGAGGAAGGTGAGGATGGCGAAGGGCCAGTAGTCGCGGAGCGTTTCGCCCAGGGTCACGAGGATCTCGGTGAACCAGGGGAGGGGCTTCCCGGTGTTCTTCTTGATGACGTCGGCGATCTTGGGGACGATGAAGACGATCATCATCGTCGCCATGATCACGCTGAGCGAGATGACGATGGCGGGGTAGATGAGGAGCGTGCCGGCCTTGCCCTGGATGGCGAGCTGTCGGCGTGCGGCGGTGGCGAGCTGTCGCGCGGCGCCGGTGAGGTCTCCGGTGCGTTCGGCGGCGCGGTAGACGGCGACGGTGACGCGGTCGAACCCGCCCACGAGCATGCAGGAATCGGCGAAGCTGCTCCCCCCCGCGACGAGCTCGCGCATCTTGAGGAGCTTGGGGCGGGCCTCGGGCCCGACCGCGCCCGCGGTCACCTCGAGCGCTTCGACCAGGGGCACGCCTCGGGAAAGCAGCTGCGCAAGCTGGGTGTTCAGCTCGGCCTGGTCCTTGAGGCGGAGCTTGGGGTCGGAGGAGACCCCGGCCCACTCGGGGAGGGCCCAGCTGCGGAGCGGGACGAGGCGCTCGCGTCGGAGCACCTCGGCGAGCTGTCGGCGGTCGTGGGCCCGACGCATCCCGAACGCCCGCCCGCCGTCGGGCTTGGCGGCGACGTAGAGGTAGTTCCCGGGATGTCTGGAGATGCTCGACACGCCAGGGATCTTAGAGGAGTCCCGGGGCAAGTCCCGTCCGGGTTGGGCGCGAAAGCGGGCGGTTCTGGGACGGGTGTTGGGGGATGTCCAGGCGCGTGCTACGGTTTCTTTGGCGTGGTCCCCGGGGCGTGCGTTGGCGTCCCGAACACCGCGCGAGTTGGAAGCGACACCATGACGACGATGACCTCCACGCGGGCGGGCGCGGCGACGGGTCGGACCCAGACGATGCGGGCGCTCATCAAGCATCACGCGGGCGAGGGGCTGAAGTTTGTGGCGGATCGCCCCAGGCCGACCCCGGGCCCGCGCGACGTGCTGATCCGCGTGAACAAGGTGGGGATCTGCGGCACGGACCGTCACATCTGGGAGTGGGACGCGTGGGCGGCGGGGCGGATCCCGGTGGGGATCGTGACGGGGCATGAGTTCGTGGGCGTCATCGAGGAGGTGGGGAGCGCGGTCACGAACTACAAGCCGGGGCTGCGCGTCTCGGCGGAGGGGCACGTCACCGCGTGGCGGGACTACAACAGCCGCACGGGCAACGCGCACATCGCGGGGGACACGAGGATCATCGGGATCGACCGGGACGGGTGCTTCGCCGAGTACGTGTGCGTGCCGGAGGAGAACGTGTGGCCCGTGCATCCGAGCATCCCGGACTCGGTGGCGGCGGTGCTCGATCCCCTGGGCAACGCGGTGCACACGGTGATGGCGGCGGGGGTGAGCGCCAAGAGCGTGCTGGTGACGGGCACGGGGATCATCTGGCTGATGAGCATCACGGTGGCGAAGGCGGCGGGGGCGAGCCGGATCTTCGCGACCGACATCGATCCGCGCCGGCGCGCCCTGGCGAAGAAGCTGGGCGCGGTGGAGGCGTTCGACCCACGCGACCGCGCGTGGATCGACCAGGTCCGGCGCGACTGCCGGGGCGAGGGCGTCGACGTGCTCCTGGAGATGAGCGGGGCGGAGTCGGCCCTGACGCAGGGGCTGGAGGCGCTGCGCAACGGCGGGCGCGCGGCGCTCCTGGGGCTGTTCAAGGGGCCTGTCCAGCTCGACCTCAACTCGCTGGTGATCTTCAAGGGCTGCACGCTGCTGGGGATCAACGGGCGGAAGATGTTTCAGACGTGGTACCAGATGGAGGAACTGCTGCTGGGGGGGCGGCTGGAGCTGTCGGACATCATCACGCACGAGTTCCCGCTGGAGCAGTTCGAGAAGGCGCACCAGACGATGATCTCGGGGGAAGGGATCAAGGTGGTGATGAGGGTGGGCGCGTGAGCCGCGGGCGGTCGATCCGCTGCCGGCCCATCCGCCGCGAATGCCGCCCGGCGGGCTGAGAACCCGGCAACAATGCCCGCGTGATCCGCATCGCCCTGCGCATGCTCTTGGGCGACACCACCAAGTGGCTGGGCGTGGTGCTGGGGGTGTTCTTCTGCACGTTCCTGATCACGCACCTGCTCTCGATGGTCGCGGGGATGATGGCCCGGACGCACTCGACGATCGCCGACATTCCGGAGGCGGACGTGTGGGTGATGGACGCGGCGACGGAATACATCGACGAGACGGCGGGGATGCCCTCGGTGGCGCTGGACCGCGTGCGGAGCGTCGAGGGCGTGGCGTGGGCGGTGCCGCTGTGCACGACGACGCTGCGGGCGCGGCTGTCGAACGGGATGTTCCGGGCGGTGGCGCTGGTGGGGGTGGACGACGCGACGCTGCTGGGCGCCCCGCGCGACGTGGTGGACGGCGAGGTCGAGTTCCTGCGTCAGAGCGAGGCGGTGATCGTCGACGAGGCCGCCGCGGAGTCGCTGCTGCGCGTGCCCGTGGAGATCCCGGCGCGCCGGGTGGGCTGGAACATGCCCGACCTGTCGGGGGCGACGCGGGCGATGCGGGTGGGGGACGAGCTTCTGCTCAACGACCATCGGGCGCGGGTGGTGGGGTTGGCGCGGCTCTCGCCGCGGTTTATCTCTCGCGCGACGGCGTACACGACGTACGCGCGGGCGCGGGCGATGATGCCGCCCCAGCGTCACACGCTGTCGTACGTGCTGGTCAAGGCGGCCCGGGGCGTGGCGGGGGAGTCGCTCGCGGCGGAGATTCAGGCGCGGACGGGGCTGCGGGCCCGCACGAGGGACCAGTTCGCCCGGGACACAGAGGCGTACTACTGGGAGGTGACGGGGGTCATCGCGCGGATCGTGTTCATGGTGGGCGTGGCGACGATCGTCGGCGCGTGCGTGAGCGGGCTCCTGCTGTACGTGTTCACGCACGAGAACTCTCGGTATTACGCCACGTTCAAGGCGCTGGGCGCGGGCACGCGGACGATCCTGGGAATGGTGGTCGCCCAGGCCGCGCTGTCGGGCGTGGTGGGGCTGGGGCTGGGGGTCGGCTTGTCGGCGATGATGGGCCTGCTCATCACCACGCCGGCGATGCCCTACCTGCTCACGACGCAGACTCTCGCGTTCACGGCGGTCACGGTGCTGCTGGTGACGACGTTCTCGGCGGGGTTGAGCACGATCAAAGTGGCGCGGCTGGAGCCCGCGCGCGTGTTCAACACCTAGCCGCGGGCGGGCTTGGACTGGATCACGCCGCGGAGCTCCTCGACCCACGCCCGGCGGGCCTGGGTGTCGAGCTCGCCGTGGCGGGTCACGAGGGCGGCGAAGGCGTCTTTCCCGGCGTAGATCTCCTGCCATCGCGCGACTCGGCGTCCGACCTCGTCGAGCAGCGCCGCCGCGGCATCGACCCAGCGCGCCCGCGCCTCTTCGTCCACCGCGCCCAGGAACCTCGCCCGGCTGCGCAGCGGGTCGTGGCTCACGGTGACGACCTCGTCCGCGAAAGGCGGCGTGATCCAGGCGCGGAGCACCTTGAGCCCCGCGGGGGTGATCGCGTAGAGGCGTCTTGGGCGCTTCCCCGCCTTGTCGGCGCGCGAGGAAACCAGCCCCCAGCGCTGCAGGCGTCGGATCATCGGGTAGATCGCCCCGGTGCTCGCGCTCAGGCGCGTCGACGGTGAGTTTTTCATGTGGCGGCGGACGTCGTAGGGGCTGCACGGGCCGAACTGCCACACCAGCCCCAGCGTGAAGCACTCGAGCTCGCTGTACCGTCGCTTCGCCACGCCGAACAGCGTACACGCCCCGGCGGGGCGCGGGTACCGTTGGCGCATGCTGATCCGGTCGGCGTTGCTGTCGGGCCTGGGCGTGCCGCACGCCTTCACCACGCGTGAGGGCGGGGTCTCCTCGGCGCCCTTTGACTCGCTCAACTTCGGGAATCCGGGCGATCTTCCGCCCGAGCGGCGGGATCCGCGCGCGAGCATCCTCCGCAACTGGGAGCTCGTGCTCCGGGAGCTGGGGCTTGCGGGGCGCGGGCTCGTCGAGGTCCACCAGGTCCACGGCGGGGGCGTGCGGGTCGTTCGGGCGGGCGAGGCGCTGGCCGCCCACGACACGGGCTCGATCAAGGCCGACGCGATCGTGACCGACTCGGACGGCGTGGTGGCGGTGCGCGTGGCGGATTGTGCGCCGGTGCTGCTGTCGAGCGTCGACGGGCGGGTGGTTTCCGCGGTGCACGCGGGGTGGCGCGGGGCGGTGGCGGGGGTGGTCGCCAACGCCGTGCGCGCGATGCGGGAGCTGGGCGCTCGGGAGATCTATGCGGCCGTGGGCCCGTGCTTGTCCGTCGAGCACTTCGAGGTGGGCCCGGAGGTGGCGGAGGAGTTCCGCCGGGTCTTCCCCGAGCGGCCGCCCGTGCGCGAGCATCCCGAGAAGGCGGGGCGGTGGCGGCTGGACCTCAAGGGGGCGCTGTCGCGGCAGCTCGAGAGCCTGGGCGTGGCGAGGGTGGAGGTCCTGGAGGGATGTACGTTCGGCGAGCCGGCGCGGTTTTTTTCGCACCGGCGCGATAGCGGGCTCACGGGGCGGATGATCGGGGTGATCGCCGCCCGGCGGGGCTGACGCGGGCTATTTCCTGACCTCGACGTTCTTGACCTCGACACCCAGGGTGCTGAAGAGGAATGCGTCGGCGTCGACGACCTGCTCCACGCGCTCCGAGAGCTTGGTCCCCATCCCGTGCCCGCTGGTGGAGCTGGTGCGGAGCAGCGTGGTGCAGTCGGGGCAGGCGGCCTGGAGGCGGGCGGTCATCTTCCGCGACTGCATCGGGTCCACGCGCGGGTCGTTCGCGCCGGTCATGAAGAGCACCGCGGGGTAGCGGGTCCCGGGCTTCACGTTGTGGTAGGGCGAGTAGGCGTGGAGAGCGCGGAACTGGGGTTCGGCCTTGACCGTGCCGAACTCCGTGATGTTGAATGTCCCGTTGGCGCTCACCTCGACGCGGAGCATGTCGTAGATCCCCACGTGCGAGACGACGCACGCGGCGAGGTCGGGGTGCTGCGTGAACGTCGCGCCCATGAGCAGCCCGCCGTTGCTTCCGCCCTCGATCGCGAGGCGCTTGGAGTTCGTGTACTTCCGCTCGATCATGTGGCGGCAGGCGGCGGCGAAGTCGTCGAAGACGTTCTGCTTGCGGGTGAGGTTGCCCTGGAGGTGCCAGTCATCGCCGAACTCGCCCCCGCCGCGGATGTTGGCCTCGGCGATGACGAACCCGTGCTCGAGGCGATTCTTCCAGGCGTCGCGGAGCCTGGGCTCGATGTTGACTCCGTACCCGCCGTAGCCGGTCACGAGGCAGGGGTTGGTCCCGTCGAGGGCGAGCCCCTTCTTGTGGATGATGTTGACGGGGACCTTGGTGCCGTCCTTGCTGATGGCGAGCTCGCGGGTGACGACGTACTGCGCGGGGTCGATGGTGGCCTCGGGAGGGACGACGCTGGAGAAGGGGCTCTCGCGCGTGGCGTCGGGCGCGGCGGCGTCGAAGGCGAAGTACTTGGCGGGGGCGGTGTAGGTCGCGGCGGCGAAGAGCACGCCGTCGGCGTCGTCGGTGCGGGTGAGCGCGCTCACGCCGCTGATGCTGGGCGTGGTCGGCTTGCCCAGGGGCTTCCCGGCGTGATCGAAGACGCGCAGCTCGCTGGGCCCGCCGAGCTGGTACGTGAGCACGAGCGTGCTCTTGGTGATCAGGAGCGAGGCGTCGTCGAAGAAGCTGGAGACGAGGGTGTCGTTCGTGGGCGGGACGACGCTGGTCGCCTCGCGCAGGTCCACCACGCCGCTCTCGGTCAGGAGGTGATTGCGCGGCAGGCGCAGGAGCTCGCCCTTCTTGTCCTTCTTGCGGGAGATGAGCAGGAGATCCCCGCCCGGGGCGAGGTTGGCCTGCACGATGCGGTCGTCGAACTTGGTGGCCTGGATCCACGCCCCGTGGTTGGATCCCTCCTCGCCGCGCAGCGGGGCGCCCAGCTCGGTCTGTACGCGGACGAAGTGCATGTACTCCCCGCCGTCGCCGTTCTGCACACTGGCGAGGACCCAGCCGTTCTGCGGGTCGCTCTCGAGGAGGACCTCGGCGATGCGCGGGAACTCCTTCCCGATCTCGTAGGTGTCCTGCGTGTCGGGCCGACCCAGAGCGTGGAAGTAGACCTGGACGAAGAAGTCGAGGTCGTCCTTGGGGCGTTCGCCCTCGCGTGGGTAGCGGGTGTAGAAGAAGCCGTCGGAGGTGGGCGACCACGCGAGGGAGCCCCCGGCGGTCCCGCCCTGCACGCGCTTCACCGTCTCGTAGACCATCTTGCCGGTGGCGACCTCGAAGACGGACACGTCGCCCATCTCGCTCCCGGCGTGGGAGATCGACGCGGCGATGAGCTTCCCGTCGGGCGAGGGCACGTACCAGTCGATCGTCGCCCCGCCGTCGGGGTCGATCTGTACCGGGTCGAGGAGCACGCGGGCCTTTGAGGGATCCTCCCCCGCGTTCATGACCACCAGGAAGGGCTGCTGGCGCGGCGGCTGGCGCTTCATCGCGAAGACCTGGCCCCCGCCGGCCCCCTTCGAGGCATGGATCGCGGAGTACGACACCGACTCGGTGAGCATGAACCGCGAGACCTTCTCGCGGATCGCCTCGCGTCCCGGGAGCGCGTCGAGCACGGCGCGCGCGTGGGTGTTCTGCGACTCCGACCACGCCTTCACCGCGGGGTCGCTCCAATTCTCCAGCCAGCGATAGTCGTCGATCACCTGCCGGCCGTGGTACGTATCGGTCACGGGCCTGGCCGGCGTGGGCGGGGGGGAGGCCAGAGCGGGAAGGACGCTGCACGCCACCACGGCCATTTCGCGGATCATCGGATCACTCCTGCGGGCCTTTGGAGTGCTTCGACGCCGCGGACGCCGCGGCCCGGGCTCTTAGCACCCCGCCTCGAATCGTACGAGGTAATAGATGAGATCGTCGATGGTGACACCCCCGTCACGGACTCCCGTGGAGCTCCCGTCGTCCACGTCCGCCCCGACATCGCCCGCCTCGAACAGCCCGAGGTAGAAGATGAGGTCGTCGATCGTGACCCCGCCGTCGGGGGTTCCCGTCCCGCTCCCGTCGTCAAAGTCCGCGACGCAGACCGGGGGCGGGGGGTTGGTGTCGAGAACGACCAGGGCCTGCCCGGCGATGTCGCCCGCGCTGTCGCCGAGCTGGACCGTGAGGTACAGACGCCCGTCGTCGGCCAGGAACGCCATCCCCTCGACGAGCTGGCGGACGAACACGCCGTCGTCCGCGGCACCGTTCCCGTTGAGGTCCACGCCGTCGCCCATGCGCATGACGACCCGGGATTCGTCGGCGACGACGACCCAGCGACGCGTGGTATCCGGGTTGTTGGTGTACCCGCCCAGGATCAGCCGTCCGGACGCGTTAGTGCAGGCGAACGCGTAGCCGTACGACCCGAATATCGGCACGGCGCCGACGATGTCGTCGAACAGCTCCCCCGAGGGCGCGAGGGGCGTGATGTCGCTCCCGGTGGCCGACATCAGCGAGCCGTTGCGCACCACCCAATCCGTTCCGTCGTTGCTCGTCCCGCGGATGAACCACGCCCCGCTCGGGGCGGCGTAGATCCCGCGGATCCCGTCGTCGCGCACGGACGAGGCCACCCCGGGCACCGTCCCGCCCTCACGGATCGCGACCGCACCGTCGACCGCGACGAACGCGTCGTTGGAAGGGTTCGTGCTGTCGGTCGCGACGACCATCCAGGGCGTTCCGCCGGGCGCGAAGGCCATGCGTTCAAACTCGAAGGTCAGGACCGGCGCTCCGCCGGCGATCGGCGTGCCCTTGCGGGCCATCAGCGTGCCGCCCAGGCACACGGCGAAGTTGTTGGAGGAGGTGACGCCCGTGCCCGCCAGCGAGGTTCGTGCCGCCACTCGTCCGTCCGCGAGGAGGCTGACGCTGTCGATCTCCCCGCCGTAGGTCACGCCGGGCGTCCATCCCACGCTCATGCCTTCGCGGAACGGCGTGTCGACGTACGCGGAGAGTTGATACCGGAAGACGACCTCGTCGTCGAGCGTGGAGCCGGTGAGGTTGGAGACGAAGACCACCCGTCCCGCGTCGTTGATCTGCGAGCGCAGGTTGATCAAGCCCAGCGTGCGCGACGCGTCGAACGGGGCCGCCATCCCCTCGCGGGCGACCAGCGACGCTGGGCCCGTGCCCTGGCCGTGCAGGAGCACGCTCGTCGAGCCCCCCGGCGTGTCCGCGAACCCGAGCACGACCCATCGCGAGCCCGTCTCGCTCCCGTAAGGCCCGAAGAAGTTGTTGGTGCCCCCGGCGAGGAACCGCACGCCGACCAGCCCCGGCACAAGCGAGGTCGGGCTCGACGGGATGTTGGAGAGGATCACCCTGGGCGCATCGCCCCTCGCCAACCCCGCGCTCGCCACCACGCCGAACCACACCCAAGGCCATGCACGCATCAGCCGCCTCCCGGTTGAGAGGACGCAGCATACTCGATAGCCCCGAAAAACAAACCGGCCCGGGCGCTGGGCCCGGGCCGGTGTCTGGTAGGGGACTCTCGAGGCCTGTCGAGGCTGGGCTTAGCAGCCGGCCTCGAAGCGGGTGAGGTAGTAGATGAGGTCGTC
>CAZTJZ010000018.1:0-12333 GCA_964614075.1 uncultured Phycisphaeraceae bacterium
TCACCGTCGGGATCGTGGGCTACACCAACGCGGGCAAGAGCACGCTGTTCAACCCGCTGACGGCGGGCGGCGCGGTCGGCGCCAACCGCCTCTTCGCGACGCTGATGACCCGCACGCGCGAGTGGGACCTGGGCGGGGGCGTGCGGGTGATGCTGTCGGACACGGTGGGATTTGTCCGCGACCTCCCGCACAACCTGATCGCGTCGTTCGAGGCGACGCTGGAAGAGGCCACCCACGCCGACGTGCTGCTGCTGGTGCTGGACGTCTCGGACCCCGCGGCGGAGCTGCAGTTCCACACGGTGAACAAGACGCTGGA
Source organism: uncultured Phycisphaeraceae bacterium (assembly GCA_964614075.1). GTDB lineage: Bacteria > Planctomycetota > Phycisphaerae > Phycisphaerales > UBA1924. The sequence goes on from CAZTJZ010000018.1 coordinate 317, forward strand.
CGACCTGTTCGAGCACGCGGGCGACCGCCCGAGACCACCGAGACTGGTGGTCCTGAACAAGGCCGACCGCCTCCGGGACAACTCGACGCTCCTGGCCTGGCAGCAGAAGCACCCCGGGGCGCTGGCGCTGTGCGCGCTCCCGCCCGTTGCCGGCGGGACGGCGAGGATGGGACAGGCCGAGCTCTCGGCCAAGGTCCGTGAACTCGCGGAAGGGGAGATCGAGGAGTACGAGTTGGTGTTTGCGTTGGGGGACGCCCGTGGTATACTGTTTGTCGAGACGCACGCGAAGGTGCTGGGCCGCGAGTACAACGCGGACACGGCAGCGATCCGCGTGCGGATGGGCCGACGGCAGATCGAGTTGCTGCGGGCGACGGGCTCGCGGGTGACGATCCGGCCAAGGGCCGACGCCTCCGAGAAGGCGACCACGAGACACCAGCCCGCGCCGAGGGGGCAACCCGGAAAAGCACGCGGGCCCCTGGGCTGGGGGTGAGCCCGGTGGACAACCAGGAGTGTGCTGCGCATGCCCGTTCACACCGAGCACCGCGTGCTGCATCGTTCCGAGTGCTTCGAGCTTGGCGAGTTCCTGGCGCGTCCACACGCGCCGAGCGACGTGCGCGAGTCCGTGGCGCTCTCGCACCTCATGGTCTTTCCGAGGAGCTGCTCGGAGGTGGTGCAGGAGCGGGGTGAGCCGATCATCGCGACGCCCAACCAGGCCCTCTTCTACAACAAGGGCTGCCGGTACACCTGCCGCATCATCGGCGGGGAGAGCGAAGTGACCACGTACGTGCGCTTGTCGGAGACGACGGTCGCGGACTGCCTGCGCACGCTGGGCGTGTCCGGATCGCGCGGGGGCGGGCCGCTGCCCATCCGGCGTGCGGCGATGCGGTCCGGGGAGTACCTCGCGCACTGGCGCGCGGTGGCGAGAGCCTCCCGAGGCACGCCCGACGCGCTGCAGGTGGACGAACTGCTGCACGGGCTGCTGGGGACGCTGGTGTCGCGCGGGATCGAGGAATCGCGGTCGCGGGCGGACGCCGCCCCGAGCAAGCGAGACTTTGCCCGCTGGGCGTGCGAGGTGATCGCCGGGTCGTACCGCGAGCCTCTCACGGTGCATGAGATCGCGGAGCGCGTGGGCGTGTCGCCGTTCTATCTTTGCCGGGTCTTCCGCGTGGAGACGGGCACGACGATGCACGCGTACCGCGACGCGCTGCGGCTGCGGGACTCGGTGGGGCGGCTCATGGACGGCGGGGTGACGCTGTCACGCCTGGCGGTGGAGATGGGGTACTCGAGCCAGTCGCACTACACGGCGTCGTTCCGGAGGCACTTCGGGCTCCCGCCCCACGCCGCGGTCCGCAAACTCGGCGACGACCCCGGTTTTCTCGCAAGGAACTGATAGATCACGAGGGTGATTTTGCGGTACGTTCGTCGCTGGGGCGGCGTTCATGAACGCAGAAAAGAGGGCTGGCGGCCCTCAGCGTGATATGGTACGATTCGTACTATGTAGTGGCTCGGGGGGTTGTCCGCGTCCACAGGAGTTGCGTATGCGTCTGGCTCATGTCGTCGGGATGATCGTGGCGGTCGTGATGTTCGCCGCGCAGGCCCTGGCCCAGGACTTCCTCGTTGGAAGTTGGTCTACCCGTGCGGTCCATCGCTACGACAGCGTCACGGGTCAGTCACGGGGTGTGTTTGTCCCCGCGGGGTCGGGCGGGCTCCAGACTCCCGACGGTTTGGCCTACGGGCCCGACGGGAACCTCTACGTCTCCAGCGCCGAGTCCAACCAGATCCTCCGGTACAACGGGGTCACCGGCGCGTTCATCGATGTCTTCGCCGCCACCGGGATCAACCGCGCGGGGTACTGCGCCTTCGGGCCCGACGGCAATCTCTACGTCTGCAGCAGCAACTCCAACCAGGTCCTCCGGTTCAACGGCACGACCGGCGCCTCGATGGGCGTCTTCGCGTCCGGCGGCGGCATGGCCTACCCCGCGGGGATCGCCTGGCTGGGCACCGAGATGTACGTGTCGGGCTTCGGCGACAACCGCGTGCACCGCTTCCGCGCGAGCAACGGCGTACGCCTCGGCACGCTCTCGGGAACCTACAACCGCCCGCTCTACATCCGCGTCGCCGACGGCGACTTGTTCATCAGCGACTACGGCAACAGCCGCATCGTGCAGTACGATCTCGCGACCAACGCCGGCATCGCGAACCTGGGCGTGGGTGTGCTCAACGGCCCGGTCGGGCAGCTCAACCTCCCCGACGGGAACGTCATCGTGACGAGCTGGAACGACGGACGCCTGTACAAGTACTCCGCCTCGGGGACGCTCCTGTCCACGATCGACACGACGCTGGCCCAGCCCAATGACCTGGTACTGATGCCGGTGCCGTCGCCCGGGGTCGGGTTGGCGTTACTGGCGGGCGTGGGGCTGGCGTCCTGTCGCCCTCGTCGCTAGGACCGGGTAGCTCGATACGGCCAGTCTCCGCCCGCGCCGGGTGGACATTCGCCCTTTGCCCGCCGATACTTGTGGCCCGGGTCGGGCGGGTTCTTCGTGCCGTCGACCCAAACAAAGTCCGATTTGCCACTTTAGCTCAGCGGTAGAGCGATGCTTTCGTAAAGCATAGGTCCAGGGTTCAAATCCCTGAAGTGGCTCCATGCGCCGCGGGGGCCTGTGGAACCCGCTTCAGCGCGTTCGTCGGCAAGCCCACCTACGACTCCGTTGATGTCCGAGCGGGTCTACTTCGCCGTCATGGCCTGGCCGCCGAGCTTCGACGAGGCTCGGCGAGTTGACGCGCTCGAGCGGGCGCTGGGCGTGGACCGCTTCCGCGCCCGGGAGTTGGCCAAGCGTCGCGTCCCGGCGATCTTCACGCGCCTCCCGCCCGAGAAGGCCGAGCCCGTCGAGCGACAGTTCGCGGAGTGGGGGTGCGCCGTGCGCGGGATCATGGCGTCGGAGCTGCGTCCGCGCCTTGAGCCGCCCCTCGTGCAGACCATCGAGATCACCGACGACGGGTGCGTGATCACGCCGTGGCGCGGCGAGCCGCGGACGGTCGCCGCGCGCGAGATCATGCTCCTCGTCCGCGGGCATGTGCGTTCGGGCAAGACCAAGCGCGACGGGGATTTCGGGGTGCAGGCCCTCCACCAGCTCCAGGGCACGCTGGGCGCACGTGACTGGGACCAGGGCCCGGCGCGGCGCGGCTCGCTCGAGGTCCACGAGGTCCTCGACATCCACCTGCGCGATACCGAGCACCTGCGCGTCCTCGACTCGCGGTTCGGGTTCGAGTGCCTTCCCGCCAAGGCGGGCTCGGCCCGGGAGAACATGGACCAGCTCGCGGGCCTGCTCTCGAGCCTCTCCCACGCGCCCGTGGACCGTGACTTCGAGCACGCGCACTACCTCGCCGAGTTCACGGCGGACTTCGCCGCCCAGTCCGACTGGCGCGGTCCCCAGGGTTTCTCGCTCTACTCGGCGTGGTTGGGCTCGATCCGGGCGCGTGAGATCTAGCATTTTTCGGCGCTAGGACGCTCCCCGCGAGAACTCACGCCCGCGAGAACTCACGCAGGTGGAACGCCCTGCGGTGCTCGTGCGCCGGCGTGCCGTCGGGGCCCTTGCCCCGCATGTAGTCCATCTGCCACACCGCCTCGCTCGTGGCCTTGAGCTTGTCGAGCGCCCCGCTGCGTCCCGTCTTGAACGCCTCGAAGTCCGCGCGGAGCCGCTCGTCCTCGCCGATCTCCCGCAGGGTGGGCGTCACGTCCTCGAGCATCCCCAGGGGGATGGGGATCAGCATGGCGATCGCCTCGCCCTTCTGGAAGAACACGCCCTGGTTCTTCTTGGTGATCCGCCAGTTCATGGTGAAGGTGTAGGGCGCCCAGTCGGTCTCGACGATCCCGTCGAGGGGCGTGGCGCCGTCCTTGTACGAGTTGCTCGGGCCCCGCACCCACAACCCGTACCCCGGGCTGGTCCGGAAGAGCCAGGGGAGCGAGAAGGTGAGCACGCCCTCGCCGAAGTGCGAGTTGATCTGGCGGGCGTTGCGTCCTTCCCCGTCAGGGAACCGGAGTTTCAAGCCCTCGGCGTGCTTGCCGCCGTCCCACGTCGCCATGAAGCTCAGGGGCGAGGTGATGATCCACCCGGCGTGGTTGGCCATGACCAGGGGCAGGCAGCGGTACGCGAACTTCTCGCGTGTCTGGTCCATCCAGTCCCGCCGCGGCGGGGCGGGGGTGAGGGTCCAGTTGTCGATCGTGCTGACGCGGTAGGCGGTGAGCTCGATGGGCATGGGGTCAGCGTAGAACGCCGACGCCGCGGGGCGCCGTGGGGCTTCGCCCCCGGTCGGGCGCTGCCCCTGGCGTGGGTGCGGTCGGCGGGCGAACAATGGGGCGTGAGCGACGACGGGCACAACGAGGCGAAGGAGCTTCCCGCGTGGGGGAGCGAGCCCGACGCGGCGCGGCTGGAGCGGCTGCTGCGTGCGGCCCGGGCGCTCCCCGCCTCGCCCGGGGTGTACCTGCTCAAGGATCACGCCGGCGTCGTGCTCTATGTCGGGAAGGCGCTTCGGCTGCCCGACCGGGTGTCGAGCTACTTCGTGCCCTCGGCGGACCTGGGCGCGTTCAAGCAGCGCATGCTCGGGCTCGTCCACGACTTCGAGGTGCTGATCTGCGAGAGCGAGTGGGAGGCGCTGCTCACCGAGAACCGCCTCATCAAGGACGTGAAGCCCCGGTTCAACTCCCGCCTGGTGGACGACAAGACGTTCCCCTACCTCGCGGTCACCACGCGCGAGGAGTTCCCGCGTGTGCTCGTGACCCGCGACCCCCAGGCGCCGGGGCTGCGGGGGGCGAAGGTGTTCGGTCCCTTCGTGAGCGCGGGGGCGCTGCGCGAGGCGGTGCAGGTGCTGCAGCGGGTGTTCCGGTTCCGCACGTGCGAGCTGGAGATCGCCGAGGACGACCCCCGGAACCGCCACTTCCGCCCGTGCATTCTGCACAGCATCGGGCAGTGCACCGCCCCGTGCGCGGCGAAGATCCAGAAGGACGAGTATCGCCAGGACATCGACGCGTTCACGCGGTTCCTGGGGACGAAGCGCGGCGTGCTGCTCCGCGAGATGCGCGAGGAGATGGACGAGGCATCCCGGGCGATGCGATTCGAGCGGGCCGCGGTGCTCCGCGACCAGATCCGGGCGATCGAGAAGCTCGACGAGCGTGCGAGCACGCAGGAGAACTGGCAGCCCGAGAGCGAGAGCTACATCATCGAGCCCGGGAAGGCGCTGCAGAGCCTCCAGAAGACGCTCGGGCTCGAGGCCCCGATCCGCTGCATCGAGGGGATCGACATCGCGCACCTCCAGGGCGGCGAGACGGTCGGGAGCAAGGTCTGCTTCGTCGACGGCCGCCCCTTAAGGAGCGAGTATCGCCGGTACCGCATCCGGTCGGTCGAGAACGAGCGCGGGGCCAACGACGACTACGCGAGCATCCGCGAGGTCGTGAGACGACGCTACCGCGAGGCCGGCACGGGGCAGGAGCTCTACCCCGAGATCATCCTGATCGACGGGGGGCTGGGCCAGCTCCACGCGGCGATCGAGGCGTTCGAGACGCTGGACACCCGCCCGCCGATGGTGATCTCGCTCGCGAAAAAGGAAGAGCTGATCTACGTGCAGAAACGCGGCGAGCCGATCCGGCTGGGGCGTGAGAACCCGGGGCTGAGGCTGTGCCAGGCCGTGCGGGACGAGGCGCACCGCTTCGCCCAGCACTACCACCACGTGCTGCGACGCAAGAAAACGCTCGAGGAGGACTGAGCGAAAGGCGAGGAGATCTGACCCTCTGGTCTACGGCCCGCGGCGCAGACGCTTACCCCCCTCGAACTCCAACGCCTCGACGCGGGACCAGAAATGCTCGCCCTCGAGCTTGGTGATGGAGCCGTCGGCCATGGCGACGTTCCCGCCGCGTCCGCGGTAGAACTCGGGGTTCTCGACCAGCACGATGGTGTTCTGGGGGTCGCGAACCTCGGACAGTCTGCCCGGCGCGACGTAGAAGTACGATTCCTGCCCCTCCTCGGCGAAGGGCGATTCGAGCATGCCCTGTGTCACCGCGCCGTTCTGCGTAATCAGAGTCCGCCAGTCCGAGCCCTTGGGCGGGAACCAGTCCTTGTTCGTCGCGGCATACGCGTGCATGCTCGTCACGATCGCCTTCATCTGTGTGCCGCTCTTGAGCTGGCGGGCTGATTGTCGTGCTTTGCCCAGGGCGGGGAGCAAGATGGCGGGCATCAGCAGGCATCCCAGGAGCAGGCCGATCCCGCCCAGGACGGTCCCCGTGATCGCCAGCCCGCGCGGGCCCCGGTGCCCGGGCTTGGAGATCTTCACGATGGCGATGATGCCCAGGATCAGGGCGACCAGCCCGAGCGGCGAGATGAGGACCCCGATGGCGCCGCAGATCACCGAGGTGATCGCGAGCCCCTTCCCGACCTCGGTGCGGGATGCATCGGCGGTGTGGTCACCCTGAGGAAACGCCGGCGGCACGGTGGACATGCGGTCATCTCCTCGCCCGGGCGTGGCCCGTGGGAATGGCACGATACCACACGCCCGTCGGGCGTGCAACCGCCGTCCGGTGTTGTCCTTACACCCCGACCTCGTCCGCGACGGCCTCGAGCGTCCCGCCCTCGCCCTCGGGCTCCACGCCCACGGGCTTGGCGTCGGCGAGCGGTTTTCCGTGCGCGTCGGTGAGCGCCTTGCCCGCCATGGTGCGGATGACCAACGCCGGGTGCTGCTTCTCGTGCTTTTCCATCTGCGCTTCGAGCTCGCCGCGCTTCTCCTCGGGCACGTCGTTCCATTTCCCGCGTCCGCGGCACTTGGGGAAGCGCGAGCACCCCAGCCACGGCCCGCGCAGCCCGCGACGCAGGTTCATCGGGCTCTGGCACGTGGGGCAGGGGAGATCGGTGACGTAGGGCGGCGGGCTGGGCGCGACGACGCGTCCCTTTTTGTCGAGGTTCAGGATCCCGTCGCAGGGGCTGGCCTTGTCGCCGTAGCGTGAGCAGCCCAGGAACGCCCCGAATCGTCCGACGCGCTTGGTCATCGCGCTCTGGCACTTGGGGCAGGCGACGTCGACGGTCTCCGCCGCCGGACGCGGGCGGCCTTCGCGGTCCACCGGGCTCGCGTAGTTGCACTCGGGGTAGGTGGCGCAGGAGAGGAACCGCCCGTTCTTCCCGAAGCGGTAGACCAAACCGCTCCCGCAGGTGGGGCACTTGTACTCGGGCGGGGCCGGGGTGGTCTGCGCCTTGGCGTGCGTGAGCGTGGTCTCCGCCTCGGCGAGACTCTTCTTGAAGGGCGTGTAGAACTTTCGCAGCATGTCGATCCAGTCGAGGTGGTCCTCCTCGACCTTGTCGAGCTGCGTCTCCATCTCGCGGGTGTACCCCACGTCCATGATGTTCGGGAAGGCCTCGACGAGCTTGTCCGTCACCACCTCGCCCAGGTCCGTCGCGTAGAACCGGCGCTCCTGAGGCTCGACGTACTTGCGGTCCTGGATCGTCTGGATGATCGAGGCGTAGGTCGAGGGTCGGCCGATCCCCTCGGCCTCGAGGGTCTTGATGAGCGAGGCCTCGTTGTAGCGCGCGGGCGGGGCGCCGAAGCGCTGCTGCACGTCCACGCCGAAGGGCGCGAGGGGCTGCTTCTCGCTCAGGCGCGGGAGCGTCTGCTCGTCGGCGGCGGTGGGCACGCCCGAGACCTTGTAGAACCCGTCGAAGGCGAGGGCACGCCCGGTGGCGCGGAAGAGGCAGGTGGCCTTCGCGTCTCTCCCGCCCCGGATGGAGATGGACGTGGCGTCCCACTGCGCCGCGACCATCTGGCAGGCGACGAACCGCTCCCAGATGATGGTGTACAGGCGGAGCTGGTCGGGGTTGAGGGCGCTGCGGACGCGCGAGGGCGTGAGCTCGACGTTGGTCGGGCGGATGGCCTCGTGGGCCTCCTGCGCGTCCTTGTTGCTGCTCGTGTAGACGCTGGGCTTCTCGGGGAGGTACGACTTGCCGAACGTGCGCGTGATGTAGGCGCGCGCCATGTCGAGCGCGTCGCCCGAGAGGTGCGTGCTGTCGGTACGCATGTACGTGATGAGCCCCACGGGCCCCTCGCCCGGGATGTCCACGCCCTCGTAGAGCTGCTGGGCCGTGCGCATCGTCCGCTGCGCGCCGAAGCCCAGGCGACTGCTGCCCGCCTGCTGGAGCGTGCTCGTGATGAACGGCGGCGGGGGGCGCGACGTGGTCCTCTTGGTCTCGATCGACTCGATCGCGTACTTGACGCCCGGATCCACCTGCCCCGCGATCGTCCGCGCCCACCGCGCCGGCCCGCGACCCTCGGGGTTCTCGCGCACGCCCGTCTTCACCGCGACCAGCCCCGCCAGCTCCGCCACCCGCGAGACCTTGGGCGAGAGGTCCTGCTTCTCGCGCTGCGCGAACACCTTCGCCGCCTGCTCCAGACGCTGCTTGATCTTCTCGGGCGGGTCGATCTCCGCCGCGCCCAGGAGCTCCGCGACCGGGATCCGGGGATCGAACTTCTCGCCCGCGACCTCGACCAGCTCGGCCCGGAACCCCGCGTGCTCGGCCAGCCACGCGTTCTGGGCCTTCTGCGTCGGGGGGTTGTTCTTCTCGTCGCGCGTCGCGAGCATCTTCCCGAACTGCTCGGCCAGGCCCGTGGCGCGGGCGATCTCGGGCGTGAAGCACGCGGAGATCGTCCAATACTCGTCGGGCACGAACGCTCGGATCTCCCGCTCACGCTCGACCACCAGGCGCACCGCCACGCTCTGCACGCGCCCCGCGGAGAGCCCGCGTGCGACCTTCTTCCACAAGAGCGGCGAGACCTGATAGCCCACGATGCGGTCCAGGATCCGGCGTGCCTGCTGCGCGTTCACCCGGTCTTCGTCGATGGGGTGCGGGTGCTGGAACGCCTTCTCGATCTCCGATTTGGTGATCGCCGGGAAGATCACGCGCTTGGCGTGCTTGCTCGTGATCCCCAGCTCCTGCGCGAGATGCCACGCGATCGCCTCGCCCTCGCGGTCCAAGTCGGTCGCGAACCAGACCGTGCCGCCGCCCGACTGCGCGTCCTTGGCGGCGCGCTTCAGGTCCGCGATCACCTTTTCCTTGTCCTCCGAGACGACGTACGTCGGCGCGAAGTTCTTGTCGAGGTCCACGCCGGGCACCGGGCTCTTCACGCCCTTGGGGTTGCGGCTGGGCAGATCGCGCACATGCCCCACCGAGGCCAGCACCACGTAGTCCTTCCCGAGGTACTTGTTGATCGTCTTGGCCTTGCTGGGAGACTCGACGATGACCAGGTTCTTGCCGTTCGCCGCCCCGGGCGTGTAGCCCGTGCCCCGGATGGGCCCCCGTCGGCCCGCTCGACCGCCACGCCCCTTCGCGGAGGCCGGGGTCGCGGCGGCTGAAGCGGGGGCAGGGGCGGCGGTGGACGCGGCTGCCTTGGGCTTGCTGGCTTTGGGTGCTGATTTCTTGGCCATGGACCCCTTTGGGTGTAAAGGTAGAGGGAAGCAAGCCTATCCCGCCGTGTCAAGTTCGGCACACGTTTGGTTTGTCGCGATCTTGAGGTCTTCTGCGGCGGGGAACGAATTCCGGGCGCGGACGGTTGCTTCGACGCGGGATTCCTAGAATCTCGGCTCATGCCGTTGCCCCGCATCGCCATCGTCGGTCGTCCCAACGCCGGGAAGAGTTCGCTGCTCAACATGATCGCCGCGGCCAAGGTGTCGATCGTCGACCCCACGCCCGGGGTGACGCGCGACCGCGTGACGGCCATCGTCGACCTGCCCCACCCCGACAACCGCGGGCCCAGCAAGTCCGTGGAGTTCGTGGACACCGGGGGATTCGGCGTGTACACCGCCGAGGGGGAGCGGTTCGACGAGGTGGGAAAGGACCTGGCGAGCCTGACGGGGGACATCGAAGGGCAGATCGCGCGGGCGGTGGGGGACGCGGACCTGGTGCTGTTCACGGTGGACTGCCAGCAGGGGATCACGCCCCAGGACGAGACAATCGCGAGATTGCTCCGCGAGGGCGGCTTCGCCAAGCGGGCGGGGATCCAGGGGAAGGCGGGGCGTCGGCCACCGCCCATCCGCGTGGTGGCGACCAAGGTCGACGGGCCCAAGTGGGAGGCGCACGCGTACGAGCTGTCGGCGTTCGGATTCGGAGAGCCCCTGATGTGCTCGTCGAAGTCGAACTATTTCCGGCGTGACTTCTTGAACGCGCTGTACGAGCTGCTCCCCGAGGCGACGGAGCAGGACACCGGCCCCCGCGCCGATCTCATGCTCGCCATCGTGGGCAAGCGCAACGCGGGCAAGAGCACGCTGGTGAACACGCTCGCGGGCGAGCCCAGGATGATCGTCTCCGAGATCGCCGGGACCACGCGCGACGCGGTCGACATCCGGTTCGAGATGGACGGGAAGAGCCTGGTGGCGATCGACACGGCGGGTCTTCGGCGCAAGCGCTCCTTTCAGAACGCCATCGAGCACTACGCCCTGGACCGGATGGAGCGGGCGGTGGAGCGGGCGGACGTGGTGCTGCTCTTGCTGGACGCGGGGGAGCGGATCAGCCAGGTGGACGAGCGGCTGGCGCAGCTCGTGCAGAGGACGTTCAAGCCTGTGATCATCGTGGTGAACAAGTGGGACGTGGCCGAGGGCAGGAGCGACGACCGCGGGCGCCCCGTGACGCCCGAGCGGTACGAGGAGTACATCCGCAAGGAGCTCAAGGGGCTGTGGTACGCGCCGATCTCGTTCGTGCAGGGGTCGACGGGGCGGAACCTCAGGAAGACTATTGCGCTGGCCTTTGAGATGAAGCAGCAGAGCGAGGAGCGGGTGACGACGGGCAAGCTCAACCGCATGGTCCGGGCGATCATGGAAACGCAGGCGCCGACCGACACCAAGGGCACGCACGCGAAGGTGTATTACGTGGCGCAGACGGGGATCGCCCCGCCCACGATCACCATGGTCGTGAACTACCCCGAGCTGTTCCGCCCCAACTACCTGCGGTTTCTCTCGAACCGCTTCCGCGAGCAGCTGCCGTTCACCGAGGTCCCGCTGCGCCTCGTGGTCCGGGCGCGCCGCCAGCGTGAGGACGACCTGCCCGGGGCCGACGAGGGCGCGGTGCGCGTCTCCCGCGGCACCAAGGGAATCGACCCGCGGGCCCGCGAGCGTCAGAAGCAGCTCGAGGAGGCGATCGCCGTGTCGGACGAGGAACTCTTGGCCGAGTTCGGGAAGGAGCTCCTGAGCGACGAGGGCTCCGAGGCGGTGGATCTGGAGCCCGACGCGGGCGGCGAAGACGACGCGGGTTCGACACTGCCCGACGACGAGGAGTGATCGGGCCCCGCGCCCGCCACCCCCCGAAACCGGGCGCGATACACTCCGAGTGAGTGGTGGGGCGAGGGCGTTCCTTCGCCCGGAGCGTGGGGTTTCCCCCCCAGGGGAAGTGGAGGTCGCATGGACATCTGGAAGAAACTGGCCGGCGAGCTGATCGACATCGTCGAGTGGCTCGATTCCTCGCAGAACACGCTGGTGTACCGGTTCGAGCGGCACCAGAACGAGATCAAGACCGGGGCGAAGCTCGTGGTCCGCGAGGGCCAGTCGGCGGTCTTCGTGAACGAGGGCGCCGTCGCGGACGTGTTCGGCCCGGGCACGTACACGCTCGAGACCAAGAACCTCCCGATCCTGGCGACGCTCAAGGGCTGGAAGTACGGGTTCAACTCGCCCTTCAAGGCCGAGGTGTACTTCGTAAACACCCGCCAGTTCACCGATCTCAAGTGGGGGACCATGAACCCCATCTTGCTCCGCGACGCGGAGTTCGGCCCGGTGCGCCTGCGGGCCTTCGGGACGTACGCGATCAAGGTCGAGGACCCCGGGCTGCTCATCAAGGAGATCGTCGGGACGAGCGGTCGATTCACCATCGAAGGGATCCAGGAGCAGCTGCGCAACCTCATCGTGACGCGGTTCGCCGACGCGCTGGGTGAGGCGAAGATCCCCGCGCTCGATCTGGCGGCCAACCAGACCGAGCTGGGCACCTTCCTGGGCAAGCAGG
>CAZTJZ010000018.1:12343-31287 GCA_964614075.1 uncultured Phycisphaeraceae bacterium
TCGAGCCGACGTTCAAGACCTACGGCATCACCGTGCCGACGCTGCTTGTCGAGAACATCTCCCTCCCGCCCGAGGTCGAGCAGGCGCTGGACACGCGGACGAAGATGGGCGTCATCGGGAACCTCAACGCGTACACGCAGTTCCAGGCGGCGGAGGCGATGCGCGACGCGGCGAAGAACCCCAGCGGGATGGCCGGGGCCGGGATGGGCATGGGCGCCGGCTTCGCGATGGCCCAGCAGATGGGCCAGGCGATGGGCCAGGGGCTGGGAGGTGGAGCGGCTGGTGTCGCAGGTGGTGGTGGGGTTGGTGGGGGTGGGGCGCCGCCGCCGATCCCCGGTGGGGCGGCGTTCTTCGTCGCGGTGAACAACCAGCAGACCGGTCCCTTCGATGCCGCGTCGATCGCCCGCAAGATCCAGGGCGGGGAGATCCGCCGCGACACGCTCGTGTGGAAGCAGGGGATGGCGCAGTGGGCCCCGGCGTCGAGCGTGGCGGACCTGTCGTCGCAGTTCGGGGCCATCCCGCCGCCGCTGCCCAAGTCCTGATCCGCCGCCGCACGCTCTGCCATGACGGCACCGAACGTCTCAACCTATCCCTGCACGGCGTGCGGGGCCGAGCTCGAGTTCAAGCCCGGCACGCACGCGCTGACCTGCCCGTACTGCGGCGGGGAGAACGCGATTCCCGAAGCTCCGCCGGTCGAGGAGCAGGACTTCGGGTCGATGCTCGCGCGCCTGCAAGAGACGCAGGAGTCGATGGACCGCATCACCACGCGGTGCGACTCGTGCGGGGCGACGACGGAGCTGCCCGCGAACGTCACCAGCTCGGCGTGCCCGTTCTGCGGGAGTCACGTGGTCGCCACGGGAAGCTCGCAGAAGCTCGTCAAGCCGCACGCCGTGCTCCCCTTCGGGATCGACCGGGCCAAGGCCCGAGCGCTGTTCGAGGGGTGGCTGGGCTCGCTGTGGTTCGCGCCGCGCGATCTCAAGAAGTACGCCAGCGTCGAAGGGGCCGTGGGTTCGGGCTCGGCGCTCGCTGGGGTGTACCTCCCGTACTGGACCTACGACGCGAAGTCGACGACGCCCTACACGGGCCAGCGCGGGGACGCGTACTACGTCTCGGTGCCGGTCACGGTGATGGTCGCGGGGAAGCCGCGGACGCAGATGCAGCAGGTCCGCAAGATCCGCTGGAGCTGGGTCTCGGGGACGGTCCACGACTCGTTCGACGACGTGCTGGTCGCGGGGTCGGGGTCGATCCCGGCGGAGCGCCTGCGCGATCTGGGGGATTGGGATCTCGCGGGCGTGGTGAAGTACAGCGACGACTACCTCACGGGCTTCCGGGCCGAGAGCTACACGGTGGACCTGGCGTCGGGGTTCGCGTCGGCGCAGCGGGTGATGGAGCAGGAGATCCGGTCCACGATCGCGCACGACATCGGGGGCGACGAGCAGCGGATCGCGACCATGACGCCCCACTACGACGCGGTCACGTTCAAGCACGTGCTGCTCCCGATCTGGGTGTCGGCGTACCGCTACCGCGGGAAGGTCTACCAGTTCCTCGTGAACGCGCGCACCGGGAAGATCTCGGGCGAACGCCCGTACAGCGCCGGGAAGATCACGCTGCTCGTGATCGGCATTCTCGCGGCGATCGCGGTTATCGCCCTGATCGTGAACGCCTCGAAGTAGGCCGGCCCGCGGGCCATGCGGGCATTCCGCCCATCCGCCGGGGCGTTCTTACGCCTTCGCCTTGGCCGGCTTGGGCGCGTTCTTGGGCGCCGACTCGGGCGCGGCGGCGGGCTTTCCGTCGAGGATATTCGCCCCGCCGTCCGCCGCGAGCGTCGCGGCGCGGTAGAGGCTCTCGATGGTCCCCGCGTCGGTCCACCACCCGTCGAGCATCTCGTAGGTAAGGTCGCCGCGCTTGAGGTACGCGTTGTTCACGTCGGTGATCTCGAGCTCGCCGCGCCCCGAGGGGACGAGCCCGCGGCAGAAATCGAAGACGTCGTGATCGTAGAAGTAGATCCCCGTCACCGCGAAGTTGCTGGGCGGGTCCTTGGGCTTCTCGATGATCTCGGTGATCCGCCGCTTGGCGCCCTGCCCGTCGAACCGCACCACGCCGAAGCGCTGCGGGTCCGGGACCTCCTTGAGCAGGAGCTTGGCGCCGCTGGCCTGGGTGAAGAACTCGCCCGAGGCTTTGCGGATGTTGTGCTGGATGATGTTGTCGCCCAGGATGACGCAGATCTTCCCGCCGTCGGAGAACTCCTCGGCGAGCTTGAGCGCGTCGGCGATCCCGCCCTCCCCCTCCTGATAGGCGTACTCGAGATGGCGGATGCCGAGCTGCTTGCCGTTGCGGAGGAGCTTCAGGAAGTCCCCGGCGTGCTCGCCTCCGGTCACGATGATGATGTCCTTGATTCCTGCGTTGAGCAGGCACTGGATGGGGTAGTAGATCATGGGCCGGTCGTAGACCGGGAGCAGGTGCTTGTTGGTGACGAGGGTGAGGGGGCGGAGGCGTGTGCCCAGCCCGCCCGCGAGAATGACGCCTTTCATGTCGACCTCTTTCTTATCGGGCCTAGCCCCGGGGACTCCGGCGGGACTGTATCGGCGCGCCCCGCCCCGGGTCTGAGCCGCGGTGGCGCTCGCGCAGGGATTGCAAGGCGGGGGGATCAACCGCGTTTTCGATCGGGCCGATGTTGGGTGGTGGAGGGGGCTCCCGCCCGATATCGCATGAGCGCCGCCGGCACCAACCCCGAGCTCTCGACGCCGCTCCGCGCGGACGGCGCCACGAGCGTGCGAACCCGATCCGTCCGTCACGACCCGATGATCGTCGAGTACGAACCGCAACACCGAGAGAGCCTGCTCCGCCTGTGGCGTCGCTACTTCGGGCGCTGGAGTGAGGAGTCGCTGCTGCGCCGCTGGGCGTGGCAGTTCGAGCAGAACCCGTACGTTGCGCAGAGGAAGCCGTTCATTCTCGTGGGGATCTCGCAGGCCACGGGCGAGGTGATGGCGCACATCAGCGCTCTGCCGGTCCCGCTGCGGATGAACGGGAGGGTGACGATCTCGCTGCTGGGCTCGGCGCTCGTCGCCGACGAGGAAGCCCGGATGATGGGGTTCACGCTGGCCCGTCGTCTGGCGTTGGCGGCGCCCGCGTTGGCGGCGGGGATGCACCCTTCGGTCCGCAAGATTCTCGCCCTGGGTGGGGTGGAGCCCGTGGCGATCACCCGCCGGCGCTTCACGCTCCCGCTCTCGGATCAGGGCGCTCGCTGCCGGGCAGCGCGGCGTCGTTTTCCATCGTGGGCGGCGCCCATGATCTCGCCCGGGGTCGCGCGGTGGCTGCCCGAGTCGATCGCCGGCCCGCGCACGCCCTCGGCGAGCCTGCCCGCGCCGGTCCACGCCGACATCCGCGACCTCGACCGGTTCGACGCCCGGTACGAGACGCTGTGGCGCCGCTTCGCGCCGCCCACCATCAACTGCATCGAGAAGGACGCCGCGTACATGAACTGGCGCTACGTCGACTGCCCGACGCAGCGGACGGTCCGGCTCGCGAAGTACCGCCACGGGAAGCTCATCGGGATCGCCGTGGGCACGTGGCGCGCCGAGACCGACTGGATGAGCCGCCCCTGCGTGGTCTACGGCGAGGTGCAGGACCTCATGACCGACCCCGACGCGCCCGAGGCGGCCCGCCCCTTGCTCGTCGAGCTCATCCACCGCCTCGCCGATCGCCCCATCGACGCGGTCACGATCACCGGGCTGCGGCTCTCGCAGCACGAGATCGTCCGCGGGCTGGGGTTCGCCGAGCGGGAAGACGACACCTACGCCATGGCGGTCAACCCCTACCAGGCGAACCGGCGCTGCACCCCCGAGGAGCTGCGCGAGGACCGCTGGTACACGACCGCGGCGGACGGCGACGCGCTCTATTCCGTCACGATCTAACCCGCCCAACGCTCGAAGGGGCGCCCTCGACGGCGCGGCCCGCGCGCGATACGCTCCTCCCGCGCTCGTCGCTCGGGCGCAAGGAGCCCTCATGAGCATCCGGACGATTTCGGTCTTCGCGTCGGGTCTGCTGATCTCGCTGACGTTCCTCGTGAGCGGCGGCGGGTGCGCCTCGGCGAAGATCGCCATGAAGGAAAAAGTGTTCGGCATCCAGAAGCGCGAGCAGCTCGTTGCCCGCGTCGAGGACGCACGGGACGAGCAGCAGGAGGCCAAGCAGCAGTTCGCCTCGGCCCTCGACGAGTTTCTCTCGATCACCAACCAGTCCGGGGGCGATCTCGAGGCCAAGTACCGCAAGTTCCAGAAGGAGAACGAGCGGTGCAAGTCCCAGGCCGACGACGTGCGCGCCCGCATCAAGGACGTGGACCGCGTCGCGACCGCGCTCTTCAAGGAGTGGAGCGCCGAGCTGGCCCAGTACAGCAGCCCGGAGCTGCGGCGCAACAGCGAGCGCCAGCTCGCCGACAGCCAGCGTCAGTACGACCGGCTGTACCAGTCGATGAAACAGGCCGAGGCGAAGATGGACCCCGTGCTGAGCGCGTTCAACGACCAGGTGCTGTCGCTCAAGCACATGCTCAACGCGCAGGCCATCGCCGGGCTCCAGGGCACCGCGAACCAGATCCAGAGCAACGTGAGCGACCTGATCCGCGAGATGGAGGCGTCCATCGCCGAGTCCAACGCGTTCATCAAGCAGATGCAGACCGCGGGGTAACTCCCACGCTCAGTTTGCGTGGAACAATCGGTTCTGCGCCAGGCACTCCCCGACCTCGCGGTAGACCTCGTGGACCCGCTCGCGCGCCGGGTTCTTGCCCAATCGGCGCACCAGCCGGCGGGCGAGGCACCCCTCGCGCAGGATCGTCCCCAGCTCGTGCATCGACCCGCGCAGCGAGTCGTCCGCGTCGTGGTGCGACGCCGATTCAAGCAGATGCTGCCAGACCTCGCCCGCGGTGCAGCGCGTCGTGCGCGTGAGCCCCAGGGTCGCGAGGTACTCTGCGTTGTCGATCACCGCCAGATCCCCTGCGCGGATCACCCCGAGCAGAGTCTCGTAGAGGGGCTCGACGTGCCAAGCGCGGAGACGTGCGGCGTTGCCGATGCCGCCCGCGATGATCCCGCGGAGGACCGCCGTGATTCCCGCGAGGATCGCGGCGTCGGCGCGCGGGCACTCCTGCACGTCGAGCACCCGGATCTCGATGGTGTGCCGCGAGAACCGCGCGATCGCCCCGCGAGAGTTGCACCACTCGTGACGCAGGACGCCCTGGGGGTCGAGGGGCTCGAAGGCCTTGTAGATCTTCTGGAAGATCTCGCGGTCATAGTCGCCACGCGTGAACACCGCCTCGGGGATCACCCTCCCCGCGGTGATCGGGACGCGGGCGCTGTTGCCCCGGTACACGTCGAGACGGTTGTCGAGGAGCCCCGTGAGCACACCGTCCTTCACGGGCGACGAGGCGGAGAGCGCCGGGAGGATCGGGAGCAGGACGCGGACCGCGGCGTGGAGCTGCGCGAACTCGCTCCGCTCGTCCGCGTCGTCGGCGAAGGGCAGGTTCAGGTGCGCCGCCTGGAGGTTCGCCCAGCCGTGCCCCGTGCAGTCGAAGATGCGGTGGAACGCCTCGTAGATGGGCGAGCGGTCGTGGGGCCAGAGCTTCATCTCGCGGTGGGGGTCCATCGTGGGGTGCATCCCCGTGGGGAGGAGCATCGCGCCGTCGCGGGCGAGGAGCGCGTTGACCTTCGAGGCCGCCGCGGCGAACGTCTCGTCGAGGCCGGCGAGCGAACGCGCCGGCTCGGAGGTCTTGAGCTCGAGCACGTGCAGCGCAAGCTCGTTGCCGATGGTGACGGGCCCGAGCTCGACCTCGTCGGGCCACTCCACCCCGTCGTCGCCGAGCGATCTCGCGCCGGGGAGGGTGAGGAGGTCCCGGAGGACGCGGTCCACGACCGGACGCACGCCCAGCGTCGCACGGTCGACGACCATGTACTCGAGCTCCACGCCGAACCGCTCGAAAAGATGGAAGTGTCGGGTCATCGTGTGTGTGAGGTGGAGGGTGGTGAGGTGGAGGGTGGGGCGAAGACGCGGCGGGGTTCTATCTCCCGCGGCTTTCGAGCCGCTTCATGAACACGCGCATGACCCGGAGGTACAGCTCCTCGCCCAGGATCTCGTCCTCGACGCCCGAGTCGATGTTGGGGTTGTCGTTGATCTCGATAACGTTGGCCTTGCCCGAGAGCTCCTTCATGTCCACGCCGTACAGCCCGTCGCCCACGAGGTTCGCCACGCGGATCGCACCCTTGAGCACGTCGGGCGGGCAGGCCGAGAGCGGCCAGGTCTCGAACTCGCCCAGGGCGTCGTCGCCCTGCTTGGACTTGTCGCGGATCTGCCAGTGCCCGCGGGCCATGAAATACTTGCAGCAGTACAGCGGCTCGCGGTCGAGCACGCCCACCCGCCAGTCAAAGTCGCTGGGCATGTACGCCTGCGCGATCAGCAGGTCCGAGACCTTGAAGAGCCGGTCCGTCTGGGCCTTGAAGTCCTCGGGCGTGGAGCACTTGATCACCCCCAGCGAGAACGAGCTGTCGGGCTGCTTGAGCACGAGGGGCAGCCCCAGGATCGCCGGCGCACTCTCCCAGTTGTCCTTGTCCAGGATCAGGGTCGGCGGGGCGGCCATGCGGTTGTGCGACAGCAGCTCCGCCAGGTACACCTTGTTCCCGCACTTGATGATCGAATCCGGATCGTCCATCACCACCAGCCCCTCGGCCTGGGCACGCTTGGCGAAGCGGAACGTGTAGTGGTTCACCGAGGTCGTCGTGCGGATGAACAGCGCGTCAAACTCCGCGAGGCGCCCGTAGTCGTCCTTCGTGATCATCTCCACGTCGAAGCCCATCGACTCCCCCGCCTTGGCGAACTTCTTGAGCGCCTTGGCGTCCGAGGGCGGGGTCGCCTCGTCCGGGTCCACCAGGATCGCGAGGTCGTAGCGGGATTCCTGCTGGCGCGGCCGCCGGTGCGGGCGGTTGAAGTAATGCGTCGCGCAGTTCAGCACGAACAGGAAGTCCTCGGGCGGGATCTCGCTGGCCGAGATCGGCTTCACGGACTCGAGCGCCCAGTCGGTGGGGCGCGGGCGTCCGCCCGGCTTCTCGCCCGCGTCGGCGCGGGGACGCTCCTTCTTGAACTCCGCCCGCAGGAACGGCGCGGGGAACTGGTTGAAGAGCGCCAGGGCCAGGCGGTTTCGGCGGTCGTCCAGCGACTGCCCGAAGTAGATGTTGAACTCGCAGCGCTCGCCCTCCTCGCCCTTGAGCGCCGCCTGGATCTCCTCGTCCACCTCCTCGCCCGCCACCCGAACCAGCTCGCTGAGCTTGAGGTCCTGGATCGTGGAGATGTCGGGGAGCGGGCGGTGCCCGCGGGCCGCGGCGAGCAGCGAGACGTAGTACCCCCGGCTCTGGTAGCGGTAGCTCTTGCACAGGTTGAACACCTTCGCGGGGCTGCGCTGCGAGAAGCTCGGGTCGACGAGATACTGGCGCGCCGACACCACGTCGACACCCTCGATGTTGAGCGGCCAGTCCTTGGGGTTGTCCAGCACGATGAGGATCGACATGGGCTACCGCGGAGCCTCCGTCTTCTTCCGGCGCCGCCGACGCGCCGGCTTCTCGCTCGGCGCCGGGCCCGTGGCCTTCGGGCTGATCACCAGCAGGTTCGCGTCGTACGTCAGGATCCCCAGCAGCACCGCGTTCACCAGGCGCGAGATGTCCAGGCGGTACTTGGCCGTGTGGAACGGCGGGTTCTGGTCGAGCGGGTCGGCGATGAGCACCTCCCGCCGCGCCGAGTCGTACCCCACGATCATCACGAAGTGCCCCTGGGGCTCGCCCGTGATGTCGTCGGGGTCGCTCCCACGCTCGCGGGCGCTGCGGTACAGGTACGTCGAGCTCAGCCCCGCGAGGATCGGCACGCCCCTCTCGAGGTACCGCCCGATGAGCCCCGGGGTGAGGTCCAGCAGCTTGAGCCGACCGCCCAGCGAGAGAAACTCGGCGAAGGCGTGCGTGGAGGCGCGCAGCCGCCGGTCGCCCGGACGCGACGCCAGCTGCTTCTCCAGACGCACGATGAGGTCGTCGGTGCTGTGGATCTCGCCGTCGTCGGCGAACCACGTCGGGTCGAACATCTGCATGTGGTAGGTGTAGATCGTGGCGTCAAACCCGCGCTGGAGCGCGTGCACCGCGAGGATCTCCGCGAGCGTGCCCCCCCCGTCGAGACGCTTGATCTCCTGGATCACCTTGGACAGCGAGAGATCGTCCACGCCGAAATGGCGGTAGAGCGAATAGAGGCACGTCGGCCCGCACGTGTCGTCGGTGGGCTGCGCCTGGATGTCGAGCTTGATCTCGATCTTCATGGCGGGTCCAATGGCTCGCCAAGAGTATCGGCCAAACGCCCGCCCGCCTCGACCCTGGGGGTTACGGCTTCGCCGCCGCGGGCTTCGCGTCCTCGTCCTCGGACGCGACCTTATTCACGTACTCGAAACCCCACCGCTCGCTCAGCGCCTTGAAGTTGTACGGGTTCGCCGCCGCGTCGCCCCCGCCCGCGTCCTTGACCTCGTCCCGCGCGAGCGACATCACGGCCTGATCGCTCAGCCCGCGCATCACCTCCGTCGTCAGGGGCGTCAGCGAGGTCACCTGCCCCAACGCCAGCGAGAGCTGCTTCCGCACGGGCACCGCCACCGTCCGCGCCCGGAGCGACTCGGGCCCCAGCGCCACCAGAGGGTCCAGCGACTGCGCGATCTGGAATGCGGCGTCGACGAACGCGGGGCTCTCGATCTCGGGCATGTCGCGGTTGCGGGCCTCCCGCGTCACCTGCACGCCCTTGCGGACCTCGGGGGCCTTCCCGGGCACGCCTTCCTTGGACGCCGCCTCCAGCCCCTGCGTCGCCGCACGCTCGAAGAGATCTTCACGCCGGGCCACCAGAGCGTCGTACGCCCGCAGCGTCTTGAGGTCCTCGACCACGCGCTCCCGGACCTCGTCGATGTTCTGCGCGGGCGACGGGCCCACCGCGTCCAGCACCGTGAAGTAGTACTCGTTCCCGGCGTTGTCCTCGACGGGCACGCCCGTAAACGGCACGAGACGCTGCACGCCGATCTCACGCTCGGGCTTGAGCTCGGGCACCAGCAGCACCGCCTCCGACACCGGCAGCCGCAGCGTGCCCAGCCGCACCACCGCGCTCCCCACGCCCGGGATCCCCTGGATCTCCGCGGGCGTCAGGAACTTGGCGGCCTTGGTCACGACGATCGGCACGGGGATCTCCACGCCCATCGACTGCTTCACGCGGTCCACCACCTCGCGGGCCAGGTCCGCCATCGCCGGACGCTTCTCGCTCCAATCGCCGGGGAGCACCCGCGTCCCGCCCACGAGCTCGAAATCGCGCAGGGAGCGGTCCACGCTCGCCTTAATAACCCGGCGTGTCTCGCCCAGGATCTTCGCGAGCCGCTCGTTCATGAGCTGCTCCTCGACCTTGGGCTTCTCGCTCGAAAACTCGCCCGGGAACGCCGAGCGGTTCTGGAGGTAGTGCTTGTTCACCTCGACGGGGTCGAGCTTGAGGGCGGCGCGGATCGCGCCCTTGTCGAGGGTCATCCACTCGAACTTGGCCCGCGCGGGCAGGAAGTACCCGATCCCGTTCTCGCTCAGCTCCGTGCGGGCGTCGCGGTAGGTGTTGAAGTGGGCGTTCATCTCCTCGGGCGTGGGCTCGGCGACGCCCGCGAGCATCTGCCGCGCGGGGAGCACCACCACGTCCATCACCGCGCCGTCGAGCTTGCGCTTCACCGACACCGCCGCGCGACGATCGGACATGCGCGAGCCCAGCATCTGCGAGGTCATGAGCCTCGTCACCCCGCGAAGCCGCGCAAACGCCCGGTCCACGTCCTCCGCCGTCATCGAGACGCGATCGCGCAGCGTCGGGGCGCTGCGGAAGCTCTCGAGGCGTGCCTTGACGGCGTCGATCTGGGGCTGGAGCTGGGCACGATTCCGCAGAACATACGACGCCAGCTCGCGGTAGCGGGCGATCGTCTCGACCACGACCTCACGCTCGGCAAGCTCCCCCAATCCCGCGGCCCCGTCGCCCACGTCGCCCACCAGCCCCGCCTCCTGCGCTTCGTGGCAGAGCAGGAACCAGTGCGCCCCCCCGGTCACCCCCATGTCGGCGTTGACGATCGCCGGGCACGCCATCTCGAAGAGCTGGAGCTCGTGCTCCGCGAGCGCCAGGTCACGCGCCGACACCTTCTTCCCCTGGAAGCGGGCGACGGTCTGCGTCTCGGGGTTGCTGGTGAACTGGCTCGCCGTGCCCTGCACGAGGAACGTGACCATCAGCAGCGAGCCGCCGATGACGAGGATCCACTTCTGATACTTCCGGATGGCCTTGACCATGGGCGCCCCAGGCCGCGCATGCACCGGCACCGGGGCGCCCCGTGGGGCACCCCAGCGCCGATCGGCATTAGCGGTAGAACTCGATGATGAGGTTCGTGTTCACGTCGAAGGGGATCTGGTCCGTCGCCGGCAACGCCACCACGCGCGCCGTCAGCTCGGAGGGGTTCAGGTCGATCCATCCCGGGACCTCGAACCCGGCCATGGACTCCATCGCCTCCTTCGCCAGCTTCTGCGCCTTGGGCTTGAGCGTGATCACATCGCCCACCTTCACGAGGAAGCTCGGACGGTCGGTCTTGCGCCCGTTCACGAACACGTTCCCGTGCGTCACCATCTGGCGCGCCGCCCAGATCGTCCGCGCGAGCCCCGCGCGCCGCACGGCGTTGTCCAGACGCCGCTCCAGCAGCTGCATGAGCATGTCGCCCGTGTTGCCCGGGCGACGCGTCGCCTCGTCGATGAAGCGACGGAACTGCCGCTCCAGCACGCCGTAGTGCAGCTTGAGCTTCTGCTTCTCGTTCATGCGCACGCCGTAGTCGCGCAGACGCCGCCCGCGATACCCGTGCATGCCGGGGAACGTGAGGTCGCGCTTCGACGTGTGCTTGGGGGTGTCCGCGATCGGGGCGTTGACCCGGCGAGACAAACGAACCTTGGGACCCGTGTACCGAGCCATTGTCCATCCTCCGTCTCCCGCCGGGAAACCCCGCGGGGTGCGTGACGGTTCGCCCGAGGGAGACTTGCCCCCAGAGCCGCCGACACGCGATCGGCCGGGATCCCGCGACTGCGGCCCGGCGTGTGATCCGTTGCGCCCCACCGGGCCATATCCCGAGGGGCTAAGGGCGAATCAAAGCTCCGCACCCGTCCACAGTCAACGCCCTTCTTCGCCAACCTCTCACCAAACTCGCCAAACTCCACCCAAACCTGTGCCCCAATCCCACTCAATTCACACCCCGGCGCGTAGCGTTCACGATGCCCCTGATCTATCTGGCCCACTCCCCGGACCCCGACGACGCCTTCATGTGGTGGCCCATCACGGGCAAGCTCGACGTGGGCCCCGGGCTCGACGCCTGGGTCCGGTCCGCTCTCGCCACGCCCAGCATCACCGAGTCCGCGGTCGGGCGTCCACCGACCTGCTCCGGGCCCGTGCTCGACACGGGCGATCTTCACTTCGCCGCTCTCCCCGCCGACCTCGAGCTGCTCAACAAGCGGGCGGCGAGCACGGGCGACCTCGACATCACCGCGCTCTCGTTCCGCGCCTACCCGGACGTGAAGCACCGCTACGCCCTCACCGCCTGCGGCTCTTCGTTCGGCGACGGGTTCGGCCCCAAGGTCGTCGCACGCCGCGCCCTGACCCCCGACGCGCTGCGTGATCCCTCGCTGACGATCGCCGTGCCCGGGAAACGCACCACCGCGTTCCTCATGCTGGGGCTCGTGCTGGGCCCCGAGGCGCTGCGCGACCCGCGCCGGTGTGTCGAGGTGCCCTTCGACCGCATCATCCCACGCGTGGCCGAGGGCGAGTTCGACGCCGGGCTCGTCATCCACGAGGGCCAGGTGCTCTTTGAGCAAGCCGGCCTGCGCCTGGTGCTGGACGTGGGGGCGTGGTGGAAGGAGAACACAGGCCTCCCTCTCCCCCTGGGCGCCAACGCGCTGCGACGCGATCTGGAGACGCGTCTGGGCCCGGGCGGCGTGTCGCGCGTCGCCCGCCTCCTGCGTGCCTCCATCGACCACGCCCTCGCGCACCGGGAGGAATCACTGCGCTACACCATGCCCTTCGCCCTCGCCAACGTCGCACGCGGCGGCGGTCCGAACACCCCAAGCCTCGACCGCATCGACCGCTATGTCCGCATGTACGTCAACGACTGGACGCTCGACATGGGAGCGCAAGGGCGAGAGTCCCTGCGCCGCCTCCTCGCCGCGGGCCATGAGGCCGGCCTGTGCCCCGACCCGGGCGTGCTCGACATTGTCGCGTGCTCGTAGCGCGTCCGCGTGACCGGGCTACACCCGCGCCGGCTCGCGGGCGCCCAACGCCTTCGTGTAGCTCTTCACGCAGTGCTCCGCCGCCCCCTCCCACGTGAGGCGGTGCAGCTCGATGGACCCGTGCTCGCGCAGGGTCTGGGAGAGGGGCGGGTGCTTGAGCACCGCCACGATCTTGTTGGCCATCTCGTCGATGTCCCAGAAGTCCACCTTCAGCACGTGGCTGAGCACCTCGCTCGCGCCGCTGGTCTTGCTCAGGATCACCGGCACGTCGTGCTTGATCGCCTCGAGCGCCGCGATCCCGAACGGTTCGCTCACGCTGGGCATCACGTAGCAGCTCGCCATCTGGTACACGCGGTCCACGTCCTTCCCGCGGAGGAACCCCGTGAAGAGCACCCGATGCCCGATCCCCATGCTCGCCGCCAGCTCGATCATCCGGACCGCCATGTCGCCCGAGCCCGCGAGCACGAACTTCGCCTCGGTCACCTTCTCGAGCACGCGCTTCGCCGCCGCGATGAAGTACTCCGGGCCCTTCTGCATCGTGATCCGCCCGAGGAACAGCACGATGCGGTCGCTCGACTCGATCCGCGACCCCGCCGCCGGCTGCGCCTGCTCGCGGTCGATCCCGTTGTACACCACGTCCACCTTCGAGGGATGCACCGCGTACCGGCGGACGCAGATCGACTTGGTGAACTGGCTCACCGCGAGCACCCGGTCCGCCGCGTGCATCCCCGCCCGCTCGATGTCGTAGATCCGCTGGTTCACGTTGTTCCCGGAGCGGTCAAACTCCGTCGAGTGCACGTGCACAAGCAGCGGCCGCCGCGAGACCTTCGCCATCGCGATCCCCGCCGGGTACGTCAGCCAGTCGTGCGCGTGGATCACGTCGAACTCCTCGCGCCGCGCCAACGCCACCACCAGCCGCGCGTACCGCTCGGAGTCCCCGATCAGGTCCATCCCGTACCCGCCCCCGGGCCCTCCCGCCGCAATGGCCGATCCACGCGAGGCCGACATCCCGGGAACGCTCGCCAGGGGTGCATCCGCCGCGTCGGACGCTTCCCCCGTCGCGCCCCCCGCAGAGCCCCCCGTAGATCCTCCGGAAGCTCCCCCGATCTGCCGCGAGTGAAACTCGGGGTAGGGGTGCCCAAAGGTCGCGTGAACGCCGTGAAACGTCGCGTGCTGGAACCCGTAGAGAGGCTGCCCCGAGGGGTCCTGCAGGCGCAGCCCGCCCGTGGCGTTCTCCGGGCTCAGCATCCGGACGTGCGAGGCGTGCGAGCGGTCCACCGGCTTGGGCAGGATGAAAATGACGCGGTGCCCCTGGCGGTCCAGGGCCTTGGTCAGCCCATAGCACGCCACGCCAAGCCCTCCCGCGATGAAGGGCGGAAACTCCCAGCCGAGCATCAGAATCCGCATCACAAGCAGGATAGGACGAGGTGGTCCGATAGTCACGAACGCCGACGCTCACCTTGGCGTTTCATCGAACTCAAATGAGCCAATCCAGGCCCGGCTCGCACGACCGGCCCACGATCTCGGACGCGCGACTCCTCGCGCTATTCCTCGTCCCCGCCGTCGATGTCGCCCAGACGACGAAAGCACGCCTCGTACGCCAGCAGGCACATCGCGGCCTTGTTCCCCAGCTCTGCCGGTGGCAGCGCGTGCCACTCCCTCGGGAGGGGCGAGCGGAACGTGAAGAGCTTGTCCTCGGACCGGAAGTGCTCGAAGGCCAGCCGCAGGCCCGCGAGCCCGAGATCGACCAGCTCTTCCTCGAGCAGGTCCTCGAGCTTGTCGCCCGTGTGGACCAGGTCCTGCTCGACGGACTGGCTGAGCCAGCGGTCGGGGGTGACCAGCGCGACCCACAAGCGATCTCCCTCGGCGAAGAGCCTGTAGAACGCGGGAGCGCGAAGGGCCGAGCACGCGAGCATCCCGGGAGTGACGGTCGCCGCCCCAAAGACGCCCGACTCGCGAGCCCGGTGTGCCGCGACATCGAGCACCCCCGCGAGCACGGCCAGCACGGGCAGCATGGATGGTGTCGGGCTCACGAGCGATGGTATTGGGGAGAACGAGCCAGCGTGGCCCCGTGCCGCGGCGGCGGAGCGATTCCCCGCCGAGACTATCACCCCCTCGACACCCCCGCCCGCGGGTTCTATCCTTCCGCCCACCCCGAGGCGGGTCGGCACACCGGGTTCGGGTTGCCGCCCTGTTTCGAGACGCCCAGGTGGCGAAATTGGCAGACGCACTACCTTGAGGTGGTAGCGCCCGCAAGGGCATGGAGGTTCAAATCCTCTCCTGGGCATTCTGACCGCGTGGAGCGCCTCGGCACTCGCGGGCGTTCCCCCCGCGTCATCGCAAGCCAACCCAAAATGAAAACCACCGCCAACGATCGGCGGTGGAATCGACCCGTCCCCGGAACGACGCGTCGGATGAAGCTCAGGTCTAGCCTCGGGTCGCCGTGGTGACCCGCGATCGGTCGGACATGCTCGCCGGCGCGACGGGCTTGTCGACGGCCGGAGTGTTCTTGGGAGCTTCCGGCGCGACCAGGGCCGGCGCCTCCGGCGACGCGGGCTTCGCGGGGCCGGATACCACCCGGACGACGTACACGATCGACGCGGTCGACACCGCGATGACGCAGATCGCCTTCCCGATGAGCTTGACGACGGGAAGCCACACCGCCGAGAACAGGTTCTGCTCGAAGACGGTGGCGGCGACTCCCGTCGCGGCGGTGGCGACGGCGCCGTGCGCGAGCACCGCCTGGACACGCCGGACCTCCGCGACGCGTCGCATGCACTTCTCGCAGGTGAGCGTGTGGCGCAGCGTGGAGTCGCTGGCCGCGTTGGGGTCTCGGAGGAGCCGGACCAGAGCCTCGTCGGTGAGGCAAGCCGAAGGTGCCGCCGCGGCAACGAAACGGAGCGAGGGCGAATGGGGACGGTTCATGAGCTACTCCTCTGAGATGCGATGGGATGACCGGGACTCCGGGTGAACGCCGTGCGTGAGCCTGATCCCGGCCCCGGCGCCGAGGTCAGCTGGCACGCCAGCTTGTTGAGTATGGACTGGAAACGCTTCCGCAAGGTGCTCTCGGGCAGGCAAGCCTCGGACGCCGCACGCCGCGTGGTGAGCTGCCTCACGACCAGCACCTCGAGGATGCGCCGCTCCGTCTCGTCCAGGTGCGACATGGCGCCCGGCAGGCGATCGCGATACTCGCACCACAAGAGCGCGTCGGGGGCCGCGTCGCCCGCTCCGGAGGGCGCCGGACGGACGCCCGCGAGCCGCCGGAGCGCCCGGCGGTGCGCGGACTCGCGCCGGATCAGCGTGACGCCCAGGTTCCGGGCCGTGGCCATGAGAAGCGCCCGCAGCGCTCGATCGTCGGGCGTGGGTCGCGCCGCTCGCGCCACCCCGTCCACCGCCGCCCAGTACACCGCCTCCGCGTCGAGCCCCCGCACCCCGAGCCCGGCGAGACCGCGGAGCACCGCTCCACGCACCGCCCCGCAGCGCCGCAGCAGCTCGGCGTCGTGGGCGGGGGCCACGCCCTCGCGGGGCGCGGGCGGCACGGCCGTCGCCCGGGAGATCCTGTGCTGGGACGCGCCGGCCGTCATGCGATCAGCGCCTTTCCGCGGGCATACACCTTGGCCACGTCGTTCATCGTCGAGCCCACGATGGTGAAGCCCAGCTCCGCGATCCGCCAGGGCGACAGGCCCACCCACAACGCCGCGTTCAGCACCGCACGCTCCGGCGCGGGCAGACGCTGCAAGCGCTGGAACCCGTCCTCATCAAACAGCACCTGCTCGCTCGCGTGGCGCGCCGAGTTCGCCGTCCCCCGGAGGACCCGGCGCACGCACCGCACCAGCATCTCCTCGGCCGGGATCCGCGACGCGAACAGCGACAGCTCGCGCTCCATCGCCGACACGATCCGCCCGTCCAGCGCCGCCTGATAGTCAACGGCGTTCACGATCCGCAGCCCGCGGTGGCGCGAAACTTCCGCGCGGAGCCCAAGCCAGGCGCAGTCGTACGCGAGACGACGCTCGGGCACCGTGAACACCGAACGCGCGAACTGCTCGATCGCGGGCTCCCGGCGAGGCTGGCAGTACAGGTCCAGCGACTCCACACCGCTCGCTCCGGGCACGCACACCTGCCGGGCCTCGTCGTTCCAGTCGTGTCCATCGACATGCAACTTCGCTCGCAATGCTCCAGCCATGACGGCCTCCGCGTCACACCCACGAGCTCCAAGACCATGCGCCCCGGAACCCGTCGTGGTTCCCGGGACGCCGAGGGCCCCACCGCGCAGTCCCACCCGGCGGCGTTGCCCTCCGCCTAGTCGCGGCCCGCCCGCGTTTGCGCAGGTTTTTCTTTCGCAGCAACGCCACGAACTTGGGGCGTCGAATACAAGCAAAAACCGAACATTGCAGGGCGGTCAACCCCCCGCGCTGGTCTGCCGATACCCGAATCGGATCCGTGCTCGGAACTCGGAGGGCCTCACGCGGTGCGCATCCTGGTCGTCGACGATTCCGCGTTCATGCGCAAGGCCATCAGCCTGATGCTGTCCTCCGAGCCCGGCTTCGAGGTCGTGGGCACCGCCTTCAACGGCGCGGACGGCGTGGAGAAGGCCAAGGCCCTCAAGCCCGACGTCATCACCCTCGACATCGAGATGCCCGTCATGGACGGGCTCGCGGCGCTCAAGAAAATCCGGCAAGAGTGCTTCAACCCCAGGCCCGCCGTGCTCATGTGCTCCACCCTCACCAGCGCCGGGAGCCACGAGGCCCTCAAGGCCCTGCAGTGGGGCGCCGCCGACGTGATCGCGAAGGATCCCGCCGCGTTCGGGGCCGGGCTCGACGGCGTCAAGGCCGAGCTCATTGCCAAGGTCCGGGCCGTGGGCGACAAGTCGAGAAAAGCCCCCGCCCCGCGTCCGGCGTCGGCGCCCGCGAGCCCTCCCCGCGGCTTCTCGCTCTCGGGACGAACGTTTGATCTGGTCGTGATCGGATCGTCCACCGGCGGGCCGCCCGTCCTCGAACAGCTCCTGCTCGGGCTTCCCGCGGACTTCCCGTGCCCGATCGTCATCGCGCAGCACATGCCCCGCATGTTCACCAAGAGCATGTCCGAACGCCTCGATGAGATGTCCGCCATCAGCGTGCACCACGGCGAGGACGCGATGCCCCTGCGCAACGGCACGGCGTACATGATCCCGGGCGGGACCCACGGACGTATCCGCCGGTCCGTCTCGGGCGGGGCCCGGTTCACGCTCGAGGTCGGCGACGAGCCCAAGAGCGCTCTGTACAGGCCCAGCGCCAACGAGCTCTTCCGCTCGGCGGGAGAGACCGCGGGCGCGCGCTGTCTGGGCGTCATGCTCACCGGCATGGGCGATGACGGCGTCGTGGGCGCCAAGACCCTCCACGTCAGCGGCGGGCTCATCCTCGCGCAGGACGCCGAGTCGTGCGTGGTTTATGGGATGCCCAAGGCGGTCGCCGACGCCGGGCTCGCGGCGGCCTCGCTCCCCCCGGTCGAGATCCTGAAAGCGCTCGCGGAGCTGGCCCCAAAGTCGGGCGGGCTGTCCCACGCCGCCCCCGCCGCGAACGCCACCAAGAACGCCGCCTGAGCATTCCCCCCACCCCCGGTCGCATCGGACGCCCGCCACACCCAAGCCCGGTCGGCGGCGGTGCTTCTCCACGCGTATTCGGGAGTCCATGGTCGAGATCGACCCCCGAACGCGACCGGTGCCCGGGTGATCCCCCTGTCGCGGTCAAGCGGGGCCTGTTTCTCGTCGATAGCCATGCCGGATCCACCCCGGTGGGCGTGCGTGCGCACGTCCCCGGCGTGGCGACGGTCCCGACGGAGCTTTCCCATGGCACCCACGCCGACAAGCCCGACCCCGACGCCCGCCACGCCGACCGCGCAGGGCCAGGCGCGCGCGGGCGAGCAGCGCCAGCTCGTGACGTTCGAGGTGGGGGGCGAGGAGTTCGCGGTCGACATCCTCCTGGTGAAAGAGATCAACCGGATGATGGAGCTGACGCGCGTGCCGCAGGCCCCGAGCGAGGTCGAGGGCGTGATCAACCTCCGCGGGAAGATCATCCCGGTGGTGGACCTGCGCAAGCGGTTCAACATGCCCGGGGCGGAGCGGACGAACCAGAACCGCATCGTGGTGGTCGAGGTAGGCAAGCGGGCGCTGGGTTTCATCGTCGACCGCGTGAACCAGCCGCTCTATCTCGACGAGAGCAAGGTGGACCCGGCGCCGGCGATGGTGTGCTCGGTGGACTCGGAGTTCATCGCGGGCGTGGGCAAGCTCGAGAACCGGCTGATCATCCTGCTGGACCTGTCGAAGCTGTTCCGCGCCGAGGCGCTGGAGCAGATCGCCCAGGCCGCCTGACACGGCTTCCTCCCGATCCCGACCGACCCCCTTCACCGACCCGGAGCCAGGAAGACACGATGAGCGCCACCCCGCCCCCCATGACGGACAGGCAGTTCGCCGACCTGCGGAAGATCATCTACGACCGCGCGGGGATCCACTTCCCGGACAACAAGAAGTACGTGCTGGAGTCGCGGCTGTCGCGCCGGCTTGAGGAGCTCGAACTCGAGGACTTCGGGCAGTACGTCTCGCTCCTCTCCATGGGCCCGTACCAGACCGACGAGTTCCAGGAGATG
>CAZTJZ010000019.1:0-31109 GCA_964614075.1 uncultured Phycisphaeraceae bacterium
CGCAGCGCAGCGTCATCTCGTCCTTGGTGTGGAGGAGGATCTGGCGGATGGACTCCCCGATGGGCGTGCCCCCGGGCTCGCGGACCTCGCACACCGACACGCCGTGCTGCGTGAGCAGCGCGACGAGTCGCCGGTACTGCGTCGTCTTGCCGGAGCCGTCGGGCCCCTCGAAGGCCAAGAAACGCCCGGCGAGCTTGCGCATCCAGTCTGGGGTGGGAAGTGGCACGGGGAAGAGGATACCCGCGGAGAAGAGCCGTGGAGCCAGACGCCAGCCGCGCCGCCCCGGCTACTTCCCGATCTCTTCGAGCGTCATCACGCGGTACGAGCCCGGGCCGTCCCCGTGGCGACGCGCGACCTCCTGCAACAGCCCCGTGGGATCGTCCTCGAGAAACTGCACGGCCTTGATGACCACGCGCCGGAGCTGGCCCGACTCGCGCGGGTTGAGCTTCTCGAGCGCCTCGAGCGTCGCGTCCACGCCCGCGCCCCACTCCCCGCCGCCCGTCCGCTTGATGCTGCGCGTCAGCAGGATCACCAGGTCGGGCTTGAGCGCGAACGCCGCGTTGATCGCCGTCAGAGGGTTCGAGCGCCCTCCCGCTCGGACCGCGTCGAGCCACTCGGCCAGTCGCCGACGGTTCAAGGGCGTGGGCTCGGCCATCCCCGCGAACCCCGCGAAGAAGTCCGGGCGGCTCGCCCCGCCCACGTCCCGGCTCACGATCACCTGGAAGCTCTGCGTCGCGTCGAGGCCCTCCACCGAGTGCTGGACCTCCTTCCCCGCCCACGCCAGCGTCGAGGCCATCGAGCCCGACGCGTCGATCACGTAGATCACTCGCGAAGCCCGCGTCGACTTGAGCCCCGCGAACGACACCGGCTTGGGCTCGGGCTTGATCTCAGGGCGCGGCGGGATCGTCCGGTCCGGCTCACGTGACACCACCAGCCCCGTGGGCGTCGCAGGGGAGTGGTCCATCTCAAGCCGGGTGGGAGCCTCCGTCGCGGGCGGCACGACCTCGAAGGGCTCGGGGATCGCCGGCACGGCCTCGGGAGCCGCACTGACGACCGTCTCGGGCGAGGGTGTGGATTCCGCGACGGGTGCCGGCTCTGGCGTTGGCTCTGGTGCTGGCTCTGGTGTGGGGGGCGGCGTGGGCTCCCGGTCAAGCTCGACGGGGAGCTCGGTCTCGATGTCCGTCAGCCGGATCGCCCGCGGCCGTCCGTACATCCCCGCCAGCGAGAACACGCCCATGACTCCCGCGTGGACCATCAGCGACGCGCCCACCGCGAGCGCGACGGCCCAGCGCGGGTGCGCCCGGACCCACCACGACGCTTGAGAGAGGAAGCTCCGCCGATACATGCAGGTGATTATCGGCGCGACGGACGCCCCAACGAAAACGGGCACGCCCAAGCGTGCCCGTCCAAGAGACAGAGTCGGGCGTCAGGCCGCCCGGGGCCCGTGGTCGTCGTCGAAGCCCGGGCCGAGGAGCTCGCGGAGCCCGGCGAGCTTGCGGTCCATGTCGTCGAGCGTGCGCTCGACCTGCTTGGTCGGGTCCTGAGTCTCGGTAAGCTCCAGGCGCCCAAATCCCGGGCGCGCGGGACGAGGGTCCCACTTCCCGATACGGCTGACCGCCGGGAACGGGATCGAGTCCCGCCGGTCGTCCGTCGGGCTCTCGCCCACCAAACGAAGGTTTGCCAAACGCGGGTTCGCCATGCGTTCTGACCCTCCACGGCCGCGCGGAGCGCGACACTCGGAAAAGATCGGAAACGCCAGCGCCTGAGATGCGTGCTTGAGGCTCATACCGCCTTCCTTTCCCCACTCGGATTCCGCACGACCGATCCAGTTCCCCCCAGTTCCCGGGCCCGGGCACCTCTGGGTGCCGCCCGCGGGGATCTACCGGACCAGCCGTGACCAAGGAGGGGATCGGTTCTGGGCCGGATGGCGCCGGAAAACGGGGCACCCGAACGCGGATCGCGCGTCAAACGACCGATAACCGAGAGTTTCGATGCCGGATCGCCTTAGCGATCGCTGCAAGTCTTTCTGGGGGCTCGGCTTGTGGCTGAAGTTGGCGGCCGTCGGTCCGCGTCCGAGAACGCACATTGGGACGACAGACACAGAGGGGCCGAGGGAGCTGCTATGTCGGCGGGCGTCGCTCGCCGAACTTGGGCTCGGTGCCGGCGCGCAGGCGAGCGATGTTCGAGCGGTGGGTCCAGAGCACCAGCAGACCCAGGGCGGCGCCGAAGGCGAGGAACGGAAGGGCGCTGGCGAGGGTGGCTTCTCCCAGCGTCAGGCGCGGCGCGAGGGCGAACAGGACCGCGAGGATGGGCGTCAGCGCGACGGAGGCGAGCATGGCCGAGAGGCTCATGTAGCGCGTGATCTTGAGGGCCGCGAAGAACACGACGAAGGCGCCCGCGCCCGCGATGGTGAGGATGGGGAAGCAGCCCAGGAGCGCCCCGGCCGCGGTGGCGACGCCCTTCCCGCCCTTGAAGCCAAGCCAGGGGGAGAAGACGTGCCCCAGGACCGCGGCCGCGATGATGGCGATCCAGGGCAGGCTCTGCCCCGGCGCGAGGTCGGCCCGCCCCAGGAGACCCAAGTGGTGCCCGGAGAGGAGTGTGGGGAGGAAGCCCTTGAGGAAGTCGAGGGCGAAGCAGAGGAAGAAGTATGGCCTGCCCAGGACGCGTCCGACGTTGGTGGCGCCGATGTTGCCGCTGCCGTGCGCGCGGATGTCGATGCCCTTGGCCTTGGCGATGAGCAGGCCGAAGGGGATCGAACCAGCGAGAAAGGCGAGGGCGGCCAGCGCGGGCCAGGGGAGCATGGCGGGAGGGTAGCGAACCCGACGCGGGGGAAGGTGGGCTCAGTGCACGACGACCAGGACGCTGCGCGCCGGGATGGTCGCGGGTGTCCAGGGCGAGTCGGTCTGGGGTGGAGTGATAGATGTGGCATCGAGGAGGCTCTTGGGCGCGGCGAAGCGCGCGGAGAGCCCAGCGGGGAGGCGGACGGCGTAGTCGGAGATGGGCTTGTTCGTGGGGTTGATGAGGACCAGGGCCGACCGGTCGGGGAGGGAGCGGAGGGTGGCCAGGACGTGGCGGGTTCCGGTCTGGAGGAGCTCGAGCGAGCCGGTGCGCAGGGGCGGGCAGGCGGCGCGGGCGCGGATGAGCGCGCGGTAGTGGGAGAGGAGCGAGGCGGGGTCGTTGGTCTGGCTCTCGACGTTGCGTGCCTTGAAGTCGTCCTGCGGCTCGCGCCAGGGTTTCACAGTGGAGAAGCCGGCGTGATCGCCCGCGGTCCAGGGCATGGGCGTCCGGAGGTTTTCGTCGGGCTTGTCGCCCGCGACGCCCAGTTCCTCGGCGTAATAGAGGAACGGCACGCCCGGGGCGGTGAGCAGGATCGACGCGGCGAGGCGGAGCTTGCTCTCGTCGCGCTGGAGCGTGGTGGCGGCACGGGTCTGGTCGTGGTTACTCAGGAACGTGGCGTACTGGTTGGCGGGGTAGAGCCTGGAGATGGCGGCGAGGGTCTGCGCGAGGCGGTCGACGTTCTCGTGGTTTACGGTGTCGAGGATCGCGTAGGCGAGGTCAAACTCGAAGACCAGGTCCATCTGATCGCCCACGTACTGCGAGGCGATCTCGCTGGAGGTCCAGACCTCGCCCACGCTGAGGGCGTTGGGGTTGGCGGCCTTGCACTCCTGGAAGAACCGCCGGAGCCACTCGTGGGTCTCGTGGGTGTTCTCCTGGATCTCGCCGACCTCGACGAGGTGGCGGATGGCGTCGAGGCGCAGGCCGTCGGCGTGCATGTCGGTGAGCCAGAAGCGCGAGACGCGGAGCATCTCGTCGGAGACGGCGGGGTTTTTGTAGTTGAGGTCGGGCATGTAGGGAGAGAAGATGCCGTAGTAGGAGCCTTTGGCGCGGGAGAGGTCGGCGGGGGGGTGTCCCTTGGCGTCGCCCACGCGGTGCCAGACGTTCTGCTTCCACGGGCCCTTCCAGGGCGGGGCGGGGTCGTTCCAGAGATACCAGTCGTGGCGGGGCGAGGCGGGGTCGGTCGCGTCGCTGAACCAGGGGTGCAGGTGCGAGGTGTGGTTGAGGACGTGGTCGATGATGACCTTGATCCCGCGGGCGTGGCAGGCGCGGATGAGCTCGGCAAAGTCGCTCTTGGTGCCGTAGCTGGGATTGATGTCCTCGTAGTTGGTGATGTCGTAGCCGTGGTAAGAGGGGGAGGGCTGGATGGGCATGAGCCAGAGTGCGGTGACGCCCAGGTCGGTGTGGGTGGCGGGGTCGGCGTCGTTGAGGTAGTCGAGGCGGTCGATCAGCCCGCGGAGATCGCCCACGCCGTCGTGCGCGAGAGGGCCCGCGCCCGAGTCAGAGAACGAGCGGACGAAGACCTCGTAGAAGACGCTGTCGTTCCACCAGTTGTGGGGGACGTTGAGGGGCTGGCGCGCGCCGGCGTGCGAGGGGCGGGGTTCGGCGGAGGGTTGCGCGAGCAGCGGCGTGTGCGCGAGGGCTGCGGCGAAAAGGCCGGCCAGGAGGAGCGGTCGCATGGCGCAGCGTAGGGAGTAGCGAGAGAGAGAGGGGCGCGGGAGACGATGGGAGAGCGTCTGGAGAGCACAGGCGGGACGCCTGTGCCACGAGATGGGGAGCGTCACGCGCGGGGGAGATGCAGCGTGGCGAGAGCGCCCTTGGGGGAGGCGTTCTGGATGGTGAGGCGGCCGCCCACGGCCTCGGCGAGGGAGCGGGCGCGGGTGAGCCCCAGCCCGTGGGATCGCCCCGCGGCCTTCTCGCTGAAGAAGGGATCGAAGGCGTGGCGGAGGGCCTTGGTGGAGAACCCGGGGCCCTGGTCGCGCACGCGGAGGGCGAGGGAGTCGTCGAAGGCGTCGATCTCGGCGGTGAGGGTGATGGGGCCGGTGGGGTCGGCGTGCAGGGCGTTGACGAGCAGCTCGGCCAGGGTCTGCGAGGTCAGGCGCGGGTCGAGGCGCCAGGATTGGACCTGGAGCGAGACGCGCACGTTGGCCGGGGAGCCCAGGCGGAGGGAGGCGAGCTCGACGGCCTCGGCGATGACGGGCTGGAGGGGCGTCGTGGTGGTGCTGGGCGAGGGGGGCTCGGCGATGGTGTGGAGCGTGGCGATGAGGGCGTTGAGCGACTCGCTGGCCTCGACGATCTGCTGGGCGGCGGCGCGGTCCTTGGCCTCGTCGAGGCGCGACGCGAGGAGCTGCGCGTGCCCGCTGATCACGGTGAGCGGGTTGTTCATCTCGTGGGCCGCCCCGGCGGTCACTTCGCCGAGACGCGCGAGGGACTCGGCCTCGGTCAGGCGGGCCTGGGCCTCGGTGAGCGAGCGGTTGAGCTGGGCGAGGCGTTCGCCCAGGCGCTGGCTGTGGGTGTGTCGGGCGGCGTGGGCGATGGCGGAGCCCCAGGCCTGGAGCAGCGCGGGCGTGCCGGGGGTCGAGGCGGAGAGCTCGCGGTCGGTGAAGAGCACGGCGGCGGGGCGGGGCTCGTCGCTGGGGGCGTGGAGCGGGAGGGGCACGAGGCGGACCTTGCGGAGATCGCTCGCGTCGGTGAGGTAGTCGGCGAGCCAGGGGAGCAGGCTCATCGCGGTGACGGAGAGGTGCGCGGGGTCGGTGAGCTGCGCGAGCGAGGCGCCCGAGCGCGCCGGGGACGGCGGCTCGACGACCTCGGCCCGGAGGACCACGCCTTCGGCAGAGCACTGGACGAGCTGCCACGGTCCATGCTCGTCGGGCTGGAAGAGCCCGCCGAAGAGGCCCGGTCCCACGAGCGAGGCGGCGGAGCGGGCGATGCTCGCGAAGGTCTCGGCGAGGGTGAGGGAGGGTTGGGCATGGAAGGCGGCGATGGCTTCGAGAGCGCGGGAAAGGTGGATCGCGTGGCGGGCCTTGTCCTCGGCGGCGGTGCTGAGCTTGCCCAGCTGGCGGTTGGCCGCGGCGAGGGACTCCATGAGCAGCTGGGGCGTGCTCGTGTCGGTCAGGCCCAGGATCCGGAGGCGCTCGGCGACGGCGGCGTGGAGCGAGGCCGAGACATCGGGGACCTTGACCAGCGGCTGGCCCTTGGCGTTCACGAGCTTCATCTGGGCGCACAGCGTCGCGACGTCGGTGACGGGCCCGAAGTCGGCGCTGAACCCGACGTGGAGGTGTCGGCAGATCGCCTTGGCGAGGGTGACCAGCGCGATGAGCGGGCGCGCGTCGGTGTCGGGCAGCGAGGCGTAGGGCTGGGCGTGGAGCCACATGACCTCGCGGAGTAGCGTGGAGAGCCCCCAGTGTTCGGCGGCGCGCTTGCCGGCGGTGTGGTGGTCGAGGCCGATCATGGAGCGTTCGATCGGGGCCGAGTCGGAGGATTGGCGCTCCGCGAGGGCCAGGACGCGCGAGTAGGCGCGGGGGAGAACGTGGTCGAGGGTGGGCTTGCCGATGGCGTGGAGGAGCCCCGCGAGGAAGGCCTCTTCGGGGCGGACGCGCAGCGAGGGGATCGAGGCGGCGAGGATCTCCGCGGCGCACGCCACGCCCACCGAGTGCTTCCAGAACCCGGTCCGGTCGAAGGTGGATTCGTGGCGGGGGTCGCTCATGTCCTCGACGGGCGGGGTGGGGCCCACGCGGGCCCAGTACCCCGCGTTGGTCTCGGGCTGGACCTTGGGGGTCTTCGGGGGGGCGCCCAGGAGGTCGAAGACGGACACGGACAGGGCCGCGGTGCGCACGGCTCCCAGCCCGAGCATGACCACGGCGCGTCGGACGGTGGTGATCTTGTCGCCCAGCCCCTTGTCGGCCTTTTTGCACAGCCCGAGGATGCGGATGGCCATCGCGGGGTCGGACTCGATGATGGTGGTAATCTCGGCGAGGTCGGCGTCGTCCTGGGCGCTGATGGAGAGCAGGCGCGTAGCGATGGGGCTCAGCGTGGGGAGCGAGTCCACCGACTCGAGGATGAGCTCGACCTGGCGCGAGCGGGGGTCGTCCTGCGGCGAGGGCCCGTGTGGGAAGGCGGGGGGGAGCGCGGCCAGGTTGGTCGGGGCGAGGGTCATGCGTGGAGCCCTCTACACCTGCCCGAGCTTCTGGTCGCGGGCGGCGTCCTCGAGCTCGAGAAGATGCACGACCTTCTTGAGGAGCTCGGCGACGCTGAAGGGCTTGCGGAGGAAGTCGTCGGCGCCGGCCGCGAGGAGCGCGTCGATCTCCTTCTGGTTCACCACGCCCGAGACGCAGAGGATCTTGGTCTCCTTGAGCTCGGGCGTCTCGCGCACGCGTGAGCACACGATGTTCCCGTTGATGTCGGGGAGCATGTAGTCGAGGATCATGAGGTGAGGGCGGAAGCTCTCGGTGAGGAGCCCGGCGTCGTACCCGGTGGCGGCGGCTTTGAACTCGAAGCGCCCGTCGCGCTTGAGCATGTCGTCGAAGAGCTCCAGGATCTTGGGGTCGTCGTCCACGGCGAGGACGCGCTTCTTTCCGCCCTCGAGGGCGCCCACCGGGATCCCGTTGGCCTTCATGAAGCGGACGAGTTCGTCGCGCGGGATGCGTCGGAACTTGCTCCCCGGCACGCGGAAGCCCTGCAAGCGTCCGGCGTCGAAGCAGCGGATGATGGTCTGCTGGGAGACCTTGCAGATCGCGGCGGCTTCACCCGTGGTGAAGACACGCTTGTCTCCCCAGTCGTCCTTGTGCTCGCTGATCTCGCCGTTGGTTGACATGCCATCCCCGCACGCACGGGACGCGCACCCCGAGAGTCGGGCGTCCTTGCCCAACTTACCCGGGTGCTCCAGGCGTCTATCGACGCGCAGGCGTCACAGGTTGACGTGAGGTGTCGAAGCACGCCAAGGCGCGCCCGCACATCCGGCACGGATGGGTTATCGGCCGGGGTGGAGCTGCCGCCACTTCGTAACGGCCTCGGGCTCGCGCGGGTAGATCGGCAGGAGCTGCGCCGGGTCCACCGGGGCGAGCCCCGCGTCGAGGGCCGACCGCCCGCACGACTCGGGGCCCAGGTCGATCGGGGCGATGACCACGCCCCGCGAACGGGCGGCGTCGGCGAGGGACGCGGGCAGATGCCCGTCCGCGAGGAGCGTGCGTACGCCGTGCGCGGCGTGCAGAGCGCCGAAGCCCCGGGCGTCGTGGATCGCGCCGGGCGCGAGGGGTCGGCGGTGCTCGTCGAAGGCGGCGATGAACGCGGTGTCGTTCTTGGAGGCGAGCGCGACGGCGACGGGGCCCGGCCCATCGAACGCCCGGGCCGCGACGAGCGCGGTCGGGACCGGGATGCAGGCGGCGCCGGTGGCTTCTGCGATCATCTTCGCGGTGGTGACGGCGAGGCGGACGGCGGTGAAGCCCCCGGGGCCGACGGACACGGCGATGGTCCGGAGGTCGCGCGGGCGGAGCGCGAGGCGCTTCGTGAGCGCGTCGATGGCGGGGACGAGGCGGTCGTCGTGGCGGAGTTGCGGGTCGATGGACTCCTGGCCCAGGGTTTGGCGCGTGACGGTGTCGAGGAGTGCCACGCCCGGCTTCTCGCGGCAGGCGGGGGACCAGGCCGAGGGGTTCGACGTCTCGATGGCGAGCAGGAGGGGCACGCGGGAAGGCTAGCCGGTGCGGTCCATGGCGATCATGGCGGCCCCGAAGACCCCCGCGTTGTCCTCGAGCTGGCTGGCGACGACGTCGACCTTCTTGCAGGCGTCGGGGAAGGCGAGCCGGCGGACGGTTTTCTGGACCCGGTCGACATAGGGCTTGCCGATAGCCTCGACCAGCCCTCCGCCCAGCACGACGCGCTCGAGGGAGAGGAGGGTGACCACGCCGGCGATGGAGGTGCCCAGGAGTTCGGCGGAGTCGTCGACGACCTCGATGGTGAGATCGTCGCCGCTCTCGTAGGCCTTGGCGAGGGTGCGGCTCTTGATCTTCTCCACGTCGCCGTCAACCTCGCTCATGATCTTGCTCTTGCGGTTGGAGCGGATGAGGCGGACGATGCGATCCACGACGGCGGTGCGGGAGGTGTTGTGCTCGAGCGAGCGGGCGCCCGCGGGGTGGTTGGGGAAGAGGATGGTGTGCCCGATCTCGCCGGCGGTCATGAAGTGCCCGTAGTAGAGCGCGCCGTTGAGGATGAGCCCGCCCCCGATGCCCGTCCCGACCCAGACGCCCAGGAGGTGCTTGCTGTTCTTTCCTGCGCCGAGCTTGTTCTCGCCGTAGACCGCGGCGTTGACATCGTTGTCGAGGAACGCGTCGATCTTGAGCTTCTTGGAGAGGATCTGCGCGAGGGGGACGTCGTTCCAGCGGAGGTTGACGGCTTCGAGGACGATCCCGTCGTGGGGATCGACAGCGCCCGGGGCCCCGACACCGATGCCTCCGAGCTGCGCGACCTCGATCCCGGCGCCGGCGCAGGCCTCCTCGATGGCGGAGACCATGCGGGTGACGATGGCGTCGAGCCCCTCGTCGGCCTTGGTCTTGCGTTTGGCGGGGGCGAGGAGCTTGAGGTCGGGCGAGACGACCCCGACCTGCATGTTCGTGCCGCCGAGGTCGACTCCGATGTAGGGCTTCTTGACGGGCATGCGGGCGGTTCTCCGGTGTACGAATGGTGTATCGGACTTCCGGTGTCGGGGATTCCGCGACGCGGAGGTTATTCGCCCAGAAGGCGCGAGCGGAGGACCGCGGGCGGGCCCTCGGGCCAGGCGAGACCTCGGGCGACCTCGCGGCAGCGTTCGGCGAGGCGGTCGGCGTGTTGGGCGTTGGAGACGAGGAACACGCCGCTCCCGCTCCCGGTGACGTGGGCCTGCTGGCGCGTGGCGCGGGAGAGGGCGAGGACGAGCTCTCCCAGACGCGGCTGGACGCGGACGGCGGGGAGGTAGAGGTCGTTGAAGAGCAGCCCATCGCGCAGCCCGGACCGGGCCTTGTCGATGCGGCGCTGGACGAGATCGTGGCGGGCCAGCCCGGGGGTGGGGGATCGGCCCTCGCCGAACTCGCCGCGTTCGACGCGCTCGGCCAGGAGCTCG
The DNA here is from genome assembly GCA_964614075.1 of uncultured Phycisphaeraceae bacterium. GTDB lineage: Bacteria > Planctomycetota > Phycisphaerae > Phycisphaerales > UBA1924. The sequence goes on from CAZTJZ010000019.1 coordinate 9,926, forward strand.
TCGAAGGCGTGGTAGACGGCACGCGTCTCGCAGGCAAAGGGCGGGAGGACCAGGACGAGATCGCTCTTGACGAAGCAAACGCGTTCGACCTCATCGCCCAGGCGCGTGACGAGGGCGGGGCGGGGTGTCTCGCGGTTGTCGACAAAGAAGGCGACATCCGAGCCGAGGGTCGCCGCGAGCTCGCGGAGCAGCCCGGCGCCCAGGCGGAGTTCGAAGAGCTCGTTGAGGGCGGAAAGGGTGGCGGCGGCGTCGGAGGATCCCCCGCCCAGCCCCGCGCCCACCGGGATCCGCTTCACGACCTCGATCCGGGCGGGGAGGTGCTTCCCGGTCTTGCGTTCCAGGGCGGCGTGGGCGCGGAAGGCGAGGTCTTTTTCCGGGGGCCAATCGATGGGCGTGGCGCGCGGAGCGTCGTCGGCCCAGGCGATGTGCAGCGATGTGGCTGGGGCGGGGTGGACGCGGATCTCGTCGCTGAGGTCGATGGCGCTCATCCACGACGCGATGGCGTGGTATCCGGAGACGTCGCGTCCGTCGCGGAGCGTGCCCGCGGGCTCTGGGGGGGCGACGGAGAGGCAGAGATTGATCTTGGCGTGGGCCCGCCGGGCGATCATGGGGCGGATAATACAGTCCGAAATGGGCGTGGGGGTTGGTGTGTCTGGGGAGCCGGATCGGAGGGGCGCATGCTGGTTCGCGACGTGGTGGACGTGATGCGGAAGGTGGCGCCGCTGGAGCTGGCGGAGCCTTGGGACAAGGTAGGGCTGCTGGCGGGGGACTCCTCGCGGGAGATCGTGGGGCCCGTGGTGCTCACGATCGACCTGACCGAGCGTGTGCTGGAAGAGGCGATCGCCTCGCGGGCGGGGTTGATCGTGGCGTACCACCCGCCGATCTTTGAGGCGTTGTCGAGGGTGACGGACGCGACGCCGCGTCAGCGGGTGATCCTGCGGGCGCTGGAGTCTCGGATCGCGATCTACTCGCCGCACACGGCGCTGGACGCGATGGCGGGGGGGATCACGGACTGGTTGTGCGAGGGGCTGTCGGCGGGTGAGGGGCGGATCGCGGGGGACTGCCGGGCGCTGACGCCCGCGTCGCCTCAGCCCGCAACGCAGCAGTGCAAGATCGTGACGTTCGTGCCCACGGCCCAGGCGGACGCGGTGCGTCACGCATTGGCGTCGGCGGGGGCGGGGATCATCGGGGCGTACCAGGTCTGCTCGTTCGCGGCTCCGGGGTCGGGGACGTTCCTGGGCTCACCGGACACGCGGCCGGCGATCGGGCGTGCCGGACAGCTCGAGCGCGTCGAGGAGCTGCGGCTGGAGATGGTGTGCTCAAAGAACGGGCTGGCGCTGGCGATCGAGACGATGCGCCGCTTCCACCCGTACGAGGAGCCCGCGATCGACGTGTACGAGCTGGTGCCCCAGCCGCGGCGGGGGACCGGCGCGGGTCGGCGGCTCGTGCTCGACCGCCCGTGCACGGTGCGCGAGCTGGCGCAGCGGCTCAAGGTGTTCCTCGGGCGCGACCGCGTGCGGTACGCGCTCGCGGGAGAGGATCGTCCGGTCTCGCACGTGGGGGTCGTGCCCGGGGCGGGGTCGAGCCTCTCCAAGCTGGCGCGTGAGGAGGGGTGCGAGGTGTTCGTGACGGGCGAGATGAAGCACCACGAGGTCCTGGGGGCGCTCAACGCGGGGATGAGCGTGATCCTGGGCGGGCACACGCCGACCGAACGCGGATACCTCCCCAGGCTGCGGGCGCGCCTGGAGCAGGAGATGGCGGGCGTGAAGTTCGCGATCGCGGCGAGCGACGTGGATCTGCTGCAGAACGTGTAGCTGCGAGAGATTGTTTCGGAACCACAAAGAGAAGAATGAGTCACAGGCGGGACGCCTGTGCCACAAGAGAAGGTAGGGTTCTGAAGATGGTGTCTTAGGGCGTGCGGCGTTGGGCCGTGTCCGTGAACGAACCCTCACCCGCGGGGCCCGCGCCCAGGTCCAGCACGCCCGTGCCGGAAAAACTCTCGCTGGGCTGGATGAGCTCGGCGTCGAAGAGCACCTCGGCGAGCACGCCGGGCGTCACGTACGTCACGGATCCCGAGAACTCGTACTCGGTCAGGCCGGGATGGCGCTCGAGGAAGGCGTGGGGGACGACGGCGGGGAGGATGAGCTCCTGCGTGCCGTAGCGGCGGAGCGTGGACTGCGCGAGGCGTTCGCCCCGGAAGACCTCCTCGCCCGCGAGGGTGAGCCGGCAGGAGACCTCGCGGAGGGGGAGGGCTTTGTCGCCCGGGTTCTCCGCCTCGAGCCTGAACTCGAGCACGACGCCGGCGGTGGAGCGTTCGGCGAGGCGCGCACCGGTGACGGCCAGGCGCGGCGGGGGCGTGCCGCAGGCGGCGAGCATCAGGAGCGAGATGAGGAGCAGAAGCCGCACGTCGCGGGCAGTGTACTCCGCCCGGCGGGCTTTGGGTCAGGGCGACATCTCGACCCAGCCCTCGTCCTGATCGAGCGAGCCGTCGATCACGGCGGAGGTGAGGATCGGGGCGGCGTGGACATACTGCCACCAGTGGATCGTGAGCACGACCATCGCCCCCAGGCAGACCCAGGTGCCCAGCTCGGAGATGAGCCGGTCGCGGAGGCGGAAGAGGATGCCCAATCCCAGGACGAGCGTGGCGAGCTTGAACACGACCAGGAGCGCGGGGGAGCCCAGCTGCATCACGGCGCGGGCGAGGGGGTTGGCCTCGGCGAACCCGCCGTTGGTCGCGTAGGTCAGGGTCAGCTGGAGGTCGGCCAGGGCGATGACGGCGGTGACGAGCAGGAGAAACGTGACGCGGGCGGCCCTTGGGCTTGCGCCGGAACCCAAGACCCTCGCCCCCTGTGCCCGAGCCCACGCGCTGATCATGATGGGTCCAACGATCGGCCGGGTGGGCGGGCGAACAAAGTGCCCCGCGCCGAGTCGTACCGTAAACTACCCTCGCGGATCGGCCGAAGCGGCAAGGTCGGCTTCGCCGGAGCAACCCATGCCCAGAGACGGACGATCCCGCGGTCCGATAGCAGCCCCGATCCTGACGGTCGCGATCGTGCTGGGGTGCGCCCGCCCGGCGTACTCGCAGATCTTCAACCAGGTCTCGGCGGTGTACCCGGATGATTCGATCGTCGCGCGCGAGACGCTGATCCGCGCCCGCGAGCTGAGCGAGGGCGGGAGCGAGGGCGAGGCGGTCCGCGTCCTCCAGGCCGTGCTGGATCGCGAGTCGGAGAAGGTCCTCGAGGCCCAGGCGGGGTCGGACCTGTTCATCCCGGTGCGGCGGCACGTCCATGATCTCCTGCTCTCCTTGCCCGGGCTGCTCGAGAAGTACCGGCTCTCCGAGGAGGCGCCGGCGGCGGCGCTGCTCGCGCGCCACCAGCACGAGGAGGTCGAGCGGACGCGGCTCTTGACCCGGTCGGGGCTGACGGCGGCGCTGCGGGTGGCGCAGCGGCACATGGAGGCGGCGCGGTTCGACGCCGCGTGGCTGACGCTCCGCCAGCTCGACGCCCACCCCGACCGCAAGGGCGATTCGCCCGGTGGGGTGGAGTGCGCGAGGCTGGCGATGAGCCTGGCACGGTTCTCGGCGGTGCGTGAGAACACGGAGCTGGCGCGGCGGTGGGCGCGGGAGGCGAAGCTCACCATCCACGAGGAGCCCCACGCGGTGCTCGCGGAGGAAGAGCCGGCGCGTTCGCCCCTGGAGCCCGGGTCGCCCGTGCGGAGCGAGGACATCCCCAAGGAGCCCTTGCAGAGCGTGGAGCTTCGGCTGGCGCGCGACGCGAGCGCGGTCCCGGACGTGGCGCGCCGGGCGCGGGCGATCGCGACGCCCTCGGTCTTCCCGACGATCGCGGGCGATCTGGCGCTCTTGAATGACGGCACGCGGATCAGCGCGTACGACCGTCAGACGCTCTCGCTGGTGTGGCAGGTGACGCCCCCGGCGGTGCCCGGCGCGGTGCCCGATCCCGAGCAGCTCGCCCAGCCCATCGGGTTTTCCACGCCCGTGGAGGACGTGCTGAGCACCGCGGTCTCCGGGGGCGGGCGCGGCGGGGTGGTCGTGGCGTGCACCGGGCTGCCCGTGTCGGGGCGGCGCTCGGGCGACGCGCGGGTGCACGGCGTGGACCTCGCGACGGGCGAGATCCTCTGGTCGGTGGACCCCGCGGGGCTCGACGCGGCGCTGCGCGGGGCGTCGGTGCGCGGCCCGGCGGTGATCGACGCCGACACGGTGGTCCTGACGCTGCGCAAGCCCGGAACCTTCACGCGGGTCTCGGGGTTGTACATGGTGGGGCTGGATCTGTACTCGGGCTCGATGCGATGGATGCGGTTGGTGGCGAGCGTGGGGCGCCTGCCCTGGAACAACACGCAGCGGCGTGCCGACGCGACGCTCTTGCACAAGGGAATCTTGTATCGGGCGGACGACATGGGCGCGGTCGCGGCGTACGAGGCGGTCACCGGGCGTCCGGTGTGGGTGCGGCGCGTGCCGCCCAACCGGGGCGTGGAGAACCGCTTTGCCCGTCCGGACACGCAGCCGGCGTACACGATCACGACGCCGATCATGGACGGGGAAGCGGTGATCGTGCAGGAGCCCGGGGACGGGCGGGTGCTGCGTCTGGACGCCTCGACGGGGCGCGTGCTGGGGCAGCGCGACGCCTCGGCGCTCGACTCGCCCCGGTACCTGGTGCGCGTGGGGGATTACCTCGCGGGCGTTGGGGGCGGGCGGATCGCGCTGCTCAAGCTGGGCGATCTGGAGCAGGGGACGGTGCGGTTGACCCCGCCCCTCGCGGACCCCGCGACGCACGACCCGGGTCGGATCATCACGGGGCGTGTGGCGATGGCGGGGGACCGGCTGCTCGTGCCCACGGTGCGCGGGCTCTTGCGGATCGATCCCGAGCAGCCCGAGGCGTCCGCGGTGATGGAGACCAGCGCGAACGGGAACCTGCTGTGCACGGGCGGGCAGATCCTCGCGGCGGAGGAGAGCCGGTTCAGCGCGTACGTGACGTGGCCGGCGGCGAAGTCGTCGCTGCAGTCCCGCCTCGCGGCGCGGCCCAACGCGGTGTCGCTGCTGCTGACATACGTCGAGCTGGCGCACCGGGCGGGGATGACGGGCGAGGCCCCCGAGCAGGCCGAGAAGGCCCTGGAGATTCTGGACCGCACGCAGGTCCCCGGGGCGGCGCAGCCGGAGCGCCGGCGTTTGTTCGAGACCGTGCACGCGATTCTCGACGAGGGCGGCGGGCAACCGGAGAAGCCGGTGGTCGAGGCCGCGGTGGTGGATCGACTCCTCCGGGTGCTGGAGCGGTCGGCGGACAGCCCGGGCGAGCACGCGGCGTACCTGCTGCGGCGTGGGGCCATCGCCGAGACGAGGACCAAGTTCGCGCAGGCGGTGGAGGCGTACCAGGAGATCCTGGGCGACGACGCGCTCGAGCGGGCGCGGGTGGCGATGAGCCCGGAGGGCTCGGGCGGGGCGTACGCGCACGAGGCGGCGCGGGCGCGAGTCGAGTCGCTCGTGTCGCGGCAGGGGTTCCAGGTCTACGCATCGTTCGACCAGGAGGCGCAGCGGCTGGCGGGGGAGCTTCCCCAGGACGCCCCGGGCGAGCGGTTCGAGGTGCTCGCGCGCCGGTATCCGATCTCGCGTGCGGCGGCGGGGCTGTACGCGTCGGCGGGCGAGGCGTATGCGCGTCGCGGGCGCGCGGAGTTGGGCGTGCGTGCCTTCGCCAACGCGCTCGCCAGCGCGGAGAAGACCCTGGCCGCGGGCGTGCCCGAGCACCGCGACGTCGTGGCCTCGGTCGCGTCGCGGCTGCTCTCGGCGCTCCAGGAGAACCGGCAGGACGTGCAGGCGGCGCGCGTCTTGCGTCGCCTGCTGGCCAAGCACCCGGGGATCGCGCTGGGGACCGGGACGAGCACGCTCGACGCCGCCGGCGCGGCGCGGGCCATCGGCGAGCGCCTCGCCCGGACGAGCGGGCGGGCCCGCGTGGGCCCGGAGCTCGTGAACGACCCGGTGCGCCCGCCGCAGGTCTTGGAATCGTGGCGGCTCTCGCCCGCGCTGATCGCGCCGGGGGGCGGGGCGCCTACCGACTGCGCGGTGCTCCAGTCGGACGTGGAGAGCAAGGTGGCGCTCTTTGTCACGTCGCTCGAGACCGGGGAGCTGGTCCTCGCGTGGTCGAGGGCCTTCGAGAAGCACGCGCCCTCGCCCCTGGCGGTCGAGATCGACACGACGTATCTGTACTGGCCCGGCCCCGAGGGGGGAAGCGTCGAGGCGGTGGACAACGCCTCGGGCGCGACGCGATGGAAGCTCGATGAGTTCTCGCGGTTGTTCCCGGGCACGCTCGCCGCGCCCCGGGCGGCGTCGGAACGCTTCAGCACCCCCGTGGGGGGCGAGGTGCGCTCGGGGGACTTGGTGGTGTCGCTCGACGCGACGACGCTGCTGCTGGTGGAGCGCGACGGGCGTGCCGCGGGCATCAACCTCGCGGACGGTCGGCTGCTGTGGACGGTGCAGGCCGAGCTTCCGTACGTGTACGACGTGGCGGGGGTGGAGGGCACGCTGCTGCTCGCGGGCTCGACCGCGGGCGGGGAGAACGCTGAGGAGCTGGCGCCCAAGCTCGTGGCGCTTGACAAGCGCAGCGGCCGCACGGTGTACAGCTTCGGCGGGGGAGAGGGCGAGCAAGCTCAGCAGCTCTCCGAGCACGTGCGCTGGCTGCGCGCGGGGCCCCGGGGCGTCGTGGTGGGCCTGAGCGACGGGGTGATGCTGTTCGACGCGGCGTCGGGCGCGGCGGTGTGGTCGAGCCGGGGGGCGATCCATTCCTCGGGGCTGGGGAGTGTCGCGGACGAGCAGGTCGTGGTGGTGGACGCCGAGCACCGCCTGTGGTCTCTTGCGTTGTCGGGAGAGGGCGAGCCCAAGCGGCTGGACCTGGCGGAGAAGGTGGATTTCCCGGTGCGATTGACGCCGACGGGGGCGGGGGTCATCGTGTCGAGCGTGCGCGGGGTGGTCGTGGTGGGGGGCGAAGGGCTGGTGCGCGGGGCGGACGCGCTGGACCAGGGCGTGCTGCTCGCGACGCCCGCGGTGGGAGAGGAGTTCACCGTCGCGGTCGAGGCGATGGCGGACACGTCGGTGTTCGCGACGATGCGCGAGCCCGCGGAACGCCGGGCGCCGGCGACGATCTACACCTTCGAGAACGCCACGGCCCGCGTGGTCTCGCGCGAGACGATCATTCTGCCCGACGAGCCCGCGGAGGCGATGGTGCTGGACGGGAAGGTGCTGATCTCGGCGGGGCACTACACCGTGGTGATCGACGCGCCCGTGCGCCGATAGACGCGGCGACGTCGGGCGAGAACCTGAAGTTCAGGGCTTCGGACACGCGGCATCCGGGCACCCGGGGTTCCGGGCACCCGGGGTTCCGGGCACGCAGAGCCTGGGCGCAACTCAGGAGTGCGATGAGTGGGTGACGGTCTTGGCGCGGGGCTCGGCCTTGGAGGCGCGGACCTCGACCTTGGGCTCGACGTGGGGCACGGGCGGGAAGTTCTCCACGCTGTCGCGCATGAGCCGACCGGCCTTGAACTTCACGGTGCGCTTCGGGGGGACGTGGACGCGCTCGAGGGTCTTGGGGTTCTGGGCCTGGCGGGCGGCACGCTCCTTGACCTCGAAGACGCCGAAATCGCGGAACTCGAGGCGCTTGCCGCGGCGAAGGTCGAAGATCATCTGATCGAGAAAGTCCTGGACGACTCGCTTGACGACGGAGCGTTTGATGCCCGATTTCGTCGCGATGCGTTCGATCAGATCTTTCTTGGTCGCGGTGCCCATGAACGTACCCTCGCACAGACGCGTCGTTCGGACGACGCCCTCTCTCCAACCCGGAACGGCCTATCCCGGAACGACGGGGATGCACGGCCCCGAGAACATTCCGGCGCGAACCCAACGCAAGGAACCCGTCACCCGTCCACGGCCACACCCAAAGTTCTCACAGCATTGCGTGCGTCCGTTGCGGGAGGCAACAGTATCGCCCCTGGTGCCCCCCGCGTCAATCGGGGTTCCCCCTGGTTTGATGAACGGGAGTTGATCGGGGGTGGAGCCCGGAGAACGCCGTGGGACGCTTGGAACGCAGTTCGGGCGCTGACTCGAGGGCTAGAACTTGAACACCGCCCCGAAATAGATCCCGGCCATGGCGCCCTCGTAGCTGAAGCCGGTGTCCTCGCCGTCGTTCATCCGCATGAGGACCTGGCGGTACCCGATCTGAGCGCCGAAGTTCTCGGTGGGCCTCCACTGGAACCCGAGCAGGATGTCCCAGGTGAAGCTCTCGCGGTCGCCCGTCATGAAGCCGAAGGTGTTCTGGGCGTCGATGGTGGTCTGCTCGAAGAGGTCTAAGGAGAACTTGAGCCCGACGATGGGGTGGAGGAACTCCTCGCTGACGGCGCGGTCGAAGGGCGAGCCCGAGGCGGTGCCCGCGACCGACCAGTCCATCTCGATGTAGCGCAGCCCCACGACCGCGTCGAGCGAGGATCGGGCGCGGAACCCGCCCTCGTCGCGGGGGGTGTTCTCCCAGACAAAGAAGCGGTAGGAACCCTCGGCCTCGAACTCGCGGACTTCCAGCGAGAGGCGGGCGCCGCTTACCGGGCCCAGCCCGGAGAGGATCCCCAGGGACGCGGCGGCGGCGGGCACGTCGGGCGTGCGATCGGAGACGGCGAAGGCATAGCCGCGGAGCGAGGCGCCCCAGCGGGCGTGGCGAAGGTTGAGCTCTCCCGACGGGGAGAGGCGCGGGCTGTCGAGGTTGAGGTCGGCGAGCTCGGTCTTGGCGGTGGACGTGCCCCCGGGGAGGCGGATCTTGCCGGAGGGCGCCGTGTACCACACGCCGGGCTCGGCGGAGAGCGTCCACTTCTGGGCGGCGGGAGAATCGACCCAGAGCGGCTGGTCCTGGGCGGCGTGCGCGGAGAGTGTGACCAGCCCGTACCCGACCGCGACCAACGCCCTCTGCCGCATGCTGAGCCTCCCTGCATCCGCGAGCGGGAGAGGGTAGCGTGCGGGAGAGCGTGGGGTGGCGTGAGCCCCTATCTTCGCGGGAGATGCCCCCGACGCCGATGAGCCCGACGGACCGCGAGAAGCTCAAGCAGGGCATCCGCCTGCTGGAGGAGGGGCGTCACGCCGAGGCCCGCCAGCACCTGCTGCGCCTGGCGCAGAAGCTCCCCAACCAGCCGATGGTCCTGGCGGCGCTGGGGGATTCCCTGACGCTGGTGAAGGCGTACGAGCAGGGGCTGTACTACATCGAGCGGGCGATTGCGCTGGACCCCGGCCAGCCGCGGCTGCGGATGCGCCGGGCGCACATCCTCACGCAGCTCGGGCGTGGCGACGACGCGGCGACGGAGCTTGAGCTCGCGTCGAGGCTGGCGCCCGAGGACCTCGACGCGGCGTTGCAGATGATCACCGCGTGCAGCACCTGCAACCGCCTGACCGAATCGAAGGCGGCGAGCGTGCGGGCCATCGAGCGGTTCGGGCCCCTGCCGCAGATCGTGCATCAGTTCGCGATGGCGGTGCTCTCCTGCGGCGAGGCCGGCGCCGCCCGCGACATCATTCTCTCGGCGCTCCGCGAGCAGCCCGAGGACCTCAATCTGCTCTGCCTGCTCGCGTTCGTGAGCAACTACCTCCCGGGGGTGTCGCGCGAGGAGGTGTTCAGCATCCACCGGAGGTACGCGCGGCTGCTGGAGGCGTTCGTGCCCACGCGCGATCCGCCCCAGACGGAGTTTGATCCCGAACGCCCGCTCCGCGTGGGGTTCGTGTCCGGGGACACCCACGGGCATTCGGTGGCGTATTTCTTCGAGCCCCTGCTCGCGGCGATCGACCGGGCGCAGTTCCGAACGTACGTCTACGCGGTGTCGGGGAAGCGGGACCAGGTCACGCTGCGGCTGGAGAAGCTCGCGGACGTGTGGCGGGACATGCCGCGGCCTCTGGACGAGGTGCTGCACCGCCAGATCGTGGAGGACCAGATCGACGTGCTGGTGGATCTCTCGGGGCTCACCGGGGGGCATCGCATCCCGGTGTTTGCGGCACGGGCCGCCCCGGTGCAGGCGACGTACCTGGGGTACTGCAACACCACGGGGTTGTCGGCGATGGACTGGCGGATCGTGGACTCGCTCACCGACCCGCCCGCGCGGAGCGAGGAGGAGAGCGCGACCGGCGCGGACGGCTACTGCACGGAGCGGCTGTGCCGTCTCGATCCGTGCTTTCTGTGCTACCGCCCGCTCGGGGACGCGCCCGATGTGCGGGCGCGCCCCGTGTCGGGGCCCGTTGTCTTTGGGTCGTTCAACTCGCTGTCCAAGGTGAGCGATGAGGTGCTGGCGCTGTGGGCGCGGGTGCTCGAGGCCGTCCCGGGGAGCACGCTGGTGTTCAAGAACATGGCCCTGCGCGACGAGGGGATTCGCGCGACCACGCTGGCGCGGGCGAGGGCGCAGGGGATCGACCCCGGGCGTCTTGTGCTCCACCCGCCGTCGACGGGCCCCAAGCCCCACCTCGAGATGTACGGCGAGGTGGACATCGCGCTGGACACCTTCCCCTACGCCGGAACGACGACCACCTGCGAAGCGCTGCACATGGGCGTGGCGGTGGTGACGCTCGCCGGGGATCGCCATTGCTCGCGGGTCGGGGTGAGCCTCCTGCGCGCGGTGGGGATGCCCGAGCTGGTGGCGAGCGACCAGGATGAGTACGTGCGGATCGCGTGCCGACTCGCGGGGGATCGCGCCGGGCTGGCGGCGATGCGGGGGTCGATGCGGGAGCGCCTGGCGTCGTCGGTGCTCCGAGACGAGGGCGGGTTCGGGCGCCGCTTTGGCTCGGCGATCCGGTCGATGTGGCGTGAACGGTGCCGGTCGGCGGGGGGCGGACGCTGAGCCCGGGCCGTACCATCGCCCCATGCCGCTCACGCTGACCAACACGCTCACGCGACGCCGCGAGGAGTTCCGCCCGCTGGACCCATCGCGCGTGACGTTCTACACGTGCGGGCCGACGGTCTATGACTTTGCGCACATCGGGAACTTCCGCAGTTTTCTGGCGGCGGACCTGCTGCGCCGGTGGATCGAGAGCCCGTGGTGCGAGCTCGCGAACGAGACGGCGGCGCAGCGGGACGCGCGCGAGCGGCGTGGGCGTGAGGTCGTCCACGTGATGAACAGCACCGACGTGGGGCACATGACCGACGACGCCGAGGGGGGCGAGCGCGGCGAGGACCGGATGGCGGTGGCGGGGCGCCGGCTCCTGGAAGCGAAGAAGTCGGGGAAGCTGCCCGCGGACGCGATCGCCGACCCGGGCGACCCGTACCAGATCGCGCGGTACTACGAGAGGGCGTTCAAGGACGATGCGCGACGCCTGGGATTGAAGGTGATCCTGGACGCCGACAAGGACCCCTCGCTCAACCCCCGGGCGACGGAGCACGTCGAGGGGATGAAGCTCGTGATCGAGAGGCTCGTCGCCCGCGGGTGCGCCTATGTCGTGGGTGCGCCGGGTGCCCGCGTAGTGTACTTCGACGTACAGAAGTTCCCGGCGTACGGACGCCTCAGCGGGAACACCCTCGACCAGCTCCGCTCGGGCGCGGGCGGGCGCGTGGACGAGGGGCACCAGGCTTCCAAGCGTCACCCGGCGGATTTTCTCCTGTGGAAGGAGGACCCCAGCCACGTCATGAAATGGGACTCGCCCTGGGGCAAGGGCTACCCGGGCTGGCACATCGAGTGCACCGCGATGAGCGCGACGAGGCTGCTGGGCGCGGCGGCGTTCGGGAGGTTGCTCTCCCACCCCGACGCGCCCGAGGCGATCATCGACCTGCACTCGGGCGGGGAGGACAACATCTTTCCCCACCACGAATGCGAGATCGCCCAGAGCTGCGGCGCCTTCTCCAAGGACCCCGGGCACGGCACGTTCGCGACGCTGTGGTTCCACCCGCGGTTCCTCGTCGTCGAGGGCGAGAAGATGAGCAAGAGCAAGGGCAACTTCTTCACCGCCCGCGACCTCTTCGATAAGGGCGTCGAGGCGGGGGCCCTGCGACTGGAGCTCATCAAGACCCACTACCGCAGCAACGCGAACTTCACCATGCAGGGGCTGCAGGACGGGCAGCGGATGATCGATCGCTGGCGCCGCGTAAGCCAGGCCGCGGCGGTCGCTGTCTCGCCGGATCGCGAGGTCATGGGCGAGTTCGCGGCGGCGTTGAACGACGATCTCAACATCGCCAAGGCGATCGCGGGGGTGAACAGCTGGGTGGGGCGGGTGGTGGGGCGGGTGACGGGGCCGACGCCCCAAGACGCCGCCACGATGCTCGCGATCGACGCGGTGCTGGGCGTGCTCTCGCTGGAGCGGCGTGCGGGCCAGACCACGGAGATCGGGATCTTCGCCCCGGGCGTCTCGCCCGACCCGGCGATCACGGCCCTGCTCGAAGAGCGTCGCGACGCCCGCGCCCGCAAGGATTTCAAGGCCTCCGACGAGATCCGTGATCGCCTCCTGGCGATGGGGCTGGCGATCAAGGACGTGGCGGGCGGGAAGGTCGAGGTCACACGCCGCTAGGCGGTACGATCCACCCGATGGCCCGCGGCATGCCCAAGACCCTGTGGCGCTCGACGCTCGTGGAGCTGTGGCGTCTGGTGGCGCTCACGGCGAGCGTGTCGGTCACGGTGATCGCCTTCGGCGCGGCGATCAAGCCCATGGCCGACGGAAAGCTCGAGGCGGTGGACGCCCTCAAGTTCATCGCGCTGGCCATGCTCCCGATGCTCGCGTACGCGCTGCCCTTCGCCGCCGGGTTCTCGGCGACGCTCGTCTACCACCGCATGGCGCAGGACAACGAGATGACGGCGGCCCAGGCGGGGGGGATCAGCCTGCGGCTGCTGCTCGTGCCCGCGCTGCTCACGGGGCTGGCGCTGGGGGGCGTGCTGACGGCGCTCAACGAGCAGGCGATCCCGAGGTTCCTGAGGCGGATGCAGCAGCTCGTGAGCGTGGACGTGGGCAAGCTCCTGGACATCGAGATCGGGCGCGGGCGGAGCGTGACGATCCCCGGGACGAGCGTGCAACTCCTCGCCGACCTCTCGCTCAAGAGCCGACCCGACCCGGGGACGGGCGCGACGGACCTGGTGCGCCTGAGCCGTCCGTTCCTGGTGGAGATCGAGAAGGGGACGGGCGAGGTCTCGTCGATCGCGTCGGCGTCGCGTGCGGACCTGTGGTTCTTCCCGGGGGCGGGCGATGAGGAGAAGGGGCGGGGTGTGCTGCACGCGCGCCTGCGCGGCGCGATGTCCATGACCCCCAAGCAGGGCGCGAGCCAGTGGCGGTTTGATGACTCCGCCGAGGCCGATCTGGCCGTGCCCAACCTGTTCGGCGACAACCCCAAGTTCCTCACCTCGGGCGAGCTGCGCCGGTTGCGCACGACGCCCGAGCGCATCGACAAGGTGGACGCGGCCCGCCGGGCGCTGGCGCTGGACCTGGCGCAGCAGGCCGGGCTCGAGGAGATCCGCGGATCGCTGGAGGCCAAGGGCGTGTTCGTCTTCGAGGACGAGAACTCGCGGCGGGTCACGCTCCGCGCGGGCGGGCTCTCTCGGGAGAACAAGGGCTGGACGCTCCGGCCCGCCAAGGGCGCCGAGGAGGTCGAGGTCGACATGCCCGCCGATCCCTCGGGCGAGGCCAGGCGGTTGATCCTGGGCGCGAAGTCGGCGACGCTCCGGGCCGACGCGGGCGAGGGGTCGCGCGTGCTGCGGGTGTCGCTGGCGTTGCAGCGCGTCCGCACCCGGGCCGCGGGCACCGACGCGGGGGGCGAGCGCGCGCAGGTCGCGGTGGGGGGGCTCACGATCCCCAGCCGCCCCGATGACGCGGCGCTCGCGCTGGGGTCGGCGGCGTTGCTCGACCGGGCGGCGGGGGTGAGCGACGCGGGCGTGGGCGAGAAGGCGGGCGTGCTCCGGGCCAGCATCTGGCGTCTGGGCAACGAGGTGACGGCCAAGCAGCACGAGCGGGCCGCGCTCGCCGCGAGCTGCTTTGTCATGGTCCTGACCGGCGCGGTGACGGCGGTGCGACTGAGCCGCAGCCAACCCCTCACGGTGTATCTCTGGACGTTCTTCCCGGCCCTCGCGTGCCTGGTGACGATCAGCGGCGGGCAGCAGACCGTCCGCAGCGGGGCGATGTGGGGCTTGGGCGTGCTCTGGGCGGGCGTGCTCATGCTCTTGGTGTACACGCTGCTGGTGTACCGCTCGCTCGCGAGGCACTAGATCGACGCGGGACCACGACGCTGGGGGCGGCGGCGCACGCCGATCCTCGCGGGTCCGACGCGCCAACAATCCCCGGTTGGCCCCGTAGCTCAGTTGGATCAGAGCACCGTGCTTCGAACGCGGGGGTCGCAGGTTCGAGTCCTGCCGGGGTCGTTGGTGCGTGGGCGGAGGGGAGCATGTCCGAGCCGACGATCCAGTGCCCCAAGTGCCGGGCGGCGATCCCGCTCACCGAGTCGCTCGCTGCGCCGCTGATCGAGGCGGCACGCCGGGACATGGAATCGCGGGCGTCGGCGCGGGATGCCGAGCTCTCCCGCCGCGAGAGCCTCCTCCGCGAGCAGCTCGCCTCGGTCACGCGCGATCGTGAGGCGCTCGACGAGCAGGTGCAGGCGCGTCTCTCGGCGGAGCGCGGCGCCATCGCCCAGGCGGAGCAGAAGAAAGCCCGGGCGGCGTTGTCGGAGCAGATCGAGCGTGAGGCCCAGCAGCGGCGTGAACTCGAGGACGTGGTGCGCCAGAAGGACGCGCGTCTCGCCGACGCGGCCAAGGCCGAGGCCGAGGCCAGACGCCTGCAGCGCGAGCTGGGCGACCGCCTGCGGGACGCGGACGCAACGGTCGAGAAGCGCGTGGCGGAGCTGATCGCGCCGATGCGGGAGAAGGAGCGGCGCGACGCCGACGACCAGGCCCGCCAACGCCTCCAGGAGAAGGACAAGCTCCTCGCGGACCTGCAGCGCCAGATCGAGGAGCTCAAGCGCAAGGGCGAGCAGGGCTCGCAGCAGCTCCAGGGCGAGGTGCAGGAGCTCGAGCTCGAGTCGGCCCTGCGGGCCCGCTTCCCGCGCGACACCATCGAGCCCGTCCCCAAGGGCGAGCACGGCGGGGACGCGATCCACCGCGTGCTCGGCGCCTCGGGCACTCTCGCCGGGACCATCCTCTGGGAATCCAAGAACACCAAGGACTGGCGCCCGGAGTGGCTCGTCAAGCTCCGCGAGGACGCGCGGGCGGCCAAGGCCGACGCGGCCATCCTCGTCTCCCGCGCGCTCCCCAAGAGCGTGGAGTCGTTCGACCTCGTGGAGGGCGTGTGGGTGGTCTCGGTCCGGGCGTTCCTGCCGGTCGCGATGGCGGTTCGACAGCAGATTCTGGAAGTGGCCTCGGCCCGCCGGGCGGGCGTGGGGCAGCAGACCAAGATGGAGATGGTGTACCAGTACATGACCGGACCGAGGTTCCGCCAACGCGTGCAGGCGATCGTTGAGGGGTTCACCGCGATGACCGACGACCTCGAGAAGGAACGCCGGGCCCTGACCCGCCAGTGGGAGAAACGCCGGGAGCAGATCGACCGCGTGATGCACGCGACGGTGGGGATGCACGGCGATCTGGAGGCCATCGCGGGGGCGGCCCTTCCCGGCGTGGACGGGATCGACGTGAAGCTGCTCGACCGCGACGCCCCGCTGCTTGCCCAGAACTCGGCCCAGAACTCAGCCCAGAACGCCGGCACGGGCGACCCTTTACGCCCATAGCTCGTCCCAAATCGCGGTCGGACGGGGTTTGTCCCGCCGGGCCCCGCGGCGGCAATCTCACGTTCTGACTTGCGTTCGCGGCGCGCCGACGTCGCCTTGGGTGTGGCGGACCAGTCCGCCAAAACCAAGGAGAATGTCATGCGTCATCTCATCAAGTCCACGCTCGCTCTCGCGCTCGCGGCGTCGGGAGCCCTGGCCCAGACCACGTCCATCACCTACCAGGGAGAGCTCAAGGACAACGCCCAGCCCGCCAGCGGGTCGTACGACTTTTACGTCGAGGTGTACACCCAGGAGACGGGGGGATCGTCGTTTACCGACGATTGCGTGAACGACGTTCCGGTCGTCGACGGGCGCTTCGTCATCGAACCCAGCTTCGGCGTGCTCCCGGCGGGGGCGACGTACTACCTCGACATCCAGGCGCGGCGCCACCAGGCGGGTCGCGATTGTGGGACCAGCACCGGGTTTACTCGGCTCACGCCGCGCCAGATGATGACGCCAGCACCGTTCGCCAACCTCGCCCGCGTGGCGATGAGCCTCTCCTCGCCGGATGGGAGCCCGTCGAACGCGGTCGGCGTGGATCCCAGCGGCAACGTTTCCATCCCCGTCAACCTGAGCGTGGCGGGGACCTCCACCGTCTCGGGTGCTTCCACGGTCGCCGGGAACTCCAGCGTCTTTGGGCGGTTGGGCGTCGGTATCAACACCACGAACACCACCACACCGCTGCACGTCCGCGCCGAAGAACCCATCTTCGTCCTCCAGGATTCCGGGAGCGCCGCGACGCAGACCGGATACGTCGGGTTCTGGAACAACAGCGCGGTCGAGACGGCGTGGGCGGGCTTCGGAAGCCCCAGCAGTCCGAACTTCTCCGTCGTCAACGCCCGCGCGAACGGGAACATCGTCCTGTCCCCGGCCGGGCACGTGATCGTCTCGAGCAGGCTTGGCATCGGCAACTCCGCGCCGAGCTTTCCGCTCGACATCGCCAACGAGGAGCCGGTCGCGATCCTTCGCGACAGCGGCGCGGACGCCTCGCAGGTCGGATACCTCGGGTTCCGCAACGGCAGCGGGACGGAGACGGGCTGGGTCGGCTACGGCACGCCCGGCAGCCCGCACTTCTCCGTCGTCAACGCTCGGTCGACCGGGCACATCCTCCTGCTCCCCGCCACCAACGGCAACGTCGGCGTCAACACCAGCTCCCCGGCGTTCAAGCTGGACGTCGGCGGGAACATCCGCTGCACGAGCCTCACGCAGACCTCATCCGGGGCGTTCAAGGACGAGGTGGCGCCCTTGAGCGCCGGGCTCGACGATCTGATGCGACTCGCTCCGGTCTCCTACCGGTGGAACGACCGGGCGCCGGAGGACTCGCGCGGCAAGCGCGATCTGGGCTTCATCGCCGAGGACGTGGAAAAGGTCCTGCCTGAGATCGTCGCCAAGGATGAGAGCGGCAAACCGGTCGGAATGGACTACAGTCGCA
Organism: uncultured Phycisphaeraceae bacterium; assembly: GCA_964614075.1. Taxonomy (GTDB): domain Bacteria; phylum Planctomycetota; class Phycisphaerae; order Phycisphaerales; family UBA1924. Next base: position 27,101 of record CAZTJZ010000019.1, read on the forward strand.
TCACCGTGGTGGCGGTGAAAGCGATCCAGGAGCAGCAGGCGCGTCACGAGGCCGACCGGGCCGAAATCGCCTCGCTCCGCGAGCGCCTGGCCCGGCTCGAGGCCCTTCTGAATCAGAATCGCTAGTCAACCCTCTCGCCGGGCTTTCCCCCGACGGGGCCGCCCGGCTTTCTCGAAGGGGTCGCGGGAGCGATCCTCGGCGAACCCGATCACGTACACACCAGGAGCCCGCTCATGAAGCTCACGCCCGTCATCGTTCTCACGGCACTCTCGATCTCCTCCGCAGCGCTCGCGCAGCCCTTCGCCATCGACTGGCACACGGTGGAAGGCGGCGGCCAGACCCAGGGCGGCACGTTCACGCTCTACGGCGTGATCGGCCAGCCCGACGCGGGGCCCACGCTCACCGGCGGCACGTTCACGCTCAACGGGGGCTTCCTCGCCGGCGCGACGGCCCCCGCCTGCCCCGCCGACCTCGACGACGGATCGGGCACCGGAACGCCCGACGGCGGGGTCACCATCGACGACCTGGTCTTCTTCGTCACCGCCTTCTCCGCGGGAAGCACCGACGCCGATCTCGACGACGACGGCATCGACCCCGCCAGCCCCGACGGCGGGGTGACCATCGACGATCTCATCTTCTTCCTCGCCCACTTCGCCGGGGGGTGCTAGGCGCGAACATCCGCCACGCCGGTGTCGGCGCGGCGATCACGAGCGATACACAAGGGGATATCCATGCGTACCCGGTTCTTTCATGTGTTCTCGGCGTGCCTTGCCTTCGCGGCGCTCGCCCCGGCCGTTCTCGCGCAGTCCGCGCCGTTCACGTATCAGGGCGAGCTCACGAGCAGTGGCCAGCCCGCGAACGGCCTGTTCGACCTGCGATTCCGCGTCTACAACGCGTCCACCGGCGGGACGTACTACCTCCCCGAGGTCTGCCTCAACAACGTCCAAGTCACCAACGGCCGCTTCGCCGTGATTCTTGATGTTCCCGGCGCCTTCACCGCCGCCGCCACCCGCCACCTGGAGGTGTACGTCCGCGCCGACACCGGGCTGGATTGCACCAACTTCAGCGGCTACACGACGCTCTCCCCGCGCCAGGCCATCACGAGCGCCCCGCGCGCCAACCGCGCCAACGTCTCGACCTCGCTCGCTCCGGACGACGGCAGTCCGAACCAGTCGCTCTTGGTCTCCAACGCCGGGGCGGCCTCGCTCGGCGCCGCCGCGGGCGATCCGCCGATCAAGGTCCTCACGGTGCCTGTCGGGCCCACGGCGGGCGAGGGGATGCGCATCCAGGGGACCGACCCCGGCGCGCAGAGCAACGCCTATGTCAGCTTCTACGACAGCTCCTCCAACGCCATCGGCTACGTCGGCGACGGGAGCAGCGGAGATAGCAACGTCTTCCTCGGGAGCTATGTCGGCGACGTCGGGCTCGTCACCACCCCGGGCGGACGCGTTCTGAACGCCCAGGCCAACGGCGCCCTCCGCCTCGGGACCAGCTCGGGAGACTATCGCCAGTTCATCCTCGGCGGCGGGAACTCCGAGGGCTACCTCTACGGGTCCTACGCGAGCCTCGGCGACGGGATCCACATGGGATACAACTACTATGCCGACGCGTCGGGCGCCAACCGCATCCTCCATCCCGACGGAGGGACCTCGCGCATCACCGTCGGGTACGGCTCGATCTCGCTCGCCACCGCCCCGGCCTTCGGCGGCCCGCCGGTGGATCGCCTCGTCGTTGAGAGCTCCGGACGCGTCACCGTAGGCTCGCGCCCCGTGATCACCGGCGAAGAGAATCTCCGGCTCGTCCGTGGCGAGGTCAGCACCGCCGGGGCGATCTCCCGCGGCTCTGGATTCACCGTCGCGCACCCGGGCACCGGCGCCTACACCATCATCTTCACGCCGTCCTTCGCCTCGCCGCCCACCTGCACCGTGACCGCGTTCGGCGGCACGACGGGAGACTTCGCCCAGGTCACCACCGTCACGAACGCTCAGGCCACCATCGTGATCGAGGATCGGTCCGGAGGCACGAACGACCAGGCGTTCCACTTCATCGCCGTCGGCCCGCGCTGATCCACCCGCCGCCCCGGCTCGCTCAGCACCCCGCCTCGAAGCGGGTGAGGTAGTAGATGAGATCGTCGATGGTGACCCCGCCGTCGGGCGTCTTGACGTGCGGACGAAGCCGTCGGTGATGCGATGGACATCACTTCTGTGCCCATACCGGGAGCTCCGTGTTCGTAAGCCAGCGGAACTGGCTCGATGCGTTCACCGTCGCGTGGCGATCCGAGGTGAGGCTTCGATCGACGAGCAGGATCTCCTTCGGATGTAGCGGCGAGTTATGCCAGATATTAATGTCTGGATTGGGCACGAGGGTACCGCCGCACCACTTGCACGTGAACCCCGTTCCGCCTTCTTCGAGCTGAAAGACGTGGAACAGCTTTGGGACGTCAATTGTGCCGTACTTGGGTTCATAGTCCGTTGCCCACACCTGCTCGAAGGTACCCATTGAGTACATGAACGACAGCAAGTGGCCTCTTGCCCCGGCCGTTTCTCGAAACTCATCCTGGCGTACCTGTTGTAACACCAAGACTCCGAGACCAGTCACGACGAACAAGACCACGAGCACGATGAGGGTCTTGCGTGCCCGTCTTGCTCGCTCGGGCGCGAGTGCTCTCGTCGTGAGTCTTATCGACATCGTGCGCATCCTCCGTTGATCGGCGTGCCGTCCGGCTTGAACCTCTTGATAGGGTCCTCGATGTCCTCGGGCGGCGCGTGGATCCACCCCGGACCACCAGGACCCGGCTTCTCGATCGTGGGTGGTCCGATCAGAGGTTTGCTCCACTTGACCGGCGTTGTCGGCAGCCAGATGTGAATATCCGGCCGCAGCTTGTGCAGCTCGACCAGTTCGGGCCCACCAAATCGATCGATCCGCGAGTGACGGTCCAGCCATCGAGTGAAGTTTGATCGCCCTGGAAGAGTTCAAGGAACCCGGGGGAAGGAATGACCAACCCGAGCTCGAAACTTCCATTGGTGACCAGATTTCCTTGGCCGAGTGCGTCGCCACCCGCGAGGATCGGAGCCGTCGCCAGCATGAACGCCAGCAGCCTCCGCGCCACGCCGCCGATCGTTGGGGGTGCTGCTTGGTCTACTCGCTTCCTGCCAGCTCCAACTGGGCGAAGAAGTTTCGCGGCGTCGATTCCGAAGAACTGAGCGACTTTGCGAGTGACTATGTTCATCGTGAACCCTTCGAGGATGCGGGAAAGAAACGCCACGCCTCATCACGCGACGGCCTTCGACGGCCAGCCCTTCACCACGCAAGCAGGCGCGCCGAGTCGCCAGCCTACCCGCAGAGTTGGAACGATTCAAGGATCTGAAGCGCCCCGCCCTTCTCGCCTCCGCTCGTCCCGAGCACGCCGCTCCGCCCCGCCCCACCAACGCCTCCGTCCCCGCCCTTCCCCCTACACTCCGTCCTATGCCCTGGACCCCCAAGACCACCGCCCCCGTTCTCACCAAGCGCATTCCCTGCTGGCCCTTCGCCGACCCCAAGGGGCGGCACGTCGTCTCCTACGACGAGTACGTGAAGACCGGCGGGTACGACGCGCTCCGCAAGGCCCTCTCGATGAAGCCCGACGCGGTCATCGAGGAGGTCAAGAAGAGCGTGCTGCGCGGTCGCGGCGGGGCCGGGTTCCCCACCGGGCTCAAGTGGACCTTCCTCCCCAAGCTCGCCGTCGACGCCAATGGGCACGAGGCCGATCCGGGGCAGCGCTATCTCGCCGTGAACGCCGACGAGTCCGAGCCCGGCACGTTCAAGGACCGCCTCCTGCTCGACTTTGACCCGCACCTGATGCTCGAGGGCATCGCCATCGCCTGCTACGCCTGCCGGATCAAGACCGCCTTCGTCTTCATCCGCGGCGAGTACCACCACCAGGCCCACGTCGTCGAGCACGCCATCCAGGAGGCGTACGCGCACGGCATCTTCGGGCCCAAGGGCCTGATGAGCGGCGCCGCCACGGCGC
>CAZTJZ010000020.1:0-31088 GCA_964614075.1 uncultured Phycisphaeraceae bacterium
CCCAACCGCGTGGGCCAGGGGATCGAGTTCGACTACTGCTGCTGCCACGCCGCCTACGCCGCCCGGGATCTGGGCTTCGAGAGCGTGATGATCAACAGCAACCCCGAGACCGTGAGCACGGACTACGACACCAGCGATCTGCTCTTCTTCGAGCCGCTGACGCTGGAGGATGTTCTGAACGTGATCGAGCGACTCGGCGGCCGCTCGCGCATGACTCCGCAGGTCGTTGATCTCAGTTTGACCCTTGGTCCCGGCGGCACTCAACTGAGTTCGCAGTGGATCCAGGAGTCGCGCCTGTCTCTTGCAAAGCTTGCGAAGTGGGCGGTGACCACTTCGCACTTGCCGATCCAAGTGCCCGAAGACCTGCTCTCGCAGCTTTCTCTAGCCTGCATTGCGCGGAAGATCTCACGGTTGGCGATCATCTCCGCCGGTGTCGCCAGACAGGCCGACCTTGAGTTCTTGGACATCGAAGCTGTCGACGGCGATGGGCAGCTCTGGCATTTCAACTTCCCCGCAGGGCCATCGCCTCGGCTTCAAGTCGTCGAGAAGGCGTTAGGCCCGCTTGGACGCTGGGAAGAAGAGCGAGTGGACATCGAGCCGGAATACACGAAGGCGGTCGACGCGTGGCTTGCCGAGAACCCGCCCCTCGTCCACGGCATCATCGTCCAGTTCGGCGGGCAGACGCCGCTCAACCTCGCCAAGGGCCTCGTCGCCGCGGGCGTGCCCATCATCGGGACCAGCGTGGACTCCATCGACCGGGCCGAGGACCGCGACCGCTTTGACGAGGTGCTCGCGACGCTGCATCTCGAGCGCCCGCCCGCCGGGATCGCGCGCTCCCTCGACGAGGCCGTGCGAGAGGCCCAGCGCATCGGCTACCCCGTGCTCATCCGCCCCAGCTACGTGCTGGGCGGGCGCGGGATGGAGATCTGCTCGGACGAGGCCACGCTGCGCCACTTCATCACCACCGCGCTCGAGTCCTCCGGGCTCGACGGGGCCCCCGTGCTCATCGACAAGTTCCTGGACGGCGCGACCGAGGTCGACGTGGACGTCGTCGCCGACTACTTCGACGGGAACCCCTCGCCGCGCGCCCTCGTCGCGGGCGTGATGGAGCACATCGAGGAGGCCGGGGTCCACTCGGGCGACTCGGCCTGCACGCTCCCCCCCGCCTCGCTCTCCGCCGAGGTCCAGTTGCGCATCCGCGCCCTCGCGCTCGACCTCGCCCGCGAGCTGCGCGTCTGCGGGCTCATGAACATCCAGCTCGCGGTGAAGGACGGACGCATCTCCATCCTCGAGGTGAACCCCCGCGCCAGCCGCACCGTCCCCTTCGTGAGCAAGGCCCTGCACGTTCCCTGGCCCGCCATCGCCGCCAAGGCGATGATGGGACGCCCGCTCGCCGAGCTCGTGCGTCATCTCCCCGACGCCCAGCCCCCCGCCTACTTCGCGGTGAAGGAATCGGTCTTCCCCTTCGGGAAGTTCCCCGGCGTGGACGTGGTCCTCGGCCCGGAGATGCGCTCCACGGGCGAGGTCATGGGCCTCGACGCCTCGCTCCCCATCGCCTTCGCCAAGAGCCAGATCGCCGCCGGCCAGACGCTCCCCATCGACCCCAAGAAGGGCGGCGTGTTCGTCTCGGTGCGCGAGAGCGACCGCGCCACCATCGCCGCCGCCGCCGCCATCCTCGCCCGCGAGGGGTTCACCATCTACTCGACTTCCGGCACCGCCGCCGCCCTGCGCGACGCGGGCGTCTCCCCGATCGTCCTCCAGAAGATCGCCGCGGGCGCGCGCCCCAACGTCCTCGACCACATGCACAACGGGCAGGTCGCGCTCATCCTCAACACGCCCACACGCACCGGCTGGAAGACCGACGAGGGACGCATCCGCTCCACCGCCGTCCGTCTGGGCATCCCCATGATCACCACCGCGACCGCCGCCGTCGCCGCCGCCAACGCGATCCGCGCGATCCGCGCTCACGGGTGGGGCGTGGCGGCCATGCAGGATTACCAACGCGAGACCGCGACCGCCGTCGTCGAATCGGGCCGGCGCCAGTCCGCCCCAACCCGCGGCTAGCCCGTGCCAGGAGCCCGGGTACGATCCGCGCGGAGGCGCCCGATGCAACCCGCTCCGATGCGCACGGCGTGGTTCCTTTCGGCTCTGTTCGTGTCCGCCCCACCACACGACAAGCCCGTCGCGGACGCGCCCGTCGCCGAGCGCGACGCCCTGGGTTCGCCCGTGCTCACCGTGGACGTGTCGGACCAGAGCAGCAACCCCGCGGGGCGGTTGTACGCCCTCTTCCAGGACGTGGATCCGGAGCTCCGACGGTGCGCGCGGGAGTTTCAGTTGTCGCCGCGTGTCCTCGCGGTGCACGAGCAGGGCCGTTGCACGCTGGCGGAGGCCCGGGCGTTGCTCGAGGTGCACCAGCCATGGATCGAGTCGTTCATCGCCGCGGCGAGGCTGCGAGGCCCTGTGTACCAGCTCGACGTTCCCGTCGCGACCACCCTCGACGAGGACGACCCGCGGAAGAGCTTTACCTCGAACGTCCGTCTCGCGCTCCATGTGCTCGGCGCCGACGCCGCACGCCACGCCGATTCGGGGCGATACGACACCGCGGTCGAAAGGCTCGCCGCGTGGATCGACTTCACCGCGGGTCTGGCGGCGGAGCGCAAGGACATGTCCCAGGGGATGTTGATCGGGCGGGCGATCTCGTTGCCGGAGGCGTGGATCGAGGAGTTCTCGCGGCGGCCCGACGTTCCCGCCTTCACGCCTGCGCAGCTCGAACGCCTCCGTGCCGCCGTCCAGCGCCTCGACCCCGATGATCCCACCGGCCTGCGGCGCGACTGGCGGTACCACCGCGCCAAGTACCGCGCGTACCTCGCCGCGCACTGCGGGCCCGACGGCCCGGACCTCGAGCTCCGCCGCCTCATGTCCGAGGCGCAGGCCGCGGCACATCTTGTCCGCACGATCACCGACGATCTGTTCGCCGCGTTCAGGGGCCGGGGCGAGATCGCGGACGTTCGCCTGAGCGTGGTCGAGCGCGTGCTGTTCGTGCTCGATGTGATCTTCCAACTGCTCTCGCAGCACCCCCTCCGCACAAAGGCCGCCATCGTGTACTTCACGCGGATGGGAGAGCGTGCCGACGCCCTCTGGGGAACCCCCGAGTTCGACGCCTTCGCCCACGACGCCGACCGGACCGCGCTCCAAGACCCCACGGGCATCGGCCTCATCAGCGGGTACGGCGGGCTCGAAGCACTCCTCAAGCACCACCGTGCCTCGACCCGCTCGCTCAGGAAGTCCTACGAAATCCTCGGCATGGAGTGGCCCCGACCGGACGAGCCCCACGCCAAGTAACGTGGCCAACCAACGCCGTGCCGATGAGCCCTTCGCCGATCGCGACGCGCCCATGCCGCGAGCGCGGGGTCGTCCCATGCCCAGCGTCTCTGGTGGGGCGGGCTTCCAGCCCGCCCGGGCCATTACATTCCGAGCGGGGCACCATGCCCGCTCCACCAGGACTGAACCCGCTCTAGCATCATGGCGCAGGCCGTTACCCAGGCCCCGCAGGTTCAATCACCCCGCGCCATGCGCTTCCCCACCTCAAAGATCTGGCGTGCCTTCCCGGAGCTCGACCGGTTCTCCGACGAGCAGTGCGGGCGGTTTGTCGCCGCGGTTCGCCGCCGCAAGGTCGGGGCGATCTCCGACGCGATCATGCGCATCATCGCGTTCGTGCTCGCCGGGATCGTTTGGACCCTCGGGCTCGCGGTCGTGTTCAGCGCTATCAACGTTCCCAGTCTCTCCCCACGCTACGAGAACCTCTGGAACTTGATGAGCTTGCTTGTTGTCGTCTCCCCGATCTTCGTCGGCGCCGTGTTCGCCATGCTGGTCCGCGACAGCCTGCTCCGCCGACGCCTCCGCGCCCTGCTCAACGATCACCTCCACTGCGCGTCCTGTCGCTATCAGCTCCTGGGCCTCCACCCTGACCCCAACCTCGACGTCACCTGCCCCGAGTGCGGGCTCGTCGCCCGCGTTGATCCGGCGATCGTCCATCTGGCGTGCGACGACGCAGGACGCAGCGTCATCATCGAGAAACCACCGGACGCGTAATCCCCGGCGTGTTCTCGGGCATGTTCTCGCTGGCCCTTCTCAGCGGCTGTCACGCCACCTCAACCACCATCTCCACTTCCACCGGCGCGCCCAGCGGCAGGGCGATGCTCCCCACCGCCGCCCGCGCGTGCCGACCGTTCTCACCGAAGATCGCCACCAGCAGCTCGCTCGCGCCGTTCCCCACCTTGGGCTGCTCGTAGAACCCCTTGTCGCTGCACACGAACACCCCCAGCCGCACAAACTTTCGGACCTTGGAGAGCGTCCCGATCTCCTGCCGGATCGCCGCCAACGCGTTCAGCACGCACTGGCGGGCGCACTCCTGCGCCGTCTCCACGCTCACCTCGCTCGGCACGCTCCCCCGCGCAATCAGCTGACCCTCCCGGCTGGGGATCTGCCCCGACACGAACAGCATCCGGTCCACACGCCGAACCGGCACATACGCCCCCGCCGGCTTGGCGGCCACGGGCAGCGCCCGCCCCAGCTCCACGATCTTCGCCAGGATCGCCTCATCACCGCCCGCCGCGTCCACGCCGCCCATGTCATGCTCCTGAACCCGCCGACTTGAGACAACCCCCGAACCCCTACCCCCTCCTCGTGGCACTGGCGTCCCGCCTGTGTCTACTTTCTTCTCTCTTTTTGTGAACGACAACCCCCCTCACCCCCCCCCCCCCCCCCGTCGCCGCAACATATAGGTGGAACGACGGATTTCTTGAACCGAACCCAAAACCCTCGGAACCACCCGCCTTGACACGCGAATCATTTCTGGTACATTCTCACGGCCTCGCCCGAGGGCGCTCACACCGGTGGTCGGGCGACATCTTGATTTTGGGTCTCGTTAGGGGTCTCGGACGTATTCCGAGAAAAGAATCGGCTCGTAACCGGTTCTCTGGGTCGGCTCGAAACCGGCTCGACAATCTGATGGCCGGCGGCGACGTTGCTCGTGCATTGTGACTGATCGCTGCTCTCATCGGCGGGTCTCACGACCGCCACCTTGTTCCCAGCACGGGAACTGGAACCAGCCGGCCGACATTCTGAACGATCGGTCCCCACCCGGGGCTCTGGTGTCGTCGACCGACCAGGGGCTCCAGGGAGATCAGATCCTTGGCCGACGCGTGAGGCTCTCCCCTTATCCCCTCCTGGAAGGCAGTTCCAGGGGGCCCCGGGGCGACCCCCCACGACAGTCGGCGGCAGAGTGGCGGCCTTGGCGCTCGCTCACCTCTCTCGGGAACTGCGCTCGGGACAGGTGGTCCGAAACCCACGGCACAACCGGTCGTCGGTCTTGTTCGCTCATCCGCTCCGGGGCGTTATCCCGCGAGCAATTCTGGAGTTGTCCGCAATGAAGAACCGTAAGGCATTCACCCTCATCGAGCTGCTCGTCGTCATCGCGATCATCGCGCTGCTCATCGGAATCCTGCTCCCGGCGCTCGGCAAGGCCCGCGCCACCGCCCGTCAGCTCAAGGACGGCACGCAGATCCGCGGCATCCACCAGGGCCTCTTCCTCTGGGCCCAGTCCAACAACGACCAGTACCCCATCCCCAGCGACGTGGACAAGGGCAACGCCACCGTCGGCGGCACGATCATGAAGGATCTGCCCCGTCACGCCGTCTCCCTCATGATCTACAACAACTTCTTCACGCCCGAGCTCTGCTGGAGCCCCGCCGAGGCGAACGGCTCGCTCCAGGTGGACAAGGCCTACCAGTTCTCCGCGCCCCAGGTCACGGGCTCCGGCGCCGCCACCGGCGCGGGCGTCCAGCCCCTGTGGGACGCCGGCTTCAAGGGCGTGCAGCAGGACGCCACCATGTTCCGCCAGGGCCAGGACGCCAACACCCCCGGCGCGTTCTCCTACGGCATCAACCCGTTCTTCGGCGGCCGCCGCGCCAAGTGGACCAACAGCGCCAACTCCAGCGACGCCATCCTCGGCAACCGCGGGCCCTCCTACGTCCTCAACGGCTCCGGCGCCACCGCGACGTGGACTCTCGCCCCCGCCGGGACTTCTTCCACCACCCCCAACGGGCTCAACTCCAACGCCCTGCTGATCCACGGCGGGCGCTCGACGTGGGAAGGCAACATCGCCTACAACGACAACTCCGTCATCCAGGAGACCCGCGCCGATCCGGACAACAAGACCTTCAACTTCTCGGGCATCACCACCGCCGGCCAGAAGAGCCAGCCCGACAACCTCTTCGCCAACGAGAACGACTCCACCCGCACCTACAACGCAACGACGGACGACAAGCTCACCGCAGGAACCGGCACGAACTCGCCGCAGGCTTGGACCAACAACTTCCTCCGCTACTGGACCGGCGGCCAGGGCACGTTCACCGCGACTGGTGGCCAGTCCGTGACCAGCATCATCCCCTGGTACGATTGATAGTCCGCGGAAGCGTCGTCAACGCATCGCACTGTTTTTTCTACACAAGCCCGGAGAAATCCGGGCTTTTTTCTTTCCCCGGTTGTGGTAGACTGGATCCGAGCTCGTGGGGAACTTTTCGGGCGCACGCCCAGAAACGGAGTTCTCTATGGTTCGTGAGCAGAAACACGGTGCATATGCGATGTCAGCTGGTTTGCTCTTGGTGGCCGGGAGTGGCGGGCTCGCGCTCGCTCAACCGTGCACTAGTTGTGCTACGGACTCTCAACAGGGATGCGAGACATCCCATTCATCTTGCGGTGAAACGACCGCTTATTACTATCTGAGCCAACGGGTCGACACACATATCGAAATCATTGTGGAGTGCAGTGTCCCCACCGTCAACGAAAATGACGCTCATGTGGCCAAGTACTGCATTTCAGCCGACACAAATTATACTCTCACCCATCCACCAATCGCGACGTTTGCGGCGCCGTGCTTCCAGTGGGCCGAACCCCCGGATGAGACGATGGCAATGCAGGATGCTACCACCTGCCCGTTCGTGGTGAATGCTGGTACCCAGTCAGGAGCAATGCGAGCCGAGCATGCGGGAAACTACTTCCGACTCGACGGCTTGGCAAATCGATCTGGGGCAGGGAGTTATCTCTCGCTCATAAGCCCGACCTATTCCGGGCAGTTAACCGAAGTGATTAGTGGGCATTACCACGGCGGCGGTAGCCTGACGAGCACGTTCGGCGCACCACTCCCGACGGCGACGGACGTTGTGATCGATGTTCAGGGCCAGTTGAACGCTACAGAACGGCACCGTGCGTGCCAAGTGACCTGCATTGATACACCGGCGACAGGCGCCACCGTGACGGACTCTCGGGTGGTGACCATCTCGGTCTACGCGACGACGGGGGGTGGGTCGAGCCTCCTCCAGTCGTTCACCGGCACGCTCACGGCCGACGCGGCCGGCCATGCGTCGGCGAGCGGCCTGTTCAATGCGTCGTCTCCCACCGGGTGCGTCTGCACATCGTCTGATTGTGACGGCGGGCGTCCTTTCGCGTCTCATAGCGAGAGTTTCAGCCAGGCACGGACGCTCAACGTGACCGTCCCGGCAGGCGCTTTAGGAGTGGAGGTGCGGATCGAGCTGGGCCAGTCTCCCGCCGACTGCTCGCCGTGCCTCGCGGACATGGATGGCGACGGTGGTGTAGAGATCGGAGACCTGCTCATGTTCCTGGATGCGTTCGGGGCCAATGAGTGTCTTGCGGACATCAATTTTGACGGCGGCGCGACCATCGATGATCTGCTTGACTACTTGGAGAAGTACGAGACGGGCTGCTGATACGATTCTGAACCAACTCGGAAGAGGTTTCGGTTGGAACACAGTGCCCGGGCCGAAAGGCTCGGGCGCTTTTTTCTTGCCCCGCCCGGCGGCCGCCGAGGGGCACCCGCTCGGGCACCGCCACGCCCCCCCGCGGCCCATCTCCCTACCCTTGGTTCGTACGGAGTGTCCGGTTTCCTACGGAGTGTTCGCCATGAAGGGACGCGTGTGGTTCGAGCTCGGGCTGCTGGTGGTGCTCGCGGGCGCGGTCTTCGGCTCGACGCTGGCGGTGAGCCGAAAGTCCGACTACGCCTTCCTCGACCCCATCATCGACGTCCACCATCTCCTCAAGGAGAAGTTCGTCGAGGAGGTCGATCAGGAGAAGCTCCGCCAGGGCGCGATCCGCGGGATGGTCGAGGCCCTCAACGATCCGTACACCGTCTACGTCCCGCCCTCGGATTCCGCCGAGTTCACCAAGCAGCTCACGGGCGAGTACGTGGGCATCGGCGCCCAGGTCGACGTCGAGGACGGCTGGCTCAAGATCGTCTCCCCGCTCGAAGATTCCCCCGCCTTCCGCGCCGGGCTCATGGCCGACGACCGAGTCGTCGAGATCGCCGGCACCACCACCCGCAACCTGGGCGTCGACAAGTGCATCGAACTTCTGATGGGCGATCCCGGCACCGCCGTCACGCTCACCATCGAACGCCGCGGCGAGAAGCTCCCCGTCACCATCACCCGCGAAAAAATCAAAACCCGCTCCGTGAAAGGGTACAAGCGCGAGGAGAGCGAAGGGAACAAGTGGCGGCACATGATCGACCCGTCACGCCAGATCGCCTACGTGCGCCTCACGCAGTTCACGCCCCGGTGCGCCGAGGAGCTGGCCGCGGCGCTCGAATCCTGCGGGGCCTCCACGGGCGGCGTGAAGGGGCTGGTGCTGGACCTGCGGAACAACCCGGGCGGCGTGCTCTCCGACGCGGTCGCCATCGCCGACCTCTTCCTGAAGCAAGGCACCATCGTCTCCACCAAAGGTCGCGCGCACAAGGAAGACATCGCCAAGGCCAGGAGCGAGGGAACCCTCCCCGACTTCCCCATCGCGGTCCTGCTCAACTCCTACTCGGCGTCCGCGAGCGAGGTGCTCGCCGGGGCCCTCGTCGAGAACAACCGCGCCATCGTCGTGGGCACCCGCAGCTTCGGGAAGGGCAGCGTCCAGACCGTCCACCTGCTCGATAGCCAGGAAGGCGCCGAAGTGAAGCTCACCGAGCAGGGCTACTTCCTCCCCTCCGGGCGCAGCATCTCGCGCAAGGACGAGGCCGACCAGTGGGGCGTGGACCCCAGCGAGGGGTTCTTCGTCCCCATGACCGACGACGAGACCCGCCGTCTCTTCGAGGTGCGTCGCTCGCTCGAGGTGCTGCACCAAAGCTCCGCGCCCAAGGGCGACGAAAAGTGGAACGACCCCGAGTGGGTGCTCGACGCCCTCAAGGACAAGCAGCTCACCGCCGCCGTCCGCGCCGTGCAGGGACGCGTCGACCGCGGCACGTGGACCCCCACGGGCGAGCCCGGCCCCGCCGCCCAGAAGATCGCCGTCAACGAGCTGCAACGCCTCAACCAGGCCCGCCAGCGCATCGAGCGCGAGCTCATCCGCATGGAAAAACGCATTTCCACGCTCGAGAGCGCCGGCGCGGCCGGCGCGGGCGGCGACCGCGATCTCCTCCCCGACGACGCCGCGCTCGAGGGCGGACGCATGACCATCACCGACAAGGACGGCAAGGTCGTCGCGGTGCTCGAACTCACCGGGAACGGGCTCGAACGCTGGCTCATCGACGCGGACGTCCGCAAGCCCGCGACGCCCACCACCCCGCAGCCCACGCCGTGAACGTCCTCGGCATCGAGTCCAGCTGCGACGAGACCGCGGCGGCGGTGGTCCGCGACGGTCGACACGTGCTCTCGAGCGTCGTCGCCAGCCAGCACGACACCCACGCCGAGTACGCCGGCGTCGTCCCCGAGCTCGCCAGCCGCGCCCACGTCGAAAAAATCCTGCCCATCGTCCGCGCCGCACTCGAAGAGGCCGGCGTCGGGCTCGGCATGATCGACGCCGTCGCCGTCGGGCACCGCCCGGGGCTCATCGGCTGCCTCCTCATCGGCGTCGCCGCCGCCAAGAGCCTCGCGTGGTCCCTGGGTAAGCCGCTCGTCGGCGTCGATCACGTCCACGCCCACCTCTACGCCGGCGCGCTCGAAACCCGCCCGACCGGCCAAGCCCCAGCCCCCCAACTCCCCGCCCTCGGGCTCGTCGTCAGCGGCGGGCACACCTCCGTGTACCTCGTGCACTCCTGGACCAGCTTGGAACGTCTCGGCGCCACCATCGACGACGCCCTGGGCGAGGCCTACGACAAAGTCGCCGCGACGCTCGGCCTTGCGTTCCCCGGCGGGCCCGCCCTCGACCGCCTCGCCTCGCGCGACGGCGCCCAGGACCACGCCTTCGACTTCCCCGTCAGCCGACTCTCGCCCCACAGCCTCGACTTCTCCTTCTCCGGGCTCAAGACCGCCGTCCTCTACGCCGTCCGCGGCGTGCCGGGAGAGCGCGACGCCGCCGCCCGCGAACTCGCCCAGGTCCCCCACGACGAGCGACGCGACATCGCCGCGTCATTCCAGCGCGCCGCCTCGCGCGCCGTCATCCTCAAGCTCGACCGCGCCCTCGCCCACGCCGCACAGCGCCCGGGCCCCACGCCCCGCACCCTCCTCTGCGGCGGGGGCGTCATCGCCAACTCCCGCCTGCGACGAGAGCTCACCGCCTTCGCCGCCCAGCGCTCGCTCACGCTCCACCTCCCCGCGATGCACTACTGCGTCGACAACGCGGCCACCATCGCCGGGCTGGGCGCACAGCTCCTCCGCCAGGGGCTCGCGAGCGACCTCACGCTGCAGGCCGTGCCCACCACCGCCACCTGAACCCACGCATGACCCCCGCCTTCGTCATGCTCCCCCCGCCCCACCCCGCCACGCTGGCAGAGCCCGAACTGCTCGCCCAGTGCGACCTCTCGCGCGGACGATCCGGCGGCCCGGGCGGACAGCACCGAAACAAAGTCGAGACCAAGGTCACGCTCACCCACGAACCCAGCGGCGTCTCCGCCCACGCCGGCGAACGCCGCAGCCAGGGCGAGAACCGCGCCGTCGCGATCTTCCGCCTCCGCCTCGCCCTCGCCTCCGCCGTCCGCTGCCCCGCCCCCCCGGGCGAGATCCGCACCGACCTCTGGCGCTCGCGCTGCGACGCCCAGGGCCGCCTCCACTGCAGCCCGGCCCACGACGACTACCCCACCCTCCTCGCCCTCGCGATGGACGTCCTCCACGCCGCCGCCTGGGACCCCAAGAAAGCCTCGCTCCGCCTCTGCTGCTCCGCCAGCCAGCTCATCAAGCTCATCAAAGACGACCCCCACGCCTGGTCCACCCTCAACACCGCCCGCACCCACGCGGGCCTCCACAAGCTGCAGTAGCGGCCGCAAAGCACACACGCCAGCACGCCACGCGTTCCACGCTCTCCCAAACGCGCGTTTCGCAGAGGTGGCGGAGCGCCACAAGACCGGATTGCTCGACAAACTGACCTGGTTCTAGTCGGACACGGCCGGTGTTATTCTTCCCGCCTCCTTTTCACCCCGTTTTCAAGCTTCCTCCAAAAAGCGAAAAAGCCCTGAAAACAGGGCTTTTCCTCTAAATGGAGCGGAGGAGAGTCGAACTCCCGACCTCATCATTGCGAACGATGCGCTCTACCAACTGAGCTACCGCCCCGTCCCACGCCGTTCCCGACGTGCTGCGGCCATGATACGCACCCGCAACCCACCCGCCAACCCGCCGCCCACCTCCCCACACCAACCCCGCACGCCCCAAGCCCCCGCCCGCGAACCCCGCCTAGGCTTATTGAGTATACATTCTCAGTAAGCCCATTCCGCCGCGCACGCGGCCAACCCGTCCTCCCACGCCCTCCCGCTCCACTCGCCCTGCCCGCCCTCTCCGCCACGAACACCCTGCCCGCTCCTTCCCGCTCCCGGATCTCCCCATGCTCACCCGCGCAAGCCTCGTCCTGCTCCTCCCGATCCTCGCCGCGATCCTGCTCGCGCCGCTCGCCCGTGCGGACGAGCCCCTGCGGGTCGTCGTCACCGTCCCGCCCCTCGAGAGCCTCGTGCGCGCCCTCGCCCCCAAGGACGCCTCCGTCCGCGCCCTCATCCAGCCCGGACGCAGCGAGCACGGCTACGAGTTCACGCCCTCCGACCTCGCCGCCGTCGCCAAGGCCGACCTTCTCGTGCACGTCGGCCTCAACCTCGAGCCCCAGGTCGTCAAGCACCTCAAGCAGCACCCCGCCGCCCACCGGCGCGTCGTCTGCTTCGCCGAGGTCGTCGCGCTCCAGAAGCCCGGCGAGCCCGAGCCCAACTCCCCCGAGTCGCCCACCGACCACGACCACGCCGAACACGATCACCACCATCACGACGACGCCATCGACCAGCACCTCTGGCTCGACCCCGCCCTCGTCGAGAAGCTCATCCCCGCGCTCCGCGAGGCCGTCGAGGCCATCCAGTCTTCCCGCGGGCGGCTCGACGACGCCGAGAAACTCCGCCTGAAGAACGCCCAGGACGACACCCTCGCCGCCGTCCGCGCCGTCCACGACGCCTACGCCTTCGCCCTCGACAAGCACCAAGGGGCGGCGTTCGTCACCCACCACAACGCCTTCTCGCGCCTCGCCGACCGCTACTCCCTCACCATCGCCGCCACCATCCGCGAGTTCGAGAACTCCGAGCCCACGCCCAAAGAGATCAAGCAGATCCTCGACGCGATCAAAGAGCACAAGGCCCGCGCCGTCATGATCGAGCCCAACTTCTCCGCCAAAGCCGCCGAGCAGATCGCCAAGGCCGCCAACATCCCCGTCGCCCGCCTCGACCCTCTGGGCACCGGCCCAACCCGCGGCGACTGGACACGCCTCATGATGACCAACCTCCGCGAGCTCACTCGGGTGCTCCAGGAAACCGCGCCGCGCGAGCCCACACCCCAGCCCACTCCCCAACCCGCGCCATCCAAATAGTCATGACCCCGCGCGAGATCCACCCCGCCCCGAACGCCGCCCCGAACTATGCGCCCCCCGCGCCCCCCGCGGTCGAGTACCGCGCCGTCTCCTTCACCTACCCCGGCGCCGACTCCTCCTCCCTCGAGAACGTCTCTCTCACGGTCCGCCAGGGCGAACGTCTCGGCGTCCTCGGGCCCAACGGCGGAGGGAAATCCACGCTCCTCAAGCTCACCCTGGGCCTCCTCAAGGGGCACCAGGGCGAGATCATCATCGCCGGGCTCAAGCCCGCCGAGGCACGCCGCCGACGCCTCATCGGCTACGTCCCCCAGCGCCTCGAAGCCGAGCTCCGCTTCCCGCTCTCCGTGCGCCAGGTCGTCCTCATGGCCGCCACGATCCCGCTCCCGCCCTGGAAGCTCCCCGCCCGCGCCCACCGCGACACCGCCGACGAATGCCTCGACGCCGTCGGAGCGCTCGCCCTCGCCGACAAGCACATCGGCGCCCTCTCCGGCGGGCAGCTCCAGCGCGTCATGATCGCCCGCGCCCTCGCCGCCCGCCCCAAGCTCCTCCTCCTCGACGAGCCCACCGTCGGCATCGACCCCGCCGGCCAGCAGCAGTTCGCCCAGCTCCTCGCCTCGCTCCACACTCGCTTTCTACTCACCACCATCGTCGTGAGCCACGACCTCCGCACCATCGCCGCCGCCAGCGACTCCGTCGCCTGCCTCTCCCGCACGCTCCACTCCCACACCGCCCCCGCGGGGCTCACCCCCGCCGTCCTCGCCGAGGTCTTCCGCCACGACGTCGCCGCGATCTTCGGTGATGTCCACGTCGACGCCCACCCCGCCCACGCCTGCGCCCACCATCACTGACATGCCCCTCCGCACCATCGAGTACCTCTCCGACCCCGCCCTCGCGCGGCTCTACTGGCCCAGCATCACCACGGGCATCGCCGTCGCGCTCTTCTCCGCGCCCCTCTCCGTCCTCGTCGTCCTCAAGCGCCTCGCCTTCATCGGCCAGGGCGTCTCCCACGCGGCGTTCGGCGGCGTGGGCGTCGCCGCCCTCCTCGCCTCCCTCGGGCTCCTCGCGAACGGCGCCCCGCAGTTCCTCGTCATCTACTTCTTCTGCCTCGCCGCCGCGCTCCTCATCGGCGTCCTCAGCCGGACGACCACGCGCGGCCACAGCCCCCACGCCGACACCGCCATCGGCATCGTCCTCGTCGCCTCCATGGCCCTAGGCGCCATCCTCCTCAAGCTCGCCCGCTCCGGCACGTCCTGGGAGTCGTTCCTCTTCGGCTCGATCGTCGGCGTCGACTGGCCCGACACCGCCGCCGCCCTCGCCGTCACCTTCACCATCCTCGCCGCGCTCCTCCTCGCCCGCCGACCGCTCCTCTTCTGGTCCTTCGATCCGCCCGCCGCCCAGGCCTTCGGCGTGGGCGCCACCCGCATGAACCTCCTCCTCCTCTGCCTCCTCGCCCTCGCCATCGTCACCGCCATGAAGCTCGCCGGCGTTGTGCTCGCCACCGCCCTCCTCGTCCTCCCCGGCGCGGTGGCGCTCGCGCTCTCCACGCGCCTCGCCGCGGTCCTCCTCCTCGCCGCCCTTAGCGCGATCCTCGGCGTGGTCCTGGGCCTCTTCGTCAGCTTCGAGTTCGACCTCCTCCCCGGCCCCTCCATCGTCCTCGCCCTCACCCTTCAGTACGCCGCCACGCCACTCCTCCGCGCCCGCCCACACCGCAGGAGCCCCGCATGAAGCCCGAGACTCTCCTCGCCGAACTCAATCGCCTCCGCAAAGACCTCAAGGAAGACAAGTCCGACCTCGAGTGGCTCACGCTGCACCACGCCTTCTGCTTCATCAGCTACAAGATGTCCGACTTCCAGAAGTACGTCCAGGAGCAGGACAAGAAGGGCGAGTTCGCCCAGTTCGACGCCTAGGCCATGCTCGACAGAACGCTCACGCCGCGCTCAGCCCCGCCGGCTTGGTACGCAGCGCCTCCGCCAGCGACCGCTGCCCCGCCTCCAGCGACGCGATCGCCCGCGTGTTCTCCTTGAGCGCCTGGATCACCGCCTCGAACATCCCGCGCTCCTGCACCAGCTTCTCGTGCGCCTCGGTGAGCTGACGCTCCCGCGTCGCCGACGCCCGACGCTCGGTCAGCCACATCCAGCCCATCAGCCCCGCCGTCCCGAACTGCGCCGCCGCCGCCGCGAACTCCGGCATCGCGTCCATGATCCTCCTCCTCTACAGGAACTTCCGGAACACCGCCGTGTACTCCACGCTCCGCACGCGCCCTCGGTCCACCCGGTCCCCCTCCTTGTACTCGATGAACGACATCCCCGTCCAGCTCCGTCCGTGCTGGTCCACCAGCGTCCCGGTCTGCACCGGGTCTGTCAGCTTCGCCACAACCGCGTCGCGCAGCGTCCACAGACCGCTCTCGCTGCTCGACACCAACCGCCCGCGCACCGTGATGTCCAGCTCGCGCAGCCCCTGGGCCGTCGAGCCGTTCGGCGGCGTCGCGCCGATCACGTAGTTCGCCACCACGCTCTGCCCCTGCACTCCAAGCGCGAAGCGGTGCGGCCCGCTCCCGAACAGGTTCGCCCCCTGAAAGCTGCTCATGCCTCACCCCCCGCGACCGTCGCCGTGATCGGGTCCGCCACGCCGTCGCTCGACACGAGCACCAGCTCGATCGTCCGCGTGGAACCGCCGCGCTGCAGCACCTGGTACGTCACGCCCGTGACCACGCCCGTCGCGCTCAGCCGCCGACGCTGCCCCTCCGCGCCGCTCGGCGCCACGTGCACCGACACGCTCACGCTGTCCCCCGGGCGCGGCGAGTTCTCGTACGCGCCCGGGAGCTCCTGCACCACGCGCATCGTGACCTTCTGCTCGGGCACGTCGGCGAACGCCGCGTGCGGGCCGGCATCGCCCCACGCCAGCGCCACCCGCTGCCCGACGCGCTCCACCGTCACGCTCTTGACCCCGCGAAGCTCCGCGGCCCCCAGCCACACCACGTCCGGGTTCACAATCAGCATCACCGTCTCCTTCCATGCACTTGCGCCGCGCGGGCGACCGCCCCGCCCGACACGTCCTACACCCCGCGCACCAGCCACGCCATCGTGAGCGCCCGCGTCACGTCAGGCTTCCCGTCCCCGTCAAGGTCCAGCTCCACCCGCGTCCGACGCCGCTCCTCCTCGAAGAGGCGGCGGTATCGCTCGGCGTGCTGCGCCGCCGCCGACTCCCGCCCGCCCGGCGCCCCCGCCGCGGCGAAGATCAGGTGCAGCGCCCCCAGCGCCTCCACGCGAGCCAGCGCCGCGCGATTGACAATCGCGTCCTCCGTCGCCCCCGCGCCCGTCGAGCCCGGCTCGATCCCCGCCATCCGCATGATCTGCCCGTGCACAATCCCGATCTGCGGACGGAACGTCGAGATCTGAAACGACACGCTCTCCGCGTCCTCGGGAAGGATCGCAAGCTCCGCGGAGTTCCCGCGCGCCCGGGAGATCGCCAGGTCCTTGAACCCCTCGCGCGTCATCACCTCGAACCCGACGCCGTTCACGGTGACCACGTACCCCGTCGTGACCCCCGCCGAGTCAAAGCCCGGCCCGAACGTCCCGCCGATCAGGTGCCCCTCGGAGATCTCGCCGTCTCCCGCGCTCAATCGCTGCCCGGTCCAGACATAGTCCCGGAACAGATTCGGCTCCATCCGCAGCAGATCCACGTCGCTCGCGTACATTCTCCACCTCCTTTCAATCCCGCCGCACCCCGCGTCCGGCGTGCGGCGGGCCCTCCTCCCGCCCCCTCCCCGTCCACGACCCGGCCCTCGGGCCGGCGGTCAGGTCGTCGAGAGCCCGCGGATCAGCCCGTGGGCGTTCTCGTTCTTGAACTCCAGCGTGTACTCGCCCAGCATCTGCCCCGGGAACGCGTCGCCCACCGTCGCCAGGGGCTTGAAGTGGAAGCTGCGCCCCTGCAGCGGCATCACCTGCACCCGCCCCGAGTCCAGGAACAACACCGTGTCCGCCGGCACCCACCGCGACAGCACGACGCGGCAGACCCCGAAGTCGCTCTCGTACACGCTCACCCCGTCCTTGAAGCGCTGGTCCGTCGCCGAGTACTGACGCACGTTCGCGCCGATGAACGCGTTGATGCGGCGCTTCTGCGTCCCGCCGCACACGATCGTGTCCACACGCCCCGAGCTCTGGTCCCAGATGTTCCGCAGCGCCTGGTTGATGAGCGCCTCGTTCAGGTCCGACCCCGCGCCCCCGCCGCTGGGGAACCCGCTCACCCCCGGCTGGAACGCGTTGGTCGAGACCAGCTTCAGGATCCCGTTCATCGAGCGGCGCACGCCCGTCCCGCCCTGCGGCGTGGCGGCCGGCGCCGTCCCGTTGATCACGCAGTTCTCGAGGTCACGCAGGAGCTCGCGGATCCGCTCCTGCTTCTGGTAGTCCAGCTCGTCCTGCACGCCGTACGCCCGCACCGCCTGCATCGTCCCCGTGACCTCCACCGTCGCCGCGAAGATCTGCGTGTAGTTGCTCCTGCGCACGCGCGTCGTGAAGCGAGCGTTCGTCGCGTCCGCCCCCTCCAGCGCCGCGTTGCCCAGGATCGTGAGCTTGAGCCCGTTGGCCAGGTTGCTCGCCGGCGTCGAGCCGTACCGACGCACCACCGTGAGCACGTTCCCCGCCACCCCCGTCACCAGCATCACCTCCGTCGCCGTTCCGGGCTTGACCAGGTCCCCCGCCTGGAACCGCCCCCCGTTGCTCACCGTCACGCTCGTCGCGTCCTGCGCGTTGGGCGTGAACGTCGTCTGGTTCACCCCGTCCGTGTTCGGCAGCAGCGAGTCCTCCACCCACTCGTGCACCGTGCTCATCGCGCTCCTCTTCGCGTCCCCCAGGTGATCCAGCAGCGGCGTCTCGTGCGGGCTCACGATCCCGATCACGTCCGAGACGTCCTCCACGATCTCCGGCAGCTCCACACCGCCCGCGTACGTCGCCTTCCCAGAAAATCCCATGCCGTCCTCCTCTCCGTGTGCCCCGGCCACGCGCCGGCCCTTGTTCCTTTACCGCTCGCGACGCGCCCGCAGGTACCGCAGCAACGCCGCCCGATCCCCGCTCCCCCGCGCGTCCTCCGCCAGACCGTTCAGCTCCGCCGACGGGTCCCGATGAACCCCCGGCGCCGCCGCCCGCGGCCCCGCCACCCCGCGCTTGCGGAACAGGAACGGCTTGCGACGCCGGACCTCCGCCACCGCGTCGCTCACGTCCGGATCCTCCATCCGCGACAGCGTCGCGTCGGTCAGCAGTCGCGCCGTCTCCAAATCCACCGCCTCCGCCTCGATCAGCTCCTGATCGATCCGGCGCCGACGCTCGCTCGCCTCCAGCGCCTCCCGAGTCTGGCGCAGCGTCTCCCGGGCGCTCCCGAGCTCGCGCTCGAGCGTCCTGGACGTTTCCTCCGCCGCCGCGGCCCGGTCCTGCCAGCGCCGCAGGACGTCCGCCGGCTCCTTGGGGTTCTCCTCGGCCTCGTCCCCGGGCCCTTCGCCCGGCGGCGCCAATGGCTCCGCGCCCGTCCCTGCCCGTTCCTCCGCGCCCGCGTGCGGGTCGCGCTCGATCTCGTCCGGCCTTCGGTCCATGCTCATGCCTCGCTCTCTGGCGCTCTTGACGCCGGTTCATTCCACGCCCGGGTCGACCGCGTCGTGCCCGAGCTCGCCCAAGACCTCGTCCTTGTCCACGCCCAGCTCCGCCTTCACCCGCGCCGCCTCGACCTGCTCGCGCACGTCCACCGGCAGGGGGTCCGGCCACACCAGCTTCACGCCCCGGTCGGCCTCGGCGGTCTTCAGGATGTTGAGATGGTCCAGCGCGCCCAGGATCAATCGAGACATCTGCTCGATCCCGCGCCCGTACGTCACCCGCTTGCGGGCCGTCCGCGCCAGGAGCCCCATCATCGTGATCTTCAGCGCGTTCGCGCTCGTGAGGTTCCCGATCTTCGCCCGCACCACCCCGCTGGCCAAGGGCGGCACGCCCGACGCCTTGTCGAGCGCCTCCCTGATCTCCTGGATGTGCGCCGCCTCCGCCGGGCTCTCCGCGTCCCCGCCGAAGCTCTCGATCTTCGCGTCGGTGTTGTCCGTCGACCAGATCTGCCCGGGCCCGATCGGGCTGTTCTCGAACCCGTCGATCCCCTTGGCCAGGTACATCTTGAAGCTCTGCAGCGTCACGCGGCTGGCCCGGTCCGAGAGGCGCGTGTTCAGCTCGTCCTGCAGCGGGATCAGCGCCTCGACGTCGCTCTGCCCCTCGTAGCAGAACGGCTGCGCCGTGTTCTGCACGTGCACCACCGGCAGCCGTCCCAGCGTCCACTCCAGGCTCTGCTGCTCGGCCAGCTCGCCGTCCACGTAGACCTGCCGCGCCTCCCCCGAGAGCACCTCGACGACCTGCGCCACGCGCCGCCCCGGGTCCACGCCCGTGCGCGAGAGCAGCCGGGCGAACATCGAGCGCCCCGCGCCCCCCGCCTCGTTCATCCGCATCGGGAAGCTCAGGACATACCCCACCAGCCCGCGGTAGTTGTGCGGATCGACCACGGGGATCCCCCGCCGCGGCTCGACGATCTCGACGCTCAGAGGCTCGTGGACGCGCAGCGCCCGCTCCAGCGCGTCCGCGTTCGCCGCGGCGTCGGGCCTCTGTCCGCCGCCGGCCCGCAGCACCAGGTCCACGTGCCCGAAGACCTGGCCCAGGAGCGCCATGTCCTGCAGGAGCGCGATCCCGCCCGAGGTCTCCCACACCGTGTCGAGCGCCCGGTCGACCATCCGCCTCGTGCTCGCGCGCCGCGCGGTCGAGAGGATCTTGACGGGCTTCCCGAACATGAAGTCCACCATGGCCTGGACGCGCCACCCGATGTCGTTCTCGATGACGATCTCGCGCCGCGCCGCCGCCCGGTCGTCGGGGAGAGTGAACCCCGGCACGCTCACGCCGGCCAGCCGGGGCGGGAGCCCCGCTTCCTGGGCCAGGCGGTACCAGCGTCCGCTCTTGCTCCAGCGCTCGGCGTTCGTGCCCGAGGCGGGGCGCATGGGGTTGCGGTAGTACATCCACAGCCGCTCGAG
Source organism: uncultured Phycisphaeraceae bacterium (assembly GCA_964614075.1). Classification (GTDB taxonomy): domain Bacteria; phylum Planctomycetota; class Phycisphaerae; order Phycisphaerales; family UBA1924. The sequence continues at coordinate 19,874 of CAZTJZ010000020.1, forward strand.
GCGCGGGAGCGTGGTCGCCGCGTGCTCCTCGAGCAGCACCTTGAGGAACGCGTCGGTCAGTCCGATCGTGCCGAACGCGTCGAGCCGATAGGCCATGAGTCGTCTCCTGGGCGTGCCCACCGCACGCGGGGTACACCCAGGGGCCGACGCTCAGGCTCGTGCGCTCACGGCGCGGCGATGCGCGCGAGAATCGCCCGGCGCCCGTGATTTCCAGCGCCGATCACGCCCGTATTTTTCGTGCTGTTTCGCCCGCCGCCGGCGCGGCGCGCGCACACCCGCGGCGACGCCCAGGGCTACGCCCGCTCCACGCCCCCCAGGACCTCGATGCTCGAGTAGTGGTCGAGGTTCACGTAGACGATCTCGCCGTCGTCCTTCTTGAGCACCAGCCGGTCCAGCCAGAGCTTGTGGTCGCGGCTGTGCGCGTACCACGATCCGGTCTTCTGCTGCTCGAACGTCACCACCGTGCCCTCGACGCTGGTGTTCATGGTGCCCCCGCCGGGACGCTCGAGTCTCGGGACCTGCTGGGTGACGCGGACGCGCTGGCCGGGTTGATAGAGAGACGCCATGCGGGGGCATCATATCCCGCGCCCCCTACGCTTCCGCACCAGGACGGAGAATCACGCATGCACGAGACCGCCACCTTCGGCGCCGGGTGTTTCTGGGGGGTCGAGGCCGCGTTCCGCAAGCTCGCAGGAGTGGTGGACACGAGCGTGGGCTTCAGCGGCGGGTCCACGCCGCGGCCGACCTACCAGGAAGTCTGCGCCGAGGCCACGGGCCACGCCGAGGTCGTGCAGATCCATTTCGACCCCTCACGCCTCGCCTACGAGCAGCTCGTCCGGGCCTTCTTCGCCCTGCACGACCCGACCCAGGTGAACCGCCAGGGCCCGGACATAGGAGCGCAATACCGCTCGGTGATCTTCACCCACAGCGACGCCCAGGCCACAACCGCCGCCCGCGTGCGGGATGAGCTCGCCGGCTCCGGGCAGTTCCGCCGACCCATCGCCACGCAGATCGTCCCGGCGGGGGAGTTCTTCCGCGCGGAGGAATATCACCAGCGCTACCTGGAGAAGCGCGGGACGGGGTCGTGCCGCACGGGCTGAAGAGTGCCGCGGAAGCCCGGAGATCCCGGCAGGTCGCGGCATGGCGTCACCGCGGGTCGAACTCGAGCAGCACCTTCACGCACGCGGGGTCGCTCGCGAGCTGGAGGGCGTGGAGGGCGTCGGCGAAGCGGGCGCGCCGGGTGATCAGGGGACGCACGTCCACCTCGCCGCGGGCGAGCGTCGCCACGCCGTCGGCGATCGACCCGCAGCGCGCACCGACGAGCTCGATCTCATGAACAACCGCCGGGGCCAGGTCGACCCCCTGGCCCGGCTCGGCGCCCAGCGCGGCGCCCGGCGCCGCGACGAGGACGGGGGCCGGGGCGGACTTGAGCACGATCTTCCCGCGTGGCCGGACCAGCCCCAGGGCCAAACGCACGCCATCGGCGGAGCCCGTGCAGTCGATCACGACGTCCTGGTCGTGCCTCTGGCCGACCTCCGCGGCGTGGCGGTGCTTGATGCCCCATTTCTCGCAGAGCGTGAACTTCTCGGGCCGCGTGCCCAGCAGGCGGACGGACGCGTTGAGGCGCGTCATGATCTGGGCGCAGCAGAGCCCGAGCGGCCCGTCGCCCAGGACGGTGACGAAGGGCTTTCCCTGGATTCGGGTGACGTGGGCCGCGTGCACCGCGGAGGCGACGACCTGGGCGAACACCCCGGTGTCGTCGTCGAGGGTCTTGGGCAGCTCGACGAGGTTGGCGGTGGGGAGGGCGCACAGCTCGGCGAAGCAGCCGTCGCGGGCGTGCACGCCCAGGAACGCGCGGTTGAGGCAGTGCATGCTCAGCCCGCGCTTGCAGAGCTCGCACGATCCGCAGACGATGTTGGGAGAGCCCGTGACGCGCTTACCCAGGAGGTGCGGGGCGTCGGGGGCCTTCTCGACCACGCCGACGAACTCGTGCCCGAGCGTGCCCGTGAAGGGGACCTTCCCCCGCGCGACGGCGAGATCGACGCTGGAGACGCCCGCGCGGAGCAGGCGCACGAGCGCCTCGCCGGGCTTGGGCTCGGGCCGCGGCGTCTCCGCGACCATCCGCAGGCCCGCGGCGTCCCTGCGGAGGGCGATCATGGGGAGGGCCTTGGAGAGAGGCGGGCGCGCATACAAGCAAGATCGGCATCGGCGCCGGTGTGCTGCACAACCCGGCGAATCGCGGTGTTTTTCGGACGTGAGTCGACGTGGCGGCTGGCACAGGGCCGCGCGGCTACCCCGTGCAATCACACCTCGCCCGCTCAACCTCGCCCGCTCACACTTCGCCGGAAGACTTAGCCCAGGAGCTTCTTGAGGTCGGGGACCTTGCCCAGGATCTGGGAGACCAGGTCGTTCCCGGCCTTGCCCTTGAAGTAGTCCATGAGCATGGAGACGAAGGGCCCGGCCTTGTCGAGGCTCAGCCCGGATTTCTCGAGCATGCTGGCGGCTCCCAGGATCGAGCCGGCCTTACCGCCCAGGAGCCCCGAGGCGGCGCCCAGGATCCCGCCCAGCCCGCCGCCGCCCCCGCCAGAACTCGGGGCGCTCTTGAGCAGGTCGGCGGCGCCCGGGACGGCTCCCAGGAGCTTGGAGAAGTCTCCCCCGCCGACCTGCTTCTGGATCATGTCGAGCACGCCGCCGGTCGCGGACTTGGCGGACTGCTCGGACACGCCGAGCTTGCTGACGGCCATCTGGATGAAGTCGTTCATGGTGCTCTCCTGGGTGAGTGGGGGTTCGCGGCGCGGTTCGACCGGCGCGGCTCGTCACCACGAGCCGGAGAGGATACCCGATCGGGGGATCGTGCGGGGTGGGTGAGACGCCCTACTTGTACGTCTTGCCGTTCAGGCGGATGTGGCCGTCCTGGTGGCGTTGGTCGGGGTCGTGGTGGGTCCAGTGGAGCACGCCGCCCTGCTCGCTCCACTCGTACTCGCCCTTGATCTCGACGCGGTCGCCCTCCTGGACGGGGGCTCGCGGGGCGAGGTCGATGTTGTGGGCGACGAGGAGCGTGTGCCCGCCCGAGAGCTTCACGAGGAACTTCTGGTGGCGATCGCCCACGTCGTCGTCGGGGAGGTTCTTCTTGACGATCGCGCTGACCTCGACGATGAGGTCGGACCGGCCTTTCTTGAACGCGTCGAGGATGGCGTCCTCGCCCGTGCGCGGCGCGCCCGAGGGAGAAGCGGTGGGGGAGTTCGCCCGCGCCGGGGCCGGAGCGGACGGTGAGGCGGTCGGCGATGCGGTGGGCTGCGGCGAAGCGGGAGGAGCGCCGGACGACGAGACCTGCCTGTAGACGAGATAGCCCAGGACGACGGCGACGACGATGCCCTGGATCCACTTCGAGGGAGAGGAGTTTGGCGGGGGCATGGGTGCTCCGGGAGGGGGTTTGTAGGCGCTCGGCGTGGATCTGGTATAGTGCCTCTTGGGCACGTCGCGAGGGCGCGGCGAGTTGGAGGCGTGATCATGGCCGATCTGAGCGTGACGGTGGATGGTCTTCGGATGCCGAATCCGTTCGTGATCGGCTCGGGCCCTCCCGGGACCAACGCGAACGTGATCGGGAAGGCGTTCGACGAGGGCTGGGGGGCGGTGATCGCGAAGACGATCAGCCTGGACGCGTCGAAGGTGGTGAACGTGGCGCCGCGGTACGCGCGGATGCGTGCCGCCCAGGGCGATGAGGTGATCGGGTGGGAGAACATCGAGCTGATCTCGGACCGGGCGTTCGAGGTGTGGCTGAAGGAGTTCCGCCAGCTCAAGGAGAAGTACCCGGACCGCGTGCTGATCGCGTCGATCATGGAGGAGTACCGCAAGAGCGCGTGGGTGGAGATCGTGGAGCGTTGCCAGGACGCCGGGGTGGACGCGTTCGAGCTGAACTTCTCGTGCCCGCACGGTCTTCCGGAGCGTCGGATGGGTGCGGCGATGGGCCAGGATCCGTCGATCCTGGAGGAGGTGTGCGGGTGGGTGAACGGGGTGTCGCGGGTCCCGGTGTGGGCGAAGATGACGCCCAACATCACGCACATCGAGGAGCCGGCGCGGGCGGCGTTGCGGGCGGGGTGTGAGGGAGTGTCGGCGATCAACACGATCCTGAGCGTGATGAGCGTGAACCTGGAGACGCTGCGCCCCGAGCCGACGGTCGAGGGGTACACGGTCCCGGGCGGGTATTCGTGCAAGGCGGTGCGCCCGATCGCGCTGCGGATGGTGATGGAGCTGGCGACGATGATGTACGGGCGGGGTGGGGGCGTGCGCGGTGAGTTTTCGGATCGCTCGCTGTCGGCGATCGGGGGCGTGGAGACGGGGAACGATGCCGCCCAGTTCATCCTGCTGGGCGGGTCCACCGTGCAGGTATGCACGGGGGTGATGATCCACGGGTACAAGATGGTGAAGGGGCTGTGCGCGGAGCTCTCGGCGTTCATGGACCGCAAGGGCTTCAAGAGCATCGAGGAGTTCCGCGGGCACGCGCTGCAGTACTTCACGACGCACGCCGACCTCGTGCAGCGTCAGGCGCAGGCCAAGGCCGCGGAGAAGGCGGCGGCGAAGGGGATGGTGACCAAGGACGCCAACTGGAGCGGGGAGAAGTTCGTGGAGCAGTCGAGCAAGCTGGTGGCGAACGAGTAGGGTGCCCGACGCCGCGCACGGCGTGATGGGGTGCGCCGCGGGCCGATCACCGGTTCTTCATGTGTTCGCTGTCGGGGGTCTGGTTCGAGTTTCTGGAGGTGCCCGTGCCGATTCTCATCAAGAACCCGCGGGTGATCACCGCGAGCGACGACTACGACGCCGATGTGTACTGCGAGGGCGAGACGGTGACGCGGATCGAGCGGTCGATCTCGCCCGCCTCGTGCCCGCCGGGGACGGAGGTGATCGACGCCTCGGGGAAGTATCTCTTCCCCGGGTTCATCGACCCGCACGTGCACGTGTACCTGCCGTTCATGGGGACGTACGCCAAGGACACATGGGAAACGGCGGGGCGGGCGGCGATCGTGGGCGGAACGACGACCCTCATCGAGATGATCTGCCCGGGAAAGACCGACGAGCCGCTGGCGGCGTACGAGACGTGGATCGGGAAGGCGCGGGGGGCGGCGCCGTGCGACTACGCGTTCCACATGGGCGTGACGCGGTTCGATGACCTGGGCGAACGGCAGCTGCGCGAGATCGTGGCGCGGGGGACGCGCTCGTTCAAGGTGTTCCTCGCGTACAAGGGCGCCCTGGGCGTGGACGACCGCGAGCTGTACCACGCCATGCGCCTGGCGAAGGAGCTGGGCGTGGTCGTCACCGCGCACTGCGAGAACGAGACGATCGTCGCGGAGCGTCAGGCGGCGCTGGTGCGCGAGGGGAAGGTCGGGCCCGAGTGGCACGAGGCGTCGCGTCCGACGCGGGTCGAGGCGTCGGGCGTGCACCACCTCATGACCTTCGCCGAGCTGACGGGGGCTGAGGTGTACGTGGTGCACACGAGCTGCGACGAGGCGGTGAACGAGGCGTTGTGCGCGCGGTCGCGGGGGGTGAGGGTGCACGTGGAGGTGGTGCTGCCGCACCTGCTCCTGGACCAGTCGTGGACGGAGAAGCCCGGGTTCGAGGGGGCGAAGTACGTGATGAGCCCGCCGCTGCGCGGGCGCGAGCAGCTGCCGCGGATGTGGAACCATCTGAGCTCGCGCGCGATCTCGACGGTGGGGACGGACCACGCGCCGTTCGACTTCGCGACGCAGAAGGTGATGGGCAGGCCGCCCCGCGACGGGGGGAGCGCGGACTTCACCAAGATCCCCAACGGGATCCCCAGCGTTGAGGACCGCGTGAACCTGCTGTACACGCACGGGGTGTGCGAGGGTCGGCTGTCGCTGAACGCGTTCGTCGACGCCGCGAGCGGCAGCGCGGCGAGGATCTTCGGGCTCCGGGGCAAGGGCACGATCGCGCCGGGCGCGGACGCGGACCTTGTCGTGTACGACCCCGGATATCGCGGGAAGATCTCGGCCCGGACGCACCAGATGGCGACGGACTACTCGGCGTTCGAGGGCTGGGAAATCAAGGGCCGACCCAGCGTCGTCACGGTCCGCGGGCGGGTCATGGCCCGCGAGGGGAAGTTCGTGGGCGAGCTGGGGCACGGTCGAGAGGTGCGCCGGGCATGATCGCGCCGCGGCACGGCGCGAGCCCCGCCCGCAAGTGGCCCCGGTGGGATTTGAACCCACACGACCCTTGGCGGGTCTGCGGATTTTAAGTCCGCTGCGTCTGCCGTTCCGCCACGGGGCCGAAGAGGCTGATTCTACGGGAGATACGGCGATTCTGCAGGCCATCCGGGAACGCGACTGGGGGCGTCTCGGCGTCCTGCTCGGCGTCGTGGACTCAGCCCTCGCAGAAGTGGTGTCTCTGTGGTCCACATTGACAACTCATAGGCGCGAAGCAGTTCTCGGCGTGCTGAGAGCCGTGGCGCGGCCGGAGGCCCCTTGATCCACGGGCCAGCGTGCCCACGCGGAGCGAGTCCCGATCTTTGCGCGTTCGCAACGGCAGAGGGTGTTCCTCAAACCAGCAGGTTTCGTGGACCGTACATCGACATGAAGGATATACTCCCCCGTAGTATGATGACCGGCAGTAGCCCAATCCGATTCGCAGTGACCATTCTCCTTGTGGTCGCAATTCCGTTCTGCTGCTGCAACTATCGGTCCCTTCTCGGTGGTTGCCGCCCGTGCGGCGGTGCCCTCCCGTCTGAAGAGCTGCCAGTTACAAAGGTGGCACAGCACCACTGCCACGGCGGCCACGAGCATGGCGATGGGTCACAAACCGACGGTGAATCGCCGGCTCCTTCCACACCTGAGAAGAAGCACGACTGCAAGTGCGACAAGAATGAAGGGAAGATGCTCACGGTCGAGAAGACGACCGTCGAGTTGCCGGATCCCGTCGCGGTTGCTGTCCTGACCTGGAGTTCGGTCGCGGACCTGAGTCCGGACGTGCACCATCTCGTTGCCCTCCGTGACTTTTCGCGGGCGTTCAGGCCGCCAACTTCTCTGCTGCGCATGCACTGCGCGCTCATCGTGTAGCGATACCGGCCGAACGGCCACTCCAAAGGCCGCGCGCGGGCTCTGCCCGCCACATTCGGCCTGCGCTGCACCCATCCAAATCCAGTTCGTTGCTGTTTGGCGTCTGCGATACTTCGTCTCATTCCCTTCAAGGGAGGTTCCATGCCTATTCGCACACTCGTCGTTTCTGCGCTCGTGATCTCTGGCTCGGTCATGTCGATAGCGGCACAGCCGGACCGCTACGGTCACGACCACGGGGCTGCCCCCCAAGCGTCGTCATCAAAGCAGCCAGCAAAGGCTGTCAATGACCGCTGCCCTATCAGGGGTGAAGAGGTAGACCCAGAGTCCCCCACCCGCACGTGGAAGGGGCACACGATCGGCTTCTGCTGCCCCGGCTGCGAGGCAAAGTGGGACGCCAAGCCGGAGGCAGAGAAGGATGCGTTCCTTGCCAAGTACGTCAAGGTTGATGCGACGTCGCCTGCGGTTCTGCTCTCAAAGCAGTTCCAGACTGCAATGACAAATGGCGACCTCGCGGCCATGAACAAGCTCTTCCTTGCTGACGGCAAGGCGACTGTGCTTGAGAACGGCGCCGACGAAGGAACCTGGGAGGTGTACCGCGATGGTCACCTAAAGGCGGAACTCAAAGAGCTTGTCGGGTACGCCTGGAACGCGAAGGCCGAGACCGAGACCCGTCACGGCTCGACGTCAATCGTGCGCCAGGTTGGCACCTTCTCGGCCGGCCCGGACGCCGCCCGCCGGACATTCGCCGCGGCGATCACGTTCATCGTGGTCGATGAAGGTGGAACGCCGAAAATTGCCCACATGCATTGGTCGTCTCGCGAAGTCAAAGCTCCCGCCAAGTGAGGTTCACGATGCCACGATCACACTTCACGGTTCTGACGGCAACAGCGATGGCTTCGGCTTTGGTCGGGTGCGCGGGCACGCCCACATCGACCGAGCGGCAGGCCCGCTCCGATCTCGAGTCGGTGCGCTCGGTGTACCGCCCGGGCGACGCCAATCCGACGCTGCCCACGCTGACGGCACAGTCGACCATCGCCGACTACCTGCGCTATGCCATGCTCAACAACCCGCGGGTCGAAGCCGCCTACTACGCGTGGGCGGCGTCGGTGGAGCGGATCACGCCGGCTCGCTCGCTGCCGGACCCCCGGCTCACCTTCGAGGCCGACATCACCGACGTGCTCGAAACCGTCATGCCCGGGCTGATGATCGACCTGCCGGGTCCGGGGAAGCTCCGCGCCGCGGGCGACGTGGCCGCTGCGGAATCACGCGTTGGCTACTTCGGCTTTGAGTCCGAAGTGCTGCGGGCGGCGTTCGCCGTCAAGTCAGCGTACGTGCGGCTGCACTTCCTGGAGCAGACGCTGCAGGTCGAGCGGAATGTGCTGGCGCTGCTCGCGGATGTGGAAGCCCAAGCACAGCAGCAAGTCGGGGCCGGCCGGGGCACCGTGCAGGACGTGCTGCGTGCGCAGATCGACCGAGTGCAACTGGCCAACACCATCGCCAATTTGGAGGACTCACGGAGCGTTCTCGAAGCGGAGTTCCGCGCCGCCCTGGGCCTTAGCCCGACCGACGCGTCAATCCCGCTGCCTGCGACGTTCGAGGCCGGGTCGCCGCCCCCACCCGCCGACCAGGTGCTTGCCATCGCGGCGGCTCAGAATCCCACGCTGCGGCAGTTGGAGGCGGATGTCCGGCGCGGCGAGGCGATGCTCGACCTGGCCCGCACCAGCCGCGTGCCGGACTTCAGCGTGGGCATCGAGGCGGACGTTAAAGCGAGCCCGGTGATGTGGCGTCCCACCGCGAGCATGACGCTCCCGATCTGGCGGGACAAAATCGCGGCCGAGATCGCCGCGGCGCAGGCCGACAAGCGCTCGGCCGAGGCGAAACTCACCGCCGAGCAGATCTCCCTTGCGGCCGAGCTCGCGTCGATGCTCTACATGTACCGGGAGGCTAGCCGTAATACCGGGCTCTTCAGCACGACGCTCTTGCCGCGGGCACGCCAGTCCCTGGAGGCGGCTCGCACGGGATACTCGACGGGGCGGTCATCGTTTCTGGACGTGATCGATGCCGAGCGCCAACTGCTGGAGTTTGAGTTGTCCGCGGTCGAGGCCCGCACCCAGCAAGAGCTGTCCATCGCATCCATTTCGCTGCTCATCTCGGGCGCCGCTCCGGAGGGCGCTCCCATGCTGCCGACCAACCCACCCGCCTCGGGCTCACCTGACCCGAAGGAGGCTCGCCCATGAAACGTCCTCTGCGTCTCGCTCTGTTCGCGCTCATCGGCTTTGCACTCGCCGCAGGCGGCTACATGCTGGGTCGCGGCACCTCGTCCCATCCGGCGGCATCCGGCGGTTCCCCTACCGCGACCGCCGGACCTGCCGCAAAGCAGGTCTGGACCTGCTCCATGCACCCGCAGGTTCGGCTGGACCAGCCGGGCAACTGTCCCATCTGCGAGATGCCGCTCATCCCGGCGGCTTCAGCGAACACGGCCGCAGGCGAGGCGCCGTCGCTCCAGCTTTCGGAGCACGCGCTAGCGATGGCGAGCGTGGAAACGGTGGCCGTCGAGCATCGGCCGCTGGCTCGCGAGCTGCGCGCTGTGGGCCGGATCGAGTTCAACGAATCCTCCCTGGCGACAATCACGACGCGCGTGGATGGATACGCCGAGCGACTCTTCGTCAACTTCACGGGGGTGGAGATCCGCAGCGGGGACCACCTCGCTGAGGTCTACAGCCCCGAACTGCTCGTGGCGCAGCAGGAACTGCTGATCGCCCTTCAGAGCGGGGCCGGTGTCGGGGGCAGCGGTCCGCTTGTGGATGTCGCCAAGAACCGGCTTCGCTTGCTTGGACTTACCGAGGAGCAGGTGACGATCCTCGTCGAGAAGAAGCAGACGACGGACCGCGTGACGCTGTACTCGCCCATCAGCGGCACGGTGATTGAGAAGTCGATCGTTGAGAAGGCCGCGTTCAAAGCGGGCGACGCGCTCTACCGCATCGCCAACCTGGACTCGGTGTGGGTCTACCTGGAGGTGTACGAGTACGACCTGCCGTGGGTCCGCTACGGCCAGAAAGTCCGTGTCACGGCGGAAGCGGTGCCGGGCCGGGCATTCGAGGGGATGGTGACGTTCGTGCAACCGATCGTCAACGAGCAGTCCCGCACGATCCGCATCCCGGTGCACATCGAGAACAAGGATCACGCTCTCAAGCCGGGGATGTTCGTGTCCGCGGCGATCGACGCGTCGCTGACGGCCGACGGCCAGGCGGCGCCAACAGGGGTCGAGGGGAAGTACACGTGCCCGATGCACCCGCAAGTGCTTGCCGACGCGGGTGGGGCATGTCCGATCTGCGAGATGCCGCTCGAACGCATTCCCGGGTCGCCCATCCCGACGGGACACGATCACGGGACACACGCCGAGGGCATGGCGGAAGGCGTGGAGACGCCGAACTCTTCTCCCGCTTCGCTCACGAGGAAGTACTTCTGTCCCATGAAGTGCGAAGGCGAGAAGACCTACGAACAACCCGGTCGCTGCCCGGTGTGCAAGATGAAGCTCAAGGAAGTCGACGCGGCGCTCGCCACAACGCCTGCAGGTGCTGCTGGAGGCTCCTTGGCCGTGCCCGTGTCGGCGGTGCTGGACTCCGGGACGCGGAAGATCGTGTACGTGGAGAAGGCACGCGGGCTCTTTGAATCGCGCGAGCTTGAGGTCGGCCCACGAGCCGGCGCGTACTACCCGGTCCTCAAGGGACTCTCCGCGGGCGAGCGGGTGGTCACCCGCGGCAACTTCCTCATCGACAGCCAGTTCCAGGTGACGGGTCATCCGAGCCTCTTCTACCCCGGCGGGCTGCACGCCACGATGGGTCACGACCACGGCGGTGCAAAGCCCGTCGACTCTCCGGCAAAACCCGGCTCCGAGCCCACTCCGTCAACAGCCCCGGCGGCCGCCCCCCCTCCCACCGGCGGCCACAAGCACTAAGCGGAGGAGCAACCCATGGTCAACGCCATCATCCGCTGGTGCATGAAGAACACGTTCCTGATGACCCTCATCCTGCTGGGCATCTGCGCCGCGGGGTACTGGGCGATCATCCGGCTCCCGGTCGATGCGATCCCGGACATCGGCGAGAAGCAGGTCATCGTCTACGCCGACTGGGAGGGTCGCAGTCCCC
>CAZTJZ010000021.1:0-30859 GCA_964614075.1 uncultured Phycisphaeraceae bacterium
GCTATGTCCTGCCTGTGAACCTGTACGGCCCGCACGACAACTTTGATCTCCACACGAGCCACGTCATCCCCGCGCTCATCCGCAAGTGCGTCGAGGCGCAGAAGCGCGGCGACCAGGAGATCGTCTGCTGGGGGACGGGCTCGGCGAGCCGGGAGTTCTTGTACGTGGATGACGCCGCGGAGGGGATCCTGCGTGCCGCGGAGGAGATGGACGAGCCCACGCCCATCAATCTCGGGGCGAGCTTCGAGATCACGATCAAGGACCTCGTCGAGCTCGTGGTGCGGCTCACGGGCTTTGAGGGGCGAATCACCTGGGACCCCACCAAGCCCGACGGCCAGCCGCGTCGCTGCCTGAGCACGGAGCGAGCGGCGAAGTTGCTCTCGTGGAAGGCCGCCATGCCCTTCGAGGACGGGCTGCGCCGGACCATCGAGTGGTACCGCGCCCACGCGTGATTTCTGCACCCCGTGGGGAGGCGGTGGTGGCGAGGGCACAAACCCGCCTCCAGTCGCGTCCCCGCCACGCCGATAACCCTCTTGTGATCTCCGCGAACTTCAGCCTGCCCGCGTTCGCCGGCGTGAACGCGATCTCGCGCGCCACGCACGCGCTCAACCGCTCGATGGAGCGGCTGGCGACGGGGCAGCGGATCAACCGCGCGAGCGATGATCCGGCGGGGCTCATCGCCGCGGAGAACCTCAAGGCCCAGGAGCGAGACATCCGGGCCAAGATCGACGCCCTCGAGCAGCAGGAGTACTACTTCGGCGCGCGCGAGGGCGCGTCGAGCGTCGTGTCGGACCTCCTGGTCGAGCTCCAGGGGTTGGTGACGGCGGCGGGGAACCGCGATGTGCTCTCCGACGAGGAGCGGCGCGGGCTCCAGGTCCAGGCCGAGTCCATCCTCCAGACCATCGACTTCCTGGGCAACACGACGACCTTCAAGGGGCAGCAGGTGCTCGGCGGAGCGCGGGCGTCGGCGATGGGGCAGGTCACGCGGGAGATCCGCCACATCGACGGGACGACCGAGACGCTCCACCTCTCCCTCGCCAGCCTCTTCGCCCACGGCGCGATCAACCTCGTCACGGGCGACCTCGACGCGGCGCAGGCCGTCGTCGACGCGGCGGCGGGCGGCGTGGCGGGCGACCGGGCCGCGGTCGGGAACGCCCTCAAGAGCACCGACCACGAGCGCAGCACGCTCCTCACCCAGCTCGAGGAGATCCTCAAGGCCAAGAGCCAGATCCTGGACACCGACTACGCGAAAGAGACCGCCGAGTTCGTGCGCCAGCAGACGCTCCAGCAGGCGGCGCTGTACACCCAGCAGCTCGCGATGAACACCAACCGCACGCTCATCGAGGGGCTGCTCAAGCCCAGGTAAGAAACTGTCTCAGAACCCTACCATATCTCGTGGCACAGGCGTCTCGCCTGTGACTCCCTCTTCCCGTTCGTGGTTCTGGAACAGCCTCGAAGACTCGGGGCTCAGCCCAGCCCGAACGAGAACTCCGGGCCCACGGGCGAGCGCGCGAAGATCTTGTACCCCGCCGCGTTGAGCGCCCGGATCGCCCCGTCGGTCTGCGGCACGCGCTCCTTGGCGCCTTCCCAGTAGTGAAACTCGACCAGGAGCTGGGGCGGGCGGACGGCGCCCTGGAGCAGGTCCGTCAGCACGCCGTACTCCGCGCCCTCGATGTCCAGCTTGAGCAGGTCGACGTGGTCGTGCCCGAGCTCGCGCATGATCGTGGAGAGGCGCTTCACCGGCGCCTCGACGACCTCGTGCGCCCCGTTCGTGTCCTGGCTGAGGTTGTAGCTGTTCCACGTGGGGTCGGCGTGACGCATCACGAACCGGGCCGTCCCGTCGAAGTCCGCGATCCCGATGGGGTGGAAATGGAACTCGGGCGGGAAGGTCTGGGCCTTGACCCAGGCGAGGGACCTTGGCGTGGGGTCGAAGGCGTGGACGTGGACCCCGAACTTGTGGATGAGCGCGAGGTCGAAGGTGACGTCGTCCCCGACGCCGAACGTGTAGACGACGCTGTGGCGCGACAGGAGCTCGGGGCGGATGGACCACCCGCCATACTCGCTGCCCAGCCGGACAAAGTTCCAGCGGACCTGTCGGTCGAACCAGAGGTCCCTGCCCTGGGCGGCGTGGAGCATCCGCCGAGCCTTCCGCGCCGCGTCCTTGAGTGCGCCCATCGAAACCTCCGCCGGATTCCACGCCCGGATCGCGGCCACGCCGGGAGATGCTACACGAACCCGCCCGAAGAAGCACGCCCCTTTCGCACGATAGTATTGGCGCTTGAGCCCGCCCCACCGATCGCTGCACGTGGTCCTGCTGAATCAGGCCTTTTTCCCGGACGTGGTGGCGACCGCCCAGATGTCCAAGGACCTGGCGGACGAGCTCGTGCGCCGGGGGCATCGGGTCACGGCGGTCGCGTCGCGGTCGATCTACGGGCAGAGCGGGGCCGTCCTCCCGCGAAGAGAGTCCATCCCCGTCGCCCGAGAGGACGGGACGCCCGCGGGCGCGATCGAGGCGCGGCGGGTGGGCGCGAGCCTGTTCGGGAAGAGCTCCATCGCCGCCCGCATTGCGGACTTTGCGCTGTTCTACGCGCTGGCGGCGGGTCGCGTGCTCACGCTGCCACGCCCCGACGTGGTGATCAGCTTCACCACGCCACCGTTCATTGCCGCCGCCGGGCTGCTCGCGCGCCTGTTCCGCGGGAGCCGGGCCGTGCACTGGGTGATGGACCTGTACCCCGACCTCCCGATCGCGTGCGGCGTGATGAAGCCCCGCGCCCTCTCCACGCGGTTCTTCGAGTCGGTCAACCGCTTCCTCCTCCGGCGCAGCGATCTCAACGTGGTGCTCGGACGCTGCATGCACGATCGCGTGCTCGCCAAGGGAACGCCGCCCGCGCGCGTCGAGATGATCCCCGTCTGGTCCGACCTCGCGGGGCTGCGCCCCATCGAGCCCGCGGCGAACCGGTTCCGGCGCGAGTGGAACCTCGGGGACGCGTTCGTCGTGATGTACTCGGGCAATCTCGGGCTGGGCCACGACGCGACGACCCTCTGCGACGCGATGGAACGCCTCAAGGACCGCGCCGACATCCGGTTTGTCTTCGTGGGGGGCGGGAAGCGCCGCCAAGAGGTCGAGCGGTTTCTCCGCGAGCACGGGCTCACCAACGCCCAGTACCGCGAGTACGTCCCGCGCGAACGCCTGGGCGAGTCGCTCGCCCTGGGCGACCTGCACCTCATCTCGCTCAAGGAGGGCGTCGAGGGGATCATGGTGCCCAGCAAGCTCTTCGGGATCATGGCCGTGGGAAGGCCCTCGCTGTTCATCGGGCACCCGGGGTCGGAGATCGCGCGCGTGCTCGCGGAGTGCGACGCGGGGTGGACGATCCGCGAGGGGGACGGCGAGGGGTTGGCCCGGGCCATCTCCAACCTCGCGGAAGACCACGCCCGGCGGTCGCGCCTGGGCGCCAACGCCGCCGCCGCGATCGTCGGGAAATACGATGCGAGGACCGCCTGTGCGCGCTGGGCGGCCACGATCGAGCGCGTCGCCGCACGCGACCCAGGACACTCTTCATGACCTCCCCCCTCACGACCGACCTTCCCCCCGGCGCCTCGTTCGTGCTCGACCCGGTCCCGGGCTCGCGCCAGAGCGGCTACGAGTTCCTCGTCCTCGACCCGCCCGGGCGCACGCTCAAGAAGTACGTCTTCATCCAGGACGACGCCAAGAACCTGCCGCGCGTCCTCGACAAGTTCCTGCGCGAGTTCGCCGATTCCACCGCCGGGATCAACCTCCAGGCCAACACCCAGGGCAAGCGCACGCTCGCGCAGACGGCCCTGGACCTCTACAAGGTCTACGGGTTCTGGTACTTCCAGTGGAAGCTGCGCGGGCTCGTGTGGAGCAAGCTCAAGGGGAAGATCGCCGGGGTGCTGGGGCTCGCGAGCCCCAACACCGTCCCGGGCGTGGCGCGAAAGTACAACGTGCCCGTGCACTACACCGCCGACGTTAACAGCGAGGAGTTCCGCACGCTCCTCCGCGACCTGGGCGTGGAGTTCATCGTCTCCATTTCCGGCACGCAGCTGTACAAGAAAGACCTGCGCCGGCAGACGCCCTTCGGCATCGTCAACTGCCACGGGGCGCTCCTCCCCAAGTACCGCGGGCTCATGCCCAGCTTCTGGACCCTCGCCAACGCCGAGCAGTGGGGGGGCACCAGCGTCCACTTCGTCGACAAGAAGCTCGACAACGGGCCCATCGTCGTGCAGAAACGCTACCGCATCTGGCCCCACGACACGCTCGAGGACATCATGAGCCGCAGCAAGGACCTCGCGGCGGAGGCGATCATCGAGTGCGTGCGCCTGGTCGAGGCCGGGAACCCGCCGCTCACGCCCAATCCCGAGAGCCAGATGACGCACTTCGCGATGCCGACGAAGGAGGACGTGGCTCGATTCAAGAACGCCGGGCACCGGTTCAAGTAGCCAGCCCCGGACCCGGGCCGGCGTTCAGTCGTTCTCTTTTCCGGCGCTGCGATGGGATCTCCTGCCTCTCGCCCCTGCCTCTCGCCCGCACCCCTCGCCTTTGAGGGCCGGCGCGCCGATACTCCCGGCGTGGCTTCCCCCCCTCTCCACGCCCTCTCCTTCGACATCGAGGACTGGTTCCACATCGTCGAGGTCAAGGCCGTCGAAAACCCCGACGAGTGGCCGCGGCTCTCGCGCGAGAGCAGCCTCGTCGAGCGCTACACCGACCACATCCTCTCCCTCTGCGACCAGGGGAAGACCAGGGCCACGTTCTTCATCCTGGGCTGGATCGCCGACAAGCACCCGGCCCTGGTGAAACGCATCCATGATGCCGGGCACGAGATCGGGACGCACTCGTTCTGGCACCGCAAGGTTTACGAGCTCTCGCCCGAGGAGTTCAAGAAGGACGTCGAGCGGTCCCTCGCCGCCATCCGCGCCGCCGCCGCGGGTTCGGCGGGCCGCGCCGACGATATCGCCATCCATGGCTTCCGCGCGCCCTCCTTCTCCATCACCCCCGGCACGGAGTGGGCCTTCGACGTTCTGCTCGACCTCGCCCTGGTCTACGACGCCAGCCTCTTCCCCGCCCCGCGCGGGCACGGCGGGTACGCCTGCGCCCAGGGCCCCCACACCCTCACCACACCCAAGGGACGCACGCTTCCCGAGCTCCCCATGTCCGTCGCCGCCGTGGGCCTGGGCCCCTTCTCCAAGCGCATGTGCTACTGCGGCGGGGGGTACCTCCGACTCCTGCCCTCACGCCTCATCGAGCAGGGGCTCGCGCGCGAGCTCGACCAGGGCCGAGGCACCGTGGTCTACCTCCATCCGCGCGACTTCGCCCCGGACGGCCCGCGCGTCCCCATGCCCCCGCACCGCTATTTCAAGTGCTACGTGGGCACGCGCACCACCACCACCAAGCTCCGCGCTCTGCTCTCCCGCCACCGGTTCGACACCTGCCGGGCCGTCCTCCAGGGCGCCGGGTTGCTCCCCGCCTGACCTCCCGCCGAGGGAATCGCCGCCCGGGGAACACGGGCCCGATCTCGCACGTTCGTATACTCGCCCCCTCACAGCTCGAGGCCAACAGCGGCACGCCTCCTTCGCCGATGGTGGATTCTCGGGTTCCGCATCCAAGGTCAGCGTTCTCTCCCCAACATGACCCAAACCGCCTCGAACAGCCCCGACCCAACACCCGCATCACGGGCGACCACGTCCGGGGCGCCCCGGCGTCGCGCGAACATCGAGGTGGTCATCCCGACGTTCAACGAGGAGCTCAACCTCCCCCACGCCCTGGCGAGTGTCTGCGCCTGGGCCGACGCGGTCTACGTGGTGGACTCCGAATCGACCGACCGCACGCGGAGAATCGCCGAGGAGTTTGGGGCACGCGTGGTGGTGCGTCCGTGGCTGGGGTACGCGCGCCAGAAGAACTGGGCGCTGGAGAACCTCCCGCTCGAAGCGGACTGGGTGTTCATCCTCGACGCCGACGAATCCATCACCCCGCGCCTGCGTGACGAGCTGATGGCCATCGCGATGCGTCCGGCGGAGTCGATCGCGGAGAGCGGGTTCTACGTGAACCGCCTGACGTACTTCCTCGCCCGCGCGATCCGGCACTGCGGGTACTACCCGAGCTACAACCTGCGCTTCTTCAAGCGCGGCCGCGCCCGCTACGAGGACCGCGACGTGCACGAGCACATGCTCGTCGATGGTTCCACGGCACGCCTCACGCACGACATGCTCCACGAGGATCGGCGCGGGCTCGAGCACTTCATCGCCAAGCACAACCGCTACTCGACCCTCGAGGCCCGCGAGCTGATGCGTGGCACGCCCGACAACGCCGCCGAGGCCGCGGGGCCGCTCGAACGCGGCATCGCCATGCGCCGCTGGCTCAAGCGCAAGGTCCTCCCGCATCTGCCCTTCTCGGGGCTCTGGCGGTTCTTCTACATGTACGTCCTGCGCCTGGGGTTCCTCGACGGGATCACCGGGTTTCGCTTCTGCCTGCTGCTCGCGACGTACGACACGCTGATCTCGCTCAAGCTCGCGGAGCTGCGCTCGCTCGCGCAGCGGGGCGTCACGCCCGTGGGCCCGGCGCCGCGAGGGCTCGCCGTGCCCGAAGGACAACTCGCCGCGGCGCCCGCACCGTCCACCGTTGCCCCGCCCACCTTCGCCCCATCCACGGCCGCCCCGTCCCCCGTCAACCCAGCGCCGTCCTCGAAGGCACCGCCGCCCGTCATCGCGCCGGGCCCCGCGCCCTCAACCCCGCCTCCCGCGGGCGGCACGCACGCCTCGAGCGCCGAGGCCCTCGCCGCCGCCTTCGCGGACATCAAGGACCACGCGCCGCCCACGCCCGAGCCCATCCGTGCCGCCGTGGGCGAGTGGCGGGAGAAGCTCGACGTGGAGCGTCCCTCGCCGGGCGACTGGCCCCCCCCGGGCTCGGTCCCCGTGTCGATCCTCGTCCCGGTCAAGAACGAGCAGCGCAACATCGCCGAGTGCCTCCGCCGGGTGCGCTGGGCGGGCGAGATCGTCGTCGTGGACAGCGCCTCGACCGACCCCACCGTCGAGATGTCGCAGGCCTTCGGCGCGGACGTGTATCAGTTCCGCTACAACCGCGCCACCGGCTGGCCCAAGAAGAAGAACTGGGCCCTGGCGAACGTCCCGTGGAAGCACGAGTGGGTCATGATCCTCGACGCCGACGAGTACATGACCCCCGAGCTGGCCCAGGAGATCCGCGCCGTGGTCCTGGGGCAGTGGAAGCCCACGGGCGGATACTCGCGCGCGGGCTGCGGCGATGGGTACTGGGTCAACCGGCGCTTCATGTTCATGACCCGCTGGCTCAAGGGCTGCGGGTACTACCCGTCGTGGAACGTCCGCCTCTTCAAGCACGCTCTGGGACGCTACGAACGCATCGGCCGCCTGGGCGACACGGGCAGCGGCGACAACGAGGTCCACGAGCACGTCCTGCTCTCTACCGGCGAGGCCGGGTACCTCCGCCACGAGTTCCTCCACTACGCCTACCCCGACCTCTCCGCCTGGATCGAGAAGCACAACCGCTACACCACTTGGGAGGCCCACGCGATGGAGGCCAAGGACGAGGGCGCCGTCCGCGCCCGGATCTTCGGCCAGCCCATCGAACGCCGGCGCTGGCTCAAGCGCTTCGGGCGAAAGCTCCCCTTCCGTCCCACCCTGCGGTTCCTTTACGCGTACGTCGCGCAGTCCGGGTTCCTCGACGGCTACCCGGGCTTCGTGATGTGCCGATTGCTCGCCTGGTACGAGCTCATGTCCATCGCGAAGTTCAAGGAACGCGGCATGCTCCGGGAGGCACAAGCCAGGGGCGAGTCCCAGCCCGGGGCGTGAGCGATCTCACTCCGCGCGGCGCATCTCGCGCTTCTTGATCGCCTTCGCGGGATTCCCGACGTAGATCGTCCAGGGCTCGAGGTCCTTCGCCGCCACGCCCCCGGCCCCGAGCACCGCCCCCTCGCCCACGCGCACGCCCGGCAGGACCAGCGCCTTGGCGCCGACGAACGCCTCCTTCCCGATCTCGATCTCGCCCACGAGCAGCGGGAGCATCGGGTCGGCGAGATCGTGCGTGCCCGCGCACAGGTACGTGTGCTGCGACACCACGCACGCCTCGCGCAGGATCACCCGCCCGAGGTTGTACACCTCCACGTGGGGCGCCAACGCCGAGCGGTGCTCGAGCGTCAGCAGCCACGGGATCTTGATCGTCGCCGTGGGATGCACGAACGGGCGGCCGGTGATCGTCGCCCCGAACACCCGCAGCCACAGCAACCGCCACGCGTTGAGCTGCTTGGGCATCGGTCGGCAGAGCACGCGCTCGACCACCACCCACGCCAGCATCCCCAGCCGCTCCTTCAGGGACCAGGGCGAGGCGTAGCGATCCTTCTGGTCGGGGTTCTTGGGGCGGATGCGCGGGGTCATGCCCGATGTCCCCGCAAGAGCTCGTCAAAGTCCGCGAGGTACGCGTCGGCGACCTGGTTGTACCCGAACCGCTGGGCCGAGGCGTGCGCCGCGACGCTCATCGCCCGCGCCCGCGACGGGTCGTCGATGATCCGCGCGAGCGAACCGGCGAGATTCGCCGCGAGATCCCCCGAGCGGTGGTCGAAGACCTCCCCCTGCACGCCCGGCTCGAGATAATCCCGGAACTGCGGGATGTCCGAGACCACGATCGGAAGCCCCGCCGCCATCGCCTCCATCGGCGCCACGGGCTGCGCCTCGCCCTGCTCGGCCAGGGACGGATAGCAGTAGTACGACGCCTCCTGCAACGCCGCCGCGAGCCTCGCCCGCTCGTAGATCGGCTCGTCGAAGACCACCGGCAGCCCCGCCGCGCTCGTCTTGAGCGTGGCGACGTACTCCTCGCCCCCGCCGCCCTTCTCGACGCGCCAAGGCCCGATGACCCGCAGGCGCAGGTCGGGCCGCGTCGCGTGCAGACGCTTGAACGCGTCCACGAGCACGTGCAGTCCCTTCTCCGGATGGACCCGCCCCGTGAAGACGATCGTCCGCCCGGACCCAGGGGCAAAGTCGCGGGGCGTCGCGGGCGGCGTGAACACCTCCGCCGCGATCGGGTTGGGGATCACCCGCACGCGGGGTTCGAGCGCCGGACGCTCCTTCACGATCGCGTCGCGGATCGCGCGCGAGACCGCGCTCAATCGGTCGATCCCCGCGTACAGCCAGAACTGCCCCTTGGGCACGCGCTGGATGTTCATCACGATCCGCCCCGCGCCGGGGCGCAGCCGCCGGGCGATCACGGGGAGCCAGAACGCGTTGGTCACGAGGATGTCCGCGTCGGGCAGGAGCGCCAGCATCCGTAGCGAGAAGTACAGGTCCTTCAGCAGGTCGAAATAGATGTTCTTGCCCTGGCTGAGCATGGTCCGGCGTCGGTAGCGCACGCCGTCCACCACCTCGTCGCCCCGCTGCTTCTCCCACGCCCGGCACAGGACGCGGACCTCGTGCCCCTTGCCCGCGAAGCGGTGCGCAAGATCACCCCAGACGCGCTCCACCGCGCCGGCGGGCCCGGGCGGGGGGGGGTACCAAGGCCCTGTCACGATGGTGATCTTCATGCGCTCCCGGGCTTGCGCGCCGCCACCAGCAGGTTCGTCGGGAACAGCACGTCGCGGAACCCCAGCTGCGAGCCGCAGTGCCCGGCCTCCACCACCTCCAGCCCGGCCTTGCCCACCAGCCGCGTCAGTGTGTTGCGCGTGAAGAACCGGATGTGCGGATATTCGGGGTCGTAGTGTGAGTCGAACTGGAACATCGCGATCGCGAGGTTCTTGAGCCACCCGTGGTAGGGCGTGGTCAGCAGCGCCACCCCGCCCGGCCGCAGCACCCGGTGCATCTCCTGCAGCGCGTACAACGGCGAGAAGAGATGCTCCAGCACCTCCGAGCACCACACCGCGTCGAAGCTCGCATCCGGGAACGGCAAGGGCTGGGTCAGGTCCGCCAGCAGGAACGTCCCGGAGGGGTTGTGCTCCTTCGCCCGCGCGATGCCCACCGGCGAGAGGTCCACCCCGGTCACCGTCAGCCCGAGCTCGATCAGCTTCCCGCTGAAGAACCCGTCCCCGCACCCGATCTCGAGCGCCGTCTTCCCCTTCTTCCCCGCGAAGTGGCGACGCATGAACGCCAGAAAGTTCGGCGTGTACCCGATCGTCTCGGCGCTGTAGTGACGCTCCGACCAGCGCTGGTCATACTCGGCCCGCTCCACCTGGCTCATCGCTGCTCCGTTCCGCCCACGGGCTCGGGCCTTTCCTTCACCACCACCGCAGGGTTCCCCACCACGATCTTCCCCGCCGGGACGTCCTTCATCACCACCGCGCAGGCCCCCACAATAGCGTTGTCCCCGATCACCACCCCGGGGCCCACGAACGCCTGCGTGCACACCCACACCCCGCTCCCGATGCGGATCGTCGGCCTCTGCAGGGGCAGATTCGCCTTCGTGTAGTCGTGCGTCCCGGCGCACAGCGTCGCCCGGTGCGACACCACCGTGTGGTCCCCGATCTCCACCGCCCCGAGGTTGTACACGTCCACCTCGTCCGCGATCACGCTGTACTCCCCCATCGTCAAGAGCCACGGATGGAAGATCCGCGTCGTGGGCTTGATCTTGCACGTGCGGCTGATCTTGGCCCCGAACGCCCGCAGCCAGAACCGCCGCCACCCCTCCGCCTTGCGGAACGAGAACCGGATCAGCGTCCGCTGCACCCACTCCCACGCGAACCGCCTCGCGTACTCGCCCAGCGTGTACGGCGCGAGCGCGGTCGTGTCCAGACGCTGGTACACCCGCGCTGCGGTCGTCGCCGGTTGTTCTGGTTCAGTTTGGGGCATGGCACGACAGCTTCTCCCATCATGCTATCGGGTTTTGTCCGCCCGGGTTCATGGCTGGTTCGCGGGGCGCGATCCCGGACGCGCCCGCTACCGCTTCTCGGCCCTTCGCGCCCACTGCAACGTCCGCCGGATCCCCTCCTCAAAACCCACCACCGCCTCATACCCCAAGAGCTCCCGCGCCCGCGAGATGTCCGGTCGGCTGTCGCGCACGTCCCCCGCCCGCGGCGGGAAGAACTCGGGCGCCACCCGCGCGCCCTCCGCCCGCCCCATCGCCTCGATGACCTCCAGCAGCGTCACGCTCGAGCCCGTCCCGATGTTGAGGACCTCGCCCGCCAGGGGTCGCTCGCTCGACGCCGCGAGAAGGTTGGCCAGCACGATGTTCTCGACCGGGACAAAGTCACGCGTCTGGAGCCCATCGCCGAAGACCTTGGGGGAGCGCCCCGCGATAATCGCGTCGGCGAAGGCGCTGATCGCGGCGGCGTAGGCGCTCTTGGGATCCTGCCTCGCGCCGAACACGTTGAAATACCGCAGGCTCACCGTGCTCAGCCCGAAGCAGCGCGAGAACGTCGCGAGTAGCATCTCCCCCGCCACCTTGCTCATGGCGTAGGGCGACCAGCACTCGGGCAGGTGGTCCTCGCGGCTGGGCAGTCGCGGCGTGTTCCCGTACGCCGCCGCCGACGCCGCGAACACCACCCGCTTCACTCCGCCCTTCCGCGCCGCCTCCAGCACGCGGTGCGTCCCCGTCACGTTGATCTCAAGGCAGCGGTCGGGCTGCTCGACGCTCTGCGGGACGCTCACCAGCGCCGCCTCGTGGAACACCCAGCTCACGCCCTCGCTCGCCCGCGCCAACGCCCCGCTGTCCAGGATCGACCCGTGGATGAACTCCGCGCCGCTGGGCACGTTCTCGCGCCGACCGCCCGAGAGATCGTCCAGCACCCGCACCGAAGCCCCCAGCCGCAGCAGGTGCTCGCCCAGGTGCGACCCGATGAACCCCGCCCCGCCCGTCACGAGCGCCACCCCGCCGCGGAACACGCGGAACGGCGGGCGGTCGAGGGAGATGGGCGTGGTCGTCATCGCGTGCTCCGGCGTTTGGGGCGAGGATGCTATCGGACACTCCGTGGGCGGGCTGCACGCGCATCACGCCGATCCGCGCGCCGACACACGCGCACGGGTTATAGTTGCCGCCCCGCGCGGCCCGAGAGGGGCGCGCCGGTCTTGCATGCGGGTCCTCCACGTCATCGCCTCGACGGACATGATCTACGGCGGGCCGCCGCTGATCGCGTCGCACCTCGCCGCCGCCCAGGCCGGGCTCTGCCCGGGGGTGGGCCTGCTCTCCTACGAGCCCCTCAAGCAGGAATCCTCGATCCTCCCGCGTTTGCGCCAGCTCCCCGGCGGGGACAAGGTCCAACTTCACCTCGCCGGACGACTCGTGGGGAGCGAGCTCTACACCGCCTCCCGCGCCCGCGCGCTCTACCGCTCCATCCGCGATCGCTACGACGTGCTGCACATCCACGGCGTGTGGGACGCAGTCCTCTGGATGGCCGGCGCCGAGGCCCGAAAGGCCCGCACGCCCTACACCGTCGTGCTCCACGGGATGCTCGACCCCTGGACGCTCTCCCAGAGCCGCCTCAAGAAACGCATCGCCCTCGCCTTCTTCGCCAGGCGGTATCTCGACCACGCCGCGTTCCTCCATCTGGGCAACGACGACGAACGCCGCCTCATCCACCCGCTGGGGCTCAAGGCCCAGGGCGAGCTCATCCCCAACGGCGTGTTCCTCGAGGAGTACGCGAACCTCCCCGCGCCGGGCAGCTTCTACGCCAAGCACCCGGAGCTCCAGGGCAGGCCGTACATCCTGTTCCTCAGCCGGCTCCACCTCAAGAAAGGGCTGGACTACCTCGCCGATGCCTTCGCGGTGGTGGCGAAGGATCGGCCCGAGGTGGTGCTCGTGGTGGCGGGGCCCGATGGCGGGTACAAAGCCACGTTCGAGCAGATGATCGCCCGCCACGGGCTGACCGACCGCACGTTCCTCGTGGGCGGGCTCTACGCCGACGAGAAGCTCGCCGCCTTCCGCGACGCCGCCGCCTTCTGCCTCCCCAGCCGCCAGGAGGGGTTCTCCATCGCGATCACCGAGTCGCTGGCGTGCGGCACGCCGACCGTCGTAAGCCAGGATTGCCACTACCCCGAGGTCGCGCAGGTCGGCGCGGGCGAGGTGGTCGCGCTGGAGCCCCGCGCGATCGGGTCGGCCCTGCTCCGCGTGCTCGACCCGAAGAATCGCGACGCTTTCGCCCGCGCGGGGCAGAAGCTCGTGCGCGAGCGGTTCAACTGGCCCAAGGCCGCCGAGATCGCCTTCGCCGCGTACCGGCGCCACGGAGCCTCGCCCGCCGCGGGCGGGAGGTCGTAGCGCCGTCCCCAGCCTCCGGGCAGTCCTTGCGCTCCCTGCGAACAATCCCGACCCCCGCGATGGTGCCGGGGTCCCACCCGCGGTATCGTCCCCCTCCCCGTGTGCAAGTGGTTGCCAACATGGTGCTCGGCGATCGCCCTCGCGGCGCTCGCCCCCGCCGCGCCCGCGCAGCCCATCCCGCCAGCCTCGACCCCAGCCTCGACCCCGCCCCCCGCACCGGGCGATCTGGAGGCGATGGAGGGGCGGCCCATCCGCGCGATCATCCTCCGGGAGCGTCCCCGGGTGGCCAAGCCCGGCGGGCCCGAGTTCCAGGCCCCCTCGCCCCAGACTCTGGACCTGGTCCGCAACCAGCTCCGCCTCCGCGAGGGCTCGCCGTACCGCCAGCGTGAGGCCGGCGAGGACATCTCCCGCCTCAACCGCCTCGGTCCCTTCAAGAGCGTCGAGAGCCGCGTCCAGCAGCTCGACGACGGCTCGGTGCATCTCATCTACACCTTCATCCTCCAGCCCGTCATCACCTCCGTCCAGGTCGTGGGCAACCAGCTCCTCTCCGACCAGGAGATCACCGAGGTCTCCAGCGTCCTGGTCAACACCCCCGTCGACGCCACCCAGATCGACCGCTACGCCCGCCTCATCGAGGCGCGCTACCGCGAGCAGGGCTACCCCAACTGCAACGTCTCGGTCGACCAGGGCGAGCTCGAAAAGACCGGCGTGCTCATCTACCGCGTCCGCGAGGGCGAACGCACCAAGATCCGCGACATCTCCTTCCGGGGGAATCTCTCCTTCCCGCGATTCGAGCTCCTCCGCGAGATCAAGAGCCAGCCCGCCGAGCTCCTCTTCACCAAGGGGCACCTGGACGAAGCCCTCATCGCCCAGGACGTGGGCGCCCTCATCCAGTTCTACAAGGACCGCGGGTACATCGACGTCCGCGTCGACCGCGAGATCATCCTCAGCCCCAACTCGCGCGAGGCCCTCGTCACCTTCCTCATCGACGAGGGGCCGGTCTACACCCTCCGCAGCGTCAAGGCCGAGTTCCCGCAGACCGCCAACCCCATCCTCTCCCCCGAGCAGCTCCTGGGGCTCATGAACATCAAGCCCGGGGACATCTACGGCGAGTCGGCCCTGCGCAAGAGCCTCCGCAGCATCCAGGAGGCCTACCTCAAGATGGGCTACGTCGACGCCCAGGTCGAACGCCGGGAACTCCGCGACCCCGCCCTGCCCGTCGTCGACATCCTCATCCTCGTGGGCCAGGGCCAACGCTTCCGCACGGGCGAGGTCATCATCGCCGGGAACGACCTCACCCGCCAGAACGTCGTCCGCCGCCAGACCCTGGACCTCAGGCCCGACCGTCCGCTCGACGGCACCGCCATCGAACGCACCAAGTCCCGCGTCCGCGCCACGCGACTCTTCAATGACCAGCCCCCCGGCGATGTCCGCGTCACCCTCCAGCCCCCCGACCCGGTCGAGCCCGACTACCGCGACGTCCTCATCGAGGTCCAGGAGACCAACACCGGGGAGTTCGGCATCGGCGGGTTCATCAACTCCGACGGCGGGCTCACCGGACGAATCTCCATCACCCAGCGGAACTTCGACCTCGCCGACCCGCCCACCACGCTCTCCGAGCTGCTCACCAACCGCGCGTTCCGCGGCGGGGGACAGACGTTCACCATGGAAATCCTCCCGGGCGATCGCGCCCAGACTTTCCGCCTCGGGATCGTCGAGCCCTCGCTCTTCGAGACCAACTTCTCGGGCAGCGTCACGGGCTTCGCGCGCCGACGCGTCTACACCGAGTACACCGAGAACCGCTTCGGCGCCAACCTCGGGCTCGGGCGACGCTTCGGGTCCCGCTGGGAGGGACGCATGCCCCTCCGCATCGAGACCATCGGGCTCAACGAGATCGACGCCGACGCCCCCACCGATTACTACGCCGTCGAGGACTATCGCCTGCTCACCTCGCTGGGGGTCGAGCTCGACCGCAGCACGCTCGACAACCAGATCCGCCCCACCAAGGGCGCCGTCATCAACCTCTCCGTCGCCCACACCGGCGTCCTGGGCGGCGATTATGACTTCACCAGCCTCTCGGCCCACCACAAACTCTTCATCCCCCTCTCCGAGGACGTGCTGGGACGCAACACCCTCCTCATCTTCCAGACCCGCGCCCGGTACATCCCCCAGGGCATGGACAACGCCCCCTTCTACGAGCGCTACACCCTCGGCGGGCAGGACCTCCGCGGGTTCGACTTCCGAGGCATCTCCCCGCGCGGAATCCGCAACGACACGCTCACCCAGGGCGTCGCGCCCATCGGCGGCACCTTCGCGTTCTTCTGGGGCGCCGAGATCCAGCAGCCCCTCTACGAGGACCTCCTCGCGGGCGTGGTCTTCCTCGACACCGGGACCGTGCAGGAAACCCTCAACTTCGCCGACTACCGCGCGTCGGTCGGCTTCGGAATCCGCCTGAATCTTCCCTTCGCGCAGGTGCCCTTCGCCTTCGACTTCGGGTTTCCCCTCCTCAAAGACGAGACCGACGACACCCGCCTCTTCACGTTCCAGGTCGATATCCCCTTCCGGTAGGTCGTGTGCCCCGGCGCGCGCCGCCCGAGAGGGCCTTGGCTCCGCTGGGCACACCCGCCCGGATCATCCGAGTCTCCTTCCCCGGCGAACCCACGACGTGCGACGAACCCTGGCCAAGCCCGTTCAACTCTCCGGCGTCGGGCTCTTCTCCGCCAAGCCCTGCGCCGTCCGCATCCTCCCCCTCGCCGCGGGGCAGGGGATTCTTTTCCGCCGGGGAGACCTCCCCGATTCGCCGCAGATCTTGGCCCACATCGGGCGCCTCTCCTCCTCGCCCGCGCACGCCTGCATGCCCAAGGGCATCCCGCCGCGCAACACCACGCTCTTCGGCGAGGGGAAGTTCCTCGGCGCCAGCGTCGCCACCGTCGAGCATCTGCTCTCCGCGCTGGCGGGGCTGGAGGTGACCGACGCCGAGGTCGTGGTCGAGGGGCCCGAGATCCCCATCCTCGACGGGTCGTCGCGCGACTTTGTCGCCGCCATCGACCGGGCGGGGTTGGTCGAGCAGGCGGGCGAGCTTCCCGCCATCGCGCTTCGGGTGCGCGTCGAGGTGGGGGACGAGCGCACCGGCGCGTCGATCGTCGCCACGCCCCGCGATAAGCCCGGGCGGTCCTTCGCCTACACGCTCGACCTGGGGCGCGGGCCCGTGCGGGTGACGTGGGACGGGACGTGCGCGCAGTACCGCACGCACCTCGCCGAGGCCCGCACGTTCTGCACCGAGCCCGAGGCCCGGGCCCTGCAGCAGGCGGGGCTGTTCACGCACGTGACGCCCCGGGACATGCTCGTGCTGCGGGGCGACGCCACGCCGATCGACAACATCCTGCGCTACCCCGATGAGCCCGCGCGCCACAAGCTCCTGGACCTGGTCGGCGACCTCGCGCTCCTCGCGGCCCCGATCCAGGCCGACGTCGAGGCGACGCGCTCGGGCCATGCCCTCACCCACGCGCTCTGCCGCGCGATCCTTGCCTCGATCTAGTCCCGGGGCGCGGGATCTGTGCGCCAACTCTGTGCATCGCACGACGGCGCGCGCCAACTCCGGGTCATCCGCGCCTTCCGCCGCGACCGCGATCCGGTTCGCGGGTAGGTTCCTGGTGCGGCCCCGCGCCGGGAACGCGTGGTTCACGGGCGCTCGGGCCGCGGAAGGAGGGGGTCATGCGGATCGTGAGGTGGCTCGTGGCGGGGGGGGTGCTGGTCCTGGGCGGGTGCGTGAGCGTGGCGGAGGTGGAGCGTCTGCGGGAGGACTCGGTCGCGATGCGGGAGACGCTGCGCGAGCAGCGCGAGGAGCTGGAGCGGCGGCTGGAGGTGCTCCCCGAGGACGACCCGGCGCGGGAGGGGATCCGGAAGGGGATCGAGAGTTCCCGGACCGTCGAGGAATCGCTGGAAGCCGGGGTGAGAGAGGTCGATCGGGCGATGGCGGCGGTCAACAATCCCGCGGGCATTCCGCCCGGCGAGGAGTCGACCGTGGGCGTGGTCGCGGGCACGGTGGCGACGGTGCTTCCCCCTCAGTGGCGGATGCCGCTGATCCTGGGCGGGGCGCTCCTGGGTGCGCTCGCGCGGGCGAGGCAGCTGCGGGTGTCGATGGCGTCGGTGGTCAAGAGCATCGAGCTGGCCAAGCGCGAGGACGAGCAGTTCAGGGTCCGCTTCCACGAGAACAGCGCGGCGATCCGCAGCGTGCAGACCCCGCTGGCCCGCCGCCTCGTGGATCAGTCGCAGGCGGCCCGCCCGGGGCTCGCGCTGCCGATCTAGGGGGTGGGTCTCGAACTCTGGGAGCTGGCGTGTGAAGAGCGCGGGGCGAAGAACTCGGTGGGCGTGGGAGCGACGCGGGGGCGCGTTCACGCTCATCGAGCTCCTCGTGGTGATCTCGGTCATCGCGCTGCTCGTGGGGATTCTGATCCCGGCGATCTCCAAGGCCAAGGAGGCCGGGCGGCGCACGCGGTGCCTCGTGAACCTGCGCTCCTTGGGCACCGCGTTGCAGATGTACATGCAGCAGGAGAGCAAGGACCTGCTGCCCCGGGTCCGCCCGGACAACAACGGCTCGACCGCGAGCGATCCGAGCATCCTGGACGTGCTCGAGAGGTACCTGGACTCGCCCAAGCCCGTGGCGAGGGGGCCCGAGGATTGGACGGTGAGCGAGCCGTGGCGCTGTCCGTCGGATCGCGGGGGAACGGACGAGGCGTCGGGGTACCTCCCGACGTGGCGGCGCGCGGGGTCGAGTTACTTGTTCACGCCGGGCGAGGTGTTCACGGCCGGGGAGCTGCTTCTTCTGCCCAATCTCGCGCAGGCGGTGACGCGGACGTGCCAGGACTTCAAGCCGTCGATCCCGATGTTCATCGACGCCGACGACTGGCACCATCCCAAGTTCGGGAGCGGGGGGTTCGGCGAGCCGGAGCGCGACGCGAAAGATTGGCATTGGCGGCAGGGGACGTTCCTGGTGGACGCGCACGCGGAGCGCTCACCGTGGGTGAGCCCGGCGGAGCGTCAGCGGTTTATCCAGGAGCTGCTGCGGGCGGGGGGGCGGTGATGGCGACGCGCGGGTCGATCGTGCCGGCGCTGCGGAGTGTCCTGGGGCTGGACCGGGCGTGGCCGCGGTCGCGCCGGATCGTGGTGGGCGTGGCGGGGACGGCGCTGCTGGTGGGCGGGTACTTCGCGCTGCGTCCCGTGCCGCAGCCGGATTATCTGAACGACTCGCTCGACGACGTGCTGGACTACACGCTGCTCACCGACGAGTTCAACAGGCTGCCCGTGAAGAAGCGGATGGAGCTGATCGGGGATCTCGTGAAGCGTCTCAAGAGCATGAGCGCGGGGGACTCGGCACTGATGGCGGCGTTCGCGGCAGGGGTGGCGGGGTCGGCGCGGGCGCAGATCGAGGAGAATGTCTCGCGCCTGGTGCTGGACGCGTGGGACGAGAAGGCGAAGGACTACCCCGCCGTCGCGGTGGAGCAGCGGGCGGCGTACCTCGAGCGCACTTTCCTCGAGTTTGAGAAGATGATGGAGGCGCTGGGGGGCGAGGTGCGCGAGCGGAGCGACGAGGAGCGTCTGGCCAACGTCCGTCGTCAGACCAAGCGCGACGTCGACGCGATGAACGACCCCGCGAAGCGCCCCGACAGCGAGAGCCTGGCGCGGTTCGTGACGTTCATGGACTCGAGGATGGGCTCGCGGGCTACGCCGGCGCAGCGCTCGCGCGGGCAGCAGATGCTGCGGGACATGTCGCGGCACTTCCGCGGGCAGGACATCGAGACGGGGAAGGCGAAGGGCGGGGGGTAGTTCTGGTCGATTTTCAGCGAACCGCGGGCAGTCGGCGTGAGTACGAGCCGGGTCGTCTTGGGCGTCGGGATCGAGTATCGGGCTTTGTGATGGATCGTGAGGTGTGTTCGTGACCGGGTGGCTCCGCAGTCTGGATCAGTTGCTTCGCGGCGAACGCACGCGGGGCGAGGCCCTGCAGTCGGGCGTGTTCGATCTTCCGCTGCGGTCGTTCGTGCCCATCGCGTTGCTGCTGGGCACGGTCTACGGCTCGTTCATGGGCTGGTACGGCGTGGGGCGCGGGTCGGGCGATGGGTGGCGCCAGCTCGGGGCGGCGGCGGTCAAGGTCCCCGCGATGTTCCTGCTCACGCTCGTGGTCACGTTCCCATCGCTGTACGTGTTCAGCGCGCTGGGCGGCTGCCGGCTCAACTTTGGTGCCACGCTTCGCCTGCTCGTGGCGGCGATCACGATCAACCTCGCGGTGGCGGCGTCGCTAGGCCCGATCGTCGGGTTCTTCACGCTCTCGACGGACAGCTACCCGTTCATGGTGCTGCTCAACGTGGCCGTGCTCGGGGTCGCGGGGTTGGTCGGGCTGGGGTTTCTTCTGCGGGCGCTTCGGCGACTGCTGGGGAGCGTGGGCGTGACGCCGGGCGGGCCGCCGCCGTTGGCGGGTCAGGCCGACGGATCCTCGCGGGCGGGCTTCATCTTCAACACGTGGGTGATCATCTACGGGCTGGTGGGGGCGCAGATGGGGTGGATCTTGCGGCCGTTCATCGGGCACCCGAGCGCTCCGTTCGAGCTGTTCCGGGCGAAGCAAGGGAATTTTTTTCTGGGCGTGATCGAGAACCTCAAGCGTTTCTTTGAGTGAGCGTGAAGCGATGCTCGATCGCGCGGACGGCGTGCTGAAGTCGATCTCGCCCCGCGAGGACGCGGACGTGTCGGCGTGGGCGCTCCTGGGCGTGATCGTTGCCGCGGGGATGATCTACGGCGGGTTCATGGGCAGCTTCGCGTTCGTCGGCGTGGAGCGTCTGGCGATGGTCCTCTACGCGGCGCTCAAGGTGCCCCTGCTTATCGCCGCGACAACCGCGGTGTGTCTTCCGGCGTTCTATGTGCTCAACGCTGTCGCGGGGCTACGCGAGGACTTCGGGAGAGTGATGCGTGCGGTGCTCGCGGCGCAGGCGGCGTTGACGGCGGGGCTGGCGTCGCTGGGGCCGATCACGCGGTTTGTGTATTTCGGCGGCGTGTCGCACCGCTGGGCGCTGCTCACCAACGCGTTGATGTTCGCGGCCGCGACGCTGGCGGGCCAATGGGTGCTGTTCACGCGGTATCGCGGGTTGATCGCGCGACGCCCGCATCATCGGCTGATGCTGTGGGTGTGGATCGCGATGTACTCGTTTGTGGGGACGCAGATGGGCTGGATGCTCAGACCGTTCGTCGGCTCGCCCGACAAGCCCGTGACGTTCTTCCGCGAGGAGCCGTTCAGCAACGCGTATGTGGTGGTGTGGCGGTTGGTTCGGGGGTAAGGGCGCGTCGGGCGGCGGGACGGGGGTGGGAGGAAACCAGAAGCGTCGTCGCGCGGGCTCGGCTTGTCTATTGCAGGTTCACGGGCATGACGACGTAGAGGAAGTCCTGGCCGGACTTGATGAGAGCGGGCTTGCTGGAGGCCTTGAGCTCCATGACGACCTGGGGGTCGCTCATGACCTTGAGGGCGTCGGTGATGAAGGCGGGGTTGAAGCCGATGTCGATGTCGCCGCCTTCGTAGTTGGCGATGTCGACCTTGATCTCGGCCTCACCCATCTCGGGGGCTCGGCTGGAGAGCTCGAGCTGTTTTTCCTTGCCGCGGAACGCCATGCGCACGCCGCGGGATTCTTCGTTGGTGAGGACGGCGGCCCTTCGGACGGCGGAGGCGAGGACGTCCTTGTCGAAGGTGATTTTTTTGTCCTGGTCGCGGGGGATGGCGTCCTCGTAGGGGGGGAAGGCGCCCTCGACGAGGTTGCTGGTGAGGACGGCGCGCGGGGCGTGCTTGGGATCGCCGAAGGAGAAGAGGGCCTGGTTGTCGGTGATGGCGATGGAGAGGTTCTCGTCCTGGTCCTTGATGAGCTTGAGGAGCATGGAGAGGGCTTTGGTGGGGACGATGCAGGAGATGGGCTTGGCTTCTTTCTCGGCCTGGGCGGCGAGGTTGGCGCGGGCGAGGGCGAGGCGGCGCCCGTCGGTGGCGACCATCTCGAGGCGCTTGCCGTCGCGCTTGAGGAGCACGCCCGAGTAGGCGTAGCGGGTGTTCTCGCGCGCGGTGGCGAAGAGGGTGCGGCTGATGAGGGCGCCGAAGGATCCCGCGGCGTGGGTCATGACGGCCTTGGCCTTGGGATCGCTTCCGCTCCCGGCGACGACGCTGGCGAAGTCGGGGATAGGGGGGAAGTCGGCGGCGGGGTAGCCGAAGACGCGGAAGTGCGCGTCGGCGCCCTTGATGTGCATGGTGTCCTTGTCGGTCTCGAGGGTGAGCGTGGGCTCGTTCTCCTCGGCGGAGACGATCTGGCGGAGCTTGTCGGCGGGGATGAGGGCCTCGCCGGGCTCCTTCACGTCGACCTGGGCGACGGAGAGCTTGAGGGCGATCTCGGCGTCGGTGGCGGCGAGGGCGAGCTCTCCGGCGTTGCCCTTCTTGCTGGCGGTGAGCTTGACGCAGGTGAGCTGGACGCGCGGGGTGCGCGAGGCGACGGCGCCGGAGACGAGGTTGATGGCGTCGAGCAGGGCCGCGCGGTCGCAGATGACCTTCATAGGAAAAGCTCCGTCCGGCGATGGATTCCAGCGCCGGGGGCAAGTGTATCAGGGCGGGGAGGGACGCGGGGCACGCGCTCTAGGCGAGGTCGAACAAGAGAAACTCGCAGGATTCCAGGGCGGCGAGGGTGAGCGTGGGCTCGTGCTCGACGGCGGCGCCGTCGCCCGCGCGGAGCGTGGTGGAGTTCACGTCGAGAGCGCCCTTGGCGACCTGGATCCAGCAGCCCCGGGAGGGCGCGAGGGCGTGGGTGAGGGTGTGCCCGGGCTCGAGGATGCTGGCGTAGACGCGGGCGTCCTGCTGGAGGGAGAGGGAGCTCTGGGCGGCGTCGGGCGAGGCGATGAGGCGGAGGGTGTTGCGGCGCTGCTCGATCGGGAAGCGCGTCTGGCCGTAGGCGGGCGGGAGGGCGCGCTCGCGCGGGCGGATCCAGATCTGGAGGAGGTGGACGGGCGTGGTGGGGGAGGGGTTGAACTCGGCGTGGCGGATTCCCGAGCCCGCGGTCATGCGTTGCACGTCGCCGGGCTCGAGGGATTGGGCGGTGCCGAGGGAGTCCTTGTGGGCGAGGGATCCCGAGAGGATGTAGGTGAGGATCTCCATGTCGCGGTGGGGGTGCTCGTCGAAGCCGGTGGAGGGGGCGACGACGTCCTCGTTGAGGACTCGGAGCGTGCGGAAGCCCATGTGGCGGGGGTCGTGGTACTCGCCGAAGGAGAAGGAGTGGGCGGTGTCGAGCCAGCCGTGGTCGAAGCGGCCGCGTTCGTGGGCGGGGCGGAGGGTGATCACGGTTCGATCTCCGGGCGTCGGGCGAGGGCGAGGAGCTCGCTGAGCGCGTCGAGCTGCTTGCGGGTCATGTGCCCGAGCTGCTGGGCGTGGAGCTCGAGGAGGGGCTCGTCGATCCTGGCGAGGAGCTTGAGGCCGGCGGGGGTGATCCGGACGAAGACGGCGCGGCGGTCCTTGTCGCAGCGTTCGCGTCGGGCGAGGGCAGCGCGCTCGAGGCGGTCGACGAGGCGGGTGATGTCGGGGACGCGGGTGATCATGTGCTCGCCGATCTCGTGGCACTTGCGTCCGTCGTCGCCCGCGCCGCGGAGGATGCGGAGGACGTTGTAGGTGGCGGGGGAGAGCCCGTGGGGCTTGAGGAGGCGTTCGACGCGGGATTCGAGGAGGCTGGCGGAGCGGACGAGGTTGAGGTAGGCCTCTTGGTGGGGGGAGCGGAAGGGCTGCTTCTTGAAGATCTCGCGTTGGAGAGAGGAGGGCAAAGGCGGCTCCTGCGAATGTTGTTGGAACAGTAATCGGGGCAGGGGAGAAATCAAATGACGCCCGGGCGGAGGGCGTGTCCCCCCGGGGGGCGGCGGGGCGTTACGTCGCGCGGGGTCTGCGGCGATGGGCGGGGGGGATCCCGATGTCCTCGTTCCAGAGTTCCGGGCGCTTCTTGATGAAGGCCCGCATGAGGGCGGTGCACTCGGCGTCGTGGAGGACGAGGATCTCCACGCCCGCGGCGCGGAGCCAGTCCTCGCGCCCCTGGAAGGTGGTGTGCTCGCCGATGACCACCCGGGGGAGCTTGTGGAGGATGGCGGTGCCCGTGCACATCGCGCAGGGGCTGAGGGTGGTGACCATGGTGAGGGTGTGCCAGTCGCGGCGGCGTCCGGCGTTTCGCATGCAGACGGTCTCGGCGTGGGCGGTAGTGTCGCCCGTCTGCTCGCGGAGGTTGTGCCCCAGGGCGACGATCGTGCCCTCGGGATCGACGAGGGCGGCCCCGATGGGGATGCCGTTCTCGGAGAGAGACTTCTTGGCCTGGGCGAGGGCGGCGCGGAGCGCTTCGTCGAGCGCCTGGCGTGTGGGGTTAGGCTTGGGCTGGGGCATGGGCAAGAGTACGTGGGCGAGGGCGGGCTAAGTTTGGGCGTGGCGAGGCTGCCCGAGATCTCGTGCGGGGTGCTGGCGGACCTGTGCCGGGGGCTGGTCCGCGGCGGTCGCGTCGCGATGGTGCGCGGCGTGGAGCGGGCGGAAGAGTTGGCGTCGGAGATCGAGGAGGGGCGCGAGTACCCCGAGGAGTGGGTGGTGTTCCGGGTCACGGGGGAGCGGGCGGCGAAGGGCCACGGGAAGGAGAGCGGGGGGCTGGGCGTGACGCACGGGGGGGCGCTCCTGCGGGACCTGTCGGCGTTTGCGGAGACGCTGAGCGCCGCCGCCGGGCTGACGCGGGAGGAGTGCCCGGGGGCGGTGAGCGGGCTTGACTGGTGCGCGGCGCGAGGCGTGGGGAAGCGGACGCTGCAGCGGCTGCTGCGGGAGGGGCTGGTGGCGCGGCGGTGCGCGGGTGAGGTGGTGCTGATGCCGGGCGTGCTGGCGAGGTTCGAGGCGCGGCACGCGGGGCGGCTCTCGGGGCTGCGGGGCGTGGCGCGGATGGGCCGCGAGGAGCAGGAGGAGATCGCGCGCGAGGCGTGGGCGCTTCAGGAGCGTGGGCACTCTCGGAGCGAGGCGGCGAAGCGGATCGCGGTGGCGCGGGGGCGGAGCCACGAGGGGATCCGACGCGTGCTGGAGCGCGTGGCCCGCGGCGGGGCGGTGGCGCTGCGCGAGGACCCCGGGGTCATGGGGGAGGGCCGCCGGCGGGTCTTGGTGCGTGCGGCGCGGTCGGGGGTGAGCGTGGCACGCCTCGCGGCGCGGTACGAGAAGTCCGCGGCGGCGGTGCGGCGGGGGGTCGTGCTGGGGCGGGCCGAGGCGCTCCGGGGAGTGCTGTCGCGGGGAGAGCTGGCGGGGGCGGTCGGGCCGACGTTCGAGTTCAAGGACGCGCGGGAGGTGCTCCTGGGGCATCCGGCGGTGACGCACGGGCTGGGCGGCGGCGGGATGAGGGAGGTGCGCGAGCTGATCGAGGAGGCGCGGCGGAGCTCTCCGCCCTCGAGGAAGGAGGAGCAGGCGCGGAGCGTGGCGGTGCAGTTCCTCAAGTTCGACGCGGCGCGGCGGATCGCGGGGCTCGATCGGCTGCACCCCGGCGCGGGCGAGGTGGACCGCATCGAGACGGACCTGCGGTGGGCGGCGCGGCTCATGGCGGAGCTGCTGCGCACGCAGCTCCGGCTGGTCATCGACACGATCGACGCGCGCGTAGGGCGGGCGGTCGAGCAGCTTCCCGGGGGCGAGGTGGTCGAGCTGTTGGATGGAGCGCTGCGGGCGTCGGCGGGGGCGGTGGGGCAGTTTGATCCGTTCCGGGGCGGGCGCCTGGCGGGGGTGGTGGGGATCGCGGTGGACCGGTTTGCCGCGGGAGCGGTGCGGGCGGCGCCGGGAAAGCGGGCGGCGGTGGTCCTGGGGCCGGGGGTTCGGATCGCGGACTGGACGATGGAGGTCGCGTCGTGGCAGCGCCGGGTCGAGCCGCGGGAGCGTGTGGTGGAGGCGGCGCGGCGCGGGCGCGAGGCGTGGGAGGTGTTCCTGGCGGCGCGGTATGGGTTCGCGGGCGCCCCGCCGAGGACGCTGCGCGAGATGGCGACGGAGCGCGGCGTGTCGGGGATCCGCGTGGCGAGGGAGGAGCAGCGGGCGGTGGAGCGTGCAGTGGTGGGTGAGATGGGGCGTGAGAGAGTGACGCGAGGAAAAACGAAGAAGAAGTAGGCGCAGGCGGGACGCCTGTGCCACGAGAGCCGCAAGCATGGGCGAGGTGTGGGTGGTGCATCGCGGGGCGTTGGGGGACGGCGTCTTGATCTGGCCGCTGCTGCGGGCGATTGCGCGCGGCGGTGGGCGGGCGGTGATCGCGAGCGAGTGGGCGAGGGCGAAGCTGGCCGAGCGGCGGACGGGGGCGCGGGCGGTGGACCTCGACTCGCGCGAGATGCTGGAGTTGTGGAGTGATGAGGGGAGCGTCGGCGTGGAACGGGGGATAGATCGCGTGGTCTCGTTCCTGGGCGGGGAGGCGTGGCGCGAGCGGGCCCACGCGAAGTTTCCCGGGGCGAGGATCGAGATGATCGAGCGCCGGGCGGACCGCGTGCTCGCGATGGAGCTCTCGGAGCGCGAGTGCGGGGTAGTGGCGATGGCGGCGGCGCGGGAGAACCCCGGCGGGGCGATCGTGCTGCACGTGGGGGCCGGGGAGGAGCGGAGGCGGTGGGCGCTGGAGCGGTGGGTGGAGCTGGCGGGGTTGGTGCGCGCGGGAGGCGGGCGGGTGCGGCTGATCGCGGGCGAGGCGGAACGCGAGCGGTTCTCGCCGGGCGAACGTGAGTTGTTTATGCAGGGCGGGGGCGAGATGATCGCGACGCTGGAGGAGCTCGCGGCGGTGATCGAGGGCGCACGGCTGGTCGTGGGGAGCGACAGCGGGGCGGCGCACCTGGCGGCGGGCGTGGGCGTGGCGACGCTGGTGCTCTTCGGGCCCAGCGACCCGGCGCGGTGGGCGCCGATCGGCCCGGCGGTGCGGGTGATTTCGCCCGGGGAGGCGCGGGAGATGTCGTGGCTGGGTGTGGATCGCGTGCGGCGCGAGGTCGAGTGTTGTCTGGGCGTACGCTGAGCGCGTGAGCGTGCCGCACTGCATCCACTGCGAGTACAACCTCAACGCCACGCCGCGGGATGTCGCAGGGGATTGGCTGTGCCCGGAGTGCGGGCAGCGGACGTCCGTGGACGATATCGCGCGGGACGAGGCGGGGCGGCGGGCGGTGGTGCGCGGGGTTGTCGTGCACTTCGCGGTGCTTGTAGTTCTGCCGAGCGTCGGTCGGATCGTGATGTGGGGGCTCGGGCACGCGGCGACGTGGTTCAGCGGGCTGGATCAGGTGATCAGCCTGCTCCAGATGCCGTTGATCGTGGCGTGGATCTGCTGGCTGGTGTTTGGCCCGATTATCGTGATCGTGTGGATGATTGAGAAGCTCTTCGCCGCGAGGCGCCGGGAGCTTCGGCGATGGCTGATCGCGGCGGTGGGCCTGGGCCACGTGCCCGCGGTGGTGTTGGGCACGATGCTGATGCTCTTGCTGATGGCTCTGCTGGCGTAGCGAGAGTGTTGCCGGGTTGGATGCGGCGTTGGGGACCGCGCTGCGGCGACGGCGCGGCTCACGACATCGGCGTGGCGTGGAGGACGGGCATGGCGCGGAGGTACTCGGCGGGGGGGCCGGGGGCGGTGGTGAAGGCGTCGTACTCGCCGTCGAACGCGAGGCGGCCTTCGTGGAGCATGACGACGCGCGGGCGGAGGCGTCGGAGCAGGTCGCGGTCGTGGGTGACGATGAGGCTGGTGCGGGCGTTGCCGGCGTGGGTCTTCCAGAGCAGGTCGTGGATGAGCCCGGCGACGACGGGGTCGAGCCCGGTGGTGGGCTCGTCGTAGAAGATGACCTTGGGGCGGATGGCGATGGCACGGGCGATGGCGACGCGCTTGGCCATCCCGCCGGAGAGCTCGTCCCGGTCCTTGTAGAGCACGCTGTCCACGTCGAGGGCGGCGGCGGCGAGGCTCTCGCGCACGCGGGCGTCGATCTCGGGCTCGCTCAGCGTGGTGTGCTCGCGGAGCAGCAATGCAACATTGTCGTAGACACTCCCCGAGAGCAGGGCGTTGCGCTGGAAGACCACGGCCCAGTGGAGGCGGATCTGGTCGCGGAGGCTCTCGCCCGCGGCGTGGAGGTTCACGAGGGGGACTTCGGGGTGGGAGTGGTCGGCGACGAGGACCGTGCCGCGGGTCGGGGCGAGGAGCCCGGCGAGCATGTGGAGGAGGACGGTCTTCCCGCTCCCGCTCCCGCCGACGATCGCGAGGAGCTGGCCTCGGGCGACGGCGAGATTGATGGACCGGATGACCTCGCGCCCGTCGAACTCCTTGGCGAGTTGGATGGCTTCGAGCTCGGGGGGCATGCGCCGGACATCCTATCTCGGGACCGTGGGCGTGGTCCCGTAGCATTGCCCGTGATCGAGCTGGACCACAACGCGACGACCAGGCCGGCGCCCGAGGTGGTGGAGGCGGTGCGGCGGGCGCTCGAGGAGACGTGGCACAACCCCTCGAGCGTGCACCGGGGCGGTCAGGCGGCGCGGCACGGCGTGGAGCTGGCGCGGAAAAGCGTGGCGGAGCTCATCGGGGCCAAGCCCCGGGAGATCACCTTCACCTCGTGCGGGACCGAGTCGATCGACCTGGCCATCCGCGGGGTTCTTGGGGCGGCGGGGCCCGGGCGGACGCTGATCACCACACGGGTGGAGCACGCGGCGGTGCGCGAGATCGCCCGGGAGCTCGAGGCGCAGGGGCTGACGCGCTGGGCGCCCTTGGGGGAGGGCGGCGTGGTGGACGTGGCGGGTCTGGGCGCCATGCTCGACGAGCGCGTGCGTCTCGTCAGCGTGCAATGGGCCAACAACGAGACGGGCGCGATCCAGCCCGTGCGGGAGATCGCGGCGCTCTGTAGAGAGCGCGGCGCGGTGTTCCACTGCGACGCGACGCAGCGAGTGGGCAAGCTGCCCGTGAGCGTGCTGGGGGAGG
This sequence comes from uncultured Phycisphaeraceae bacterium, assembly GCA_964614075.1. GTDB lineage: Bacteria > Planctomycetota > Phycisphaerae > Phycisphaerales > UBA1924. Next base: position 28,186 of record CAZTJZ010000021.1, read on the forward strand.
GCGGCGCGGAAGCCTGGTGCGATCTCATGTCGTTCTCGGCGCACAAGTTCCACGGCCCCAAGGGCGTGGGGGTGCTGTGGGCGCGGGGCGGGGTGCGCCTGCGTCCGGTGCTCTTGGGGACGCAGGAGCTGGGGCGGAGGGGCGGGACGGAGAACGTCGCGGGGATCATCGGGGCGGGAGTGGCGGCGGAGCTGGCGGGGGCGTGGCTCAAAGAGGAGCGGTCTCGGCGCGAGCTGGGGATGGTGCGCGACCGGTTCGAGACGCTGGTGCTGGGGCGGGTGCGTGACGCGGTGGTGAACAGGCCGCGGGGGGGCGAGCGGTTGTGGAACACGAGCAATATCGCCTTCCCGGGGCTGGAGGCCGAGGCGCTCTTGCTGCTGCTGAGCGAGCGCGGGGTGAACGCCTCGGCGGGGGCGGCGTGCTCGTCGGGCTCGCTCGAGCCCTCGCCCGTGCTGCTGGCGATGGGGATCCCCGAGCGGCTGGCGCACGGGTCGGTGCGGTTCAGCCTGTCACGCGAGTCGACGCCCGCGGAGGTTGAGTACGCGGCGGAGATCGTCGGCGAGTGCGTCGAGAAGCTCCGCGAGAGCTCGGGGTCGCTGGGGGTATAGGAAGAGGCGCGGGGAGGACGGCCGGATCACGGGGGCGGGGGTGCGGTGGGGGTGTCGTGGGGGTGAAACTGGGGGTGGGTGATCCCGACTATGGTGTGCTATGACACAGTTCCCGCCGTCGGCGATCCCGAATCTTGATGTTCAGCCCGTGCGAGAGCAGCGCACCAGCGTGATGGCGGTGATCGGGTTCATTCTGGCGCTGCTGGGGCTGGTGCCGCTGTGCTGTATCCCGGTGATCGGCCCGGGGGTGGCGGTGGCGGGGGGAGCCCTGTGCATCGTGAGCCTGCTGATGATCGTGGGGTCATCGGGGCGCTTGCGCGGGCGGGGGCTGGCGGTGGCGGGGATCGTGCTCTCGACGCTCGGGCTCCTGGCGGGCGGGCTCGTGACGGTGGGGGTGATGAAGTTCCCGGGGATGCTCACGCCGTACGGCGACGCGATGGCGGCGATCGAGGCGCAGGACTCGAACGCGCTCTCGAACGTGCTCTCGGCGGGGGCGATGGGGAAGATCGATGCGTCGCGTCTGGCGGCGTTCCGCGACGAGTACCACGCGTCGCTCGGGAAGTTTGTCGCGATCAAGCAGCAGGGTGTGCTCGACTCGTTCAAGGAATGGGGGCTGGTGGCCAACTCCGGGAACGACCCCGGCGTGCTGATGCAGCGGTACCAGAACCACATGCCGTGCTTCATGGGGGCGGAGTTCGAGAAGGGCAGCGCGACCGTGTTTGTCTTTGTCGACGGGAACGCGAACTCGAACCGCGGCGGGGGCGGGGGCAAGTACATGTTCGGCCCGGGGTCGGACGTGGTGATCGTGCCCCACGCCTCGGGCAGCACGCCGATCTGGCTGATCCCCTCGAAATAGCGCGACGCGCATGACTTCCGAGCCCATCATCTCCTGCGTGGACGTCGCCAAGCGGTTCGAGGGGCGGACCGTTCTGGAGGGGATCACGCTGGACGTCCGCAAGGGCGAGACGATGGTGATTCTGGGCGGCTCGGGCTCGGGCAAGAGCACGCTGCTGCGTCACCTGATCGGCGCGATCCGCCCGGACTCTGGGAGCATCCGGATGTTCGGGAAGGACTTGTCGGCGCTGCGGGGCGAGGCGATGGACTCGCTGCGCAAGCGTTTCGGGATTCTGTTCCAGTCCGGGGCGCTGTTCAACTCGATGACCATCGCGGAGAACGTGGCGCTCCCGATGCACGAGCACACCGACCTGGACCCCTCGATCATCGACATCCAGGTGAAGATCAAGCTGGAGCTGGTGGGGCTGCGCGAGCACGCGGACAAGTACCCCGCGCAGATCTCGGGCGGGATGAAGAAGCGGGCCGGGCTCGCGCGGGCGCTGGCGCTGGACCCGGAGGTGCTGTTCTACGACGAGCCCAGCGCGGGGCTGGACCCGGTGACGAGCGCGCAGATCGATCAGCTCATCGTGGCCCTGAGCCATCAGCTCGGGGTGACGAGCGTCGTGGTCACGCACGAGATGGACTCGGCGTTCACGATCGCCGACCGGATGGCGATGCTCGACAAGGGGCGGATGCTGAAGGTCGAGACGCGGGAGTGGTACGACGCGCTCCGCAAGATGCCCGAGGCGGAGGCCTCAGCCCGGCCCGAGGGCGACCGGCTCATCCGCCAGTTTCTGCGGGGCGACGCCGAGGGGCCCATCACGGAGCGCCGCAGCGCCTCGGCGTTCGCGGAGGATCTCCTGGGCCCGGACCTTCCCAAGCCCATGCCCAGCGTGATGCCCACGCGCGGGTGACGGCATGGCCTTCGAGCGCCGGGCGCACGAAAAAGGGCGGCCCCGCCCGTGCGGAGCCGCCCTGGATTCTCGAACCGGCGTGAGGCTGGGCTTAGCAGCCGGCCTCGAAGCGGGTGAGGTAGTAGATGAGGTCGTCGATGGTGACCCCGCCGTCGGGCGTGCCGGTGCCCGAGCCGTCGTCGACATCGGCGTCGACGTTGCCCGCCTCGAAGAGCCCGAGGTAGTAGATGAGATCGTCGATGGTGACCCCGCCGTCGGGCGTCCCGGTGCCGCTGCCGTCGTCCACGTCGGCGACGCAGGCGGGCGGGTCGGGGACGA